>JAFVYB010000062.1 GCA_017500825.1 Myxococcaceae bacterium | reverse complement strand
TCGAGCAAATACCGCTCGTCTGAGGGGCGGGGAAGGAAAAGGGAGAGCGCGAGAGGGAAAAAACATGGGTTTTTCACTCTCGCACAATGACGAATTAAAGTCGCTCGAACGGGGCAGAGCGGGCGCCGACACGCGATGTCAATTCGGGACGATGCCGTGTCGTTGTCGATTCAAGTCTTTGACGCGTCGTTGTCGATGTCGATTCAAGACAATGCCCTGCCAATGTCGAGTCGGGCCAACAAAAAGCGTTTTGAATATAAAAATTAAATCGAGCTAATTTAAGTCCAAATCAAAACAAAAAAAACGCCCAGCAGGAAACAAACCGCCGTGCGCTTTAAGCACAAAAAAAATAAGGTGTGCGCTGGCGCGCAAAAAATAAGGTTTCGCGAATTATTTTTCCTTTCGTCCGTAAACATCCTCGACGCGCACGATGTCGTCCTCGCCCAAATAGGATCCCGATTGGATTTCAATAATGACGAGCGGGACAGTGCCGGGATTGCGCAGGCGGTGCATGGTGCCCAGCGGGATGTAGGTCGACTGGTCTTCGGTGAAGAGGCGCACAGAGTCGCCGTTGGTCACCTCGGCGGTGCCCTGGACCACGACCCAGTGTTCGGCGCGGTGGTAGTGCATCTGCAGCGAGAGCATGGCGCCGGGATTGACGACGATGCGTTTGACCTGAAAGCGCGGCCCGGAAATCAGCGACTCGTATTGGCCCCAGGGGCGATCGACGACGGAATTGAATTTGGCCTCGGGGCGACCGTCCTTTTGCAGGCGCGCGACGAGCTGTTTGATGTCCTGCACGCGGTCGAGGGGCGAGACGAGCACCGCGTCTTTGGTCTCGACGACGGCCAGATCGCTGACGCCGATGGCGGCCACCAGGCGGTGCGTGCCGTGCAGGTAGCAGCCGTGGACATCCTCGCCGAGCACATCGCCGGCGCAGACGTTGCCCGATTCGTCGCGCGCGCCTGTGCGGAAAAACGCTTCCCACGAGCCGAGGTCGCTCCAGCGCGCGTCGAGGGGGCGAACAGCGGCGAGATCGGTGCGCTCCATCAGGGCGTAGTCGATGGAGTCTGCCGGGGAGGCGGCAAAGGCCTCGGCGTCGGGACGGGTGAAGCGGCCGTCGATTTGGCGCGCGTTCCAGGCGGCGCGGCAGGCGGCGACCATCGCGGGCGCATGGCGTTCGAGCTCTCGCAGGTAGAGGGCGGCGCGGAAGAGGAACATGCCGCTGTTCCAGACGTGGCCTCCGGCGTCGAGCATGGCCTGGGCGCGTTCAGTGCTGGGCTTTTCGACAAAGCGGGCGACCTGAAAACCGCGGTGCGAGA
Source organism: Myxococcaceae bacterium (assembly GCA_017500825.1). GTDB lineage: Bacteria > Myxococcota > Myxococcia > Myxococcales > UBA5297 > UBA1203. Next base: position 4,263 of record JAFVYB010000062.1, on the reverse strand, counting down.
GCGATTCGCCCAGCTGGATGTAGCCAAACCCTGTTTCTGGCGCGGTCGGCGCGATGCCAAAGGTGACCAGGCGATCCTCTCTGGCCAGCGCGGCCGCGTCCGCCACGGCCTCGGCAAAGCGGGCCTCGTCGTCGAGCAGGTGATCCGAGGGAAGCACGAGGAGCAGCGGATCCGCGTCGCGGTCTGACGAGGCGTTTTCCAGAGCGGCCAGGGCGGCGAGGGCAATGGCGGGCGCTGTGTTGCGCGGCGTGGGTTCGAGCAGGAGCGCGCCCGACGACCCGCATTCGAAGAGGCTGGCGCCGACGAGGAAGCGGTGGGACTCGTTGCAGACGACGATCGGCGGCTGGGCGCCGGAAAGGCGACTGGCGCGGCGGATGGTGTCCTTGAAGAGCGTGCGACCGTTTCCGAGATCGACAAACTGCTTGGGGTGGCACTCGCGCGAGAGCGGCCAAAGGCGCGTGCCGCTGCCGCCGCAGAGAATGACCGGATGAAGCATCTGGGGCCTCCTGAAGGCTCGAATCCGGGCGCCGCCAAAAGGGATGCCTCGCAGGGAATCGCCCGCATGTGGCCCGCCCAAAAAAAGGCGCGCGCTCCTGCATGATTCGGCCTGCCCAGTCAATCGCCGACGGATGGCCCGTGACGGCCTGGCTGGCGCATCGCTGTCTGGACGAGCGCATCCATGGAGCGGTCAAAAGCGGCGCGACCGATGCTGCGGCTGGTTCGAACGACGCCTGAACGACGCCTGTGTCGAGCGCTGATTGCCGCCTGACGACGCCGCGTCCGAGGCCTTGCGGCACGTCCTGCCAGGTGCCATCTCGCGCCGCTTTTTCGCGCCCGCCCCATGCCCCAACGCCTGCCCCAGATGTCCGCCCATGTCCGACAACGCCATCACGCTCGCCCCTGACCTAAGACTCTGCCGCCTATGTCTCGATCACGCGGCCGCCTTCTTCGCGGCCATCGACGGCGATCGCGCGCGCCTGGGGCGCTGGCTGCCATTTGTCGAGACCACGCGGGGCGTCGAGGACTGCGCGGCCTACATCCGAGCGCTGAATCAGCCGCCGGGAAGCGATCTGAACCTCGTCTTTGTCATCGAGTGCGAGGGCGCCTTTGCCGGACTCGTCGGCCTGTTCGCCACCGACTGGGACAACGCCAAGACCGAGCTCGGCTACTGGCTCGTCGGCTGTTTCGAAAAGCGCGGCCTCGTCACGCGCGCCGCCACCTGCCTCATCGACCGCGCCTTCAACCGCCTCGGCCTCAACCGCGTCACCGTGCGCTGCGCCGTGGACAACGCGTTAAGCCGCGCCGTGGCAGAGCGCCTTGGCTTCACCCACGAAGGCATCGAACGCGACGCCGCGCGGGAAGGCGATGGCCACTTTGTCGACGCCCACGTCTTCAGCCTTCTGGCGCGCGAGTGGAAAGGCCCGTCCGCCATGTCGAACCAGCGCCTGTGACAGGAGCCCACGCCCATGCCCGCCTTTGAACTCGACACCTCCTTCACCCCCCAGGGCGACCAGCCGACCGCCATCCGCGAGCTGAGCGAGGCCCTCGCGCGCGGCGACAAATCGCAGGTGCTCCTCGGCGTCACCGGCTCGGGCAAGACCTTCACCATGGCCAACGTCATCGCCCGCGCCCAGCGACCGGCGCTCGTCATGGCCCACAACAAGACGCTGGCGGCGCAGCTCTACGGCGAGCTCAAGGGCTTCTTCCCGAACAACGCCGTCGAATACTTCGTCAGCTACTACGACTACTACCAGCCAGAGGCCTACGTGCCCTCCAGCGACACCTACATCGAGAAGGATTCGTCGCTGAACGAGCGCATCGAGCGCCTGCGCCACTCGGCCACCCACTCGCTGATGACGCGCGACGACGTGATCGTGGTGGCCAGCGTCAGCTGCATCTACGGCCTGGGCCGCGCCGACGCCTACTCGGGCCAGGTGCTGCAACTTTCCGTGGGCCAGGAATACCCGCGCGACAAACTGCTGCGCGACCTCGTGGCCATTCACTACGAGCGCAACGACGCCGACTTTCACCGCGGCACCTTCCGCGCGCGCGGTGACACCGTCGATGTCTTCCCCGTCTACGAGGAGGACCGGGCGCTGCGCTTCACCTTCTTCGGCGATGAGGTCGAGCGCATCCAGGAGATCGACCCCTTGCGCGGCCTCGTGCTCGGCGCCATCGACAAGGCCGGCATCTTCCCGGGCAGCCATTACGTCAGCGCCGCCGAGGAGCGCCGCGTCGCCATCGAGGGCATCAAGGGCGAACTCGCCGAGCGCCTGGCCCTGTTCAAGCGCGAGGGCAAGCTGGTGGAGGCGCAACGCCTGGAACAGCGCACGCTCTTCGACCTGGAGCTCCTCGAACAGATCGGCTTTTGCAGCGGCATCGAGAACTACTCGCGCTGGTTTTCAGGACGCGCCCCGGGCGAGCCGCCGCCATGCCTCATCGACTACTTCCCCAAGGACTTCGTCCTCTTTGTCGACGAGAGCCATCAGACCGTGCCGCAGATCGGCGCCATGTTTCGCGGCGATCGCTCGCGCAAGGAGACGCTCGTCGAATACGGCTTCCGCCTGCCCTCCGCGCTCGACAACCGCCCGCTCAAATTCGACGAGTTCAACAAGCTCATCGGCCAGGCCATCTACATCTCGGCCACGCCCGCCGAATACGAACTCGGCCTCTCCAACGGCGTCGTCGTCGAACAGGTCATCCGCCCCACCGGCCTGATGGATCCCGAAGTCGAGGTGCGCCCCGTCCAATCCCAGGTCGACGACCTGCTCGAAGAGGTGCGCGCACGAGCCGCGGCAGGCGAACGCGTTCTGGTGACGACGCTGACCAAGCGCATGGCCGAAGAGCTCACCGACTATTACGCCGAGGTGGGTGTGCGTGTTCGCTACCTCCACTCCGACATTGACGCCATCGAGCGCACCGAAATCCTCAGCGACCTGCGCAAGGGCGTCTTCGACGTGCTCGTCGGCATCAACCTTTTGCGCGAGGGCCTCGATCTGCCCGAGGTCTCACTGGTGGCCATCCTCGACGCCGACAAAGAGGGGTTCCTCCGCTCCACCGTCTCGCTCATCCAGACCATCGGCCGCGCCGCGCGCAACGTGAACGGCAAAGTCATCATGTATGCCGACAGCGTCACGCGCTCGATGGACGAGGCCATCCGCGAAACCGCCCGCCGCCGCCAGATGCAGCGCGAATTCAACGAAGCGCACGGCATCACTCCCAAAACCGTCAAAAAGGACATCGTCGACCTGACGCAGGCCCTCGGCGAAAGCGACTGGAGCGGCACGGCCATCGTCGACGGCGGCGCGAACGAATTGATCGACAAAGCCGAAATCGCGCGCCTCATCGCCCAGACCGAAAAAGCGATGAAAAAAGCGGCCGCCAATCTCGAATTTGAAGAAGCGGCCAAAGAGCGCGATCGCCTCAAAATTCTGCAGCAAATGGAAATCGGCACCCTGCCCGCGCTGCGCGGCCTTCTCGACGGCGAATCAACAGCCCCGTCCGGCGACAAACCAAAAAAACAAAAGCGCCGAAGCAAATACCGCCGTCGTTAATTGTTTCGCGCCGCGCGTCGCTTCACGTCGCCGACTGACCCGCGCCGTTTGTTTTCCCGCGCCAACGGTTGTTTTAAATCGATCGTCAACCCGCGCGGTTTATTTATTATGGAGCGCCCATGACATTCGATCCCTTTATCATCGAAGTCTCGGAAAAGGACATTCGAGCCGAACGCGACAAGGCGCGCGCGCTGCGCAAAACCCAATGGTGGCGGACAAAGATATCGCGCGGCCTCTGCCATTATTGCGGACAAAAATTCGCCGCCCATGAATTGACCATGGATCACCTGGTGCCGATTATCCGCGGCGGCAAGAGCACCAAGGGCAATTGCGTTCCCGCCTGCAAGGAATGCAACAACAAAAAGAAATATCTCTTGCCAATCGAATGGCAGGAATACCTCGATAAAATAATAAAGCCCGAAGGCGTCTGATGAAAAGACGCGTTTCCACTATTAAAAACGCGCCTCTGCTCAGACGCCGCGCAAAACAACGCGTTTCAGCGCACGGCATTTCAAAAGCCGCTTCAGCGCGGAGCAGATTAAAGCAGCTTCAGCGCTGGGCAGTTTTTTTGAATTGGAACCGCATAAGCTCGATTTAATTTATTCAAAAACGCGCGTTCTCCCCCAAACGGGCTCCCCCGAATGATTCGCAGATTTTAATTTGCCGGACGTGTATTTTAACGGGGCGGGAGGTGATGGAGGGAGGGAGG
>JAFVYB010000061.1 GCA_017500825.1 Myxococcaceae bacterium | reverse complement strand
GGTGGGAGCGAGGACCGACGGTTGCGCAAGGAAAAAGGGGAGCCACGAGGGGGAAACAACCATTGGTTTTTCCCCCTCGTGAATGGAGGGCAGATGAGTGCGGCCGGAGCGCTCACGATTCGCGCTTCCCGAGCGGTTTCTTGGAATGATTGTTTTTAAAGATATAAATATCTTTAGAGAAGTCGCGTTTTCCGAGCAGTCGCGCGGAGCTCCAATAAAATGTTTTTAGATGTTTAAAACATAAAACAATTCGGAAACGCGTCTTTGAATTGCCGTACGCCAAAGCACAAAAAACAAAGGTGTGCGCTGAAGCGCAAAGAATTATTTCACCTCGATCTTTAATCGACCGAGCATCGGCGCCAGGTCGCGCTCGTAGAGCATCTGGTAGGTCGCCATCGTTCCGAGCACGCGCTTCACGTAGTGGCGCGTCTCTTCGTAGGGGATTTCCTCGATGAACTCGTCGAGCGCGTCGCCCTCGTAGAGGCGGAGGAACTTGCGCACTGCGCCGGCGCCCGCGTTGTAGGCGGCCACGGCCAGCGCCGCGTTGCCGCGAAAGCGCTGCAGGAGATGGGAGAGATAGGTCGCGCCCATCCAGATGTTGAGGTCCGGCTCGCACAGGCGCGCCCGTGTGAGCGGCCCGCGAACGCCCAGCCAACCGGCCACTTCCTTCGCCGTTGGCATCATCAGCTGGCACAGCCCCATGGCGCCCGCCCAGGAACCGGCGCGCGCATCAAAGGCGCTCTCCTCGCGAATCAGCGCCTGCAACAGGTCCGGGTCGAGGGCGAGCGGCACGGCGCGCGATTCGATCTCGCCGCGGAAGAATTGTGGGTAGGCGGCCTTCCAGACCGGCATCCAGCGGCTCTCGGGCGCGGTCAAAAGCAGCCGTTTGAGGTCGTTGCGCGCCACGACATGGGCCGAACGCGCGCGCGGGGTCGTGGCGATCAGGCGCGTCAGGGTGGCCAAATCCTCGGGCGGGTGCGGGTGGCGCAGGGGGAGGCGCTCGATGCGCAAGAGCTCGTCGGCGGCCTCTTGCGAGAAGCCGAGCCGCAACAACTCGATGGCGCTCGTCAGGCGCGGACTGTCGGCCAGGGCGCGCACCATCATCGGCGGCGGGGCGTCGGGAAGGAGTTTGAGCGGCGCGGCGCTGTTCTCTTCGGCGTTCGACCGCGCGGGCAAAGGCGAATTGTCCGACGCCGTTAATTCTGAATTTGAAATCGAGCTAATTGATGAATCCGACGGTTGACTGGACGCCGTGTCTGTCTTCGCGCCTTCAGGCGTTTCATTCTCTGTGGCGATTGATTTGGAATTGAATGTCGCCTTCGCGTCAGAATGGTCATTCGCGTTTGTATTCGCGTTTTCTGTCAACGACGCGTCCGCGTTTAAATTCGAATTGAATTCCGCGTTTGAATTCGAATCGGCAGGCGGGCGCTGGCCGAGCTGAGTGCGCGCCAAAAGTCCGTAAAACCCCGCCGGGTGCAGGGCGGCGATGGCTTCAAAGTTGGCGGTGGCCTCATCGGCGCGGCCGAGTTCGTCGAGCACGCGGGCCTTCCAGTAACGGGCGCGCACCGCCGCATCGAGGTCGCGGTCGAAGTAATCGCGCTCCACGCTCTCAAAGGCGTCGAGGGCCTCGAACAAAAGCCCTTCCTTGCGGCTGATCCAGGCCAGCTGAAAGAGCGCCTCGGCCCGGTAGTCGCCCGTCGGGTGGCGCAGGATCAGCCGTCGCAAAAGTCGCCGCGCCTTGCGGTGGGCGCCCTCGCGCTCGTGGATGCCAGCTGCCAGAAAAAGCGCGTCGTCGGCCAGGGCGCTCTCCGGGAGGACCTCTTCCAGGCGCAGGTAAAAATCGATGGCCCGCGCCGGTTCCAGATGGGTGGCCGACATGCCGGCCGTGTAGACGCCCGCGGCCCACGCGTCGTCCGGCGCGCAATTGTCGACGAGGGGCGCAAGCACCTCGACCGCCTGGGCATGGCGACGGAGTTTGCGCAGGGCGCGGCCCATGACCGAACGCGCGCGGCAGAGGCCTGACTCGGAGAGCGTCGCGGGCGGCGTTTCGACAAACGGGCGAATCATGTCGAGCGCCTGCTGATTGCGGTGCTGCTGCAGGAGCGACTCGGCGCGGCGAACCCGGTGCTCGACTGTTGGCGCGGCCTGAAGCGCCTGGGCGCGGTCAAGCGCGGGGCCACTGAGCGGTGAACGCGCGTGATCACTCCACACCTTGAGGAAAAGCGCCGCGGCGGCCGCCTTCTCGCCCATGTCCGCGCGCGTCTCGGCCACGGCAAAGATCGCCTCGGCAACCACGTCGCGTCCCCAGTTGCGTCGCGGGCGGTCGGCAATTGGCGTGAGCAGGTCGATGGCCTCGGCATGGCGGCCCAGTCGCCGCAGCATCCGCGCCTGGCCCAGTCGCGCGTCGTCCGTCAGGCTCGAACCTGACGCCACTGACTCATAAGAGCGCAGCGCGTCCGTGACTGAACCGATGGCCTCGAACGACTTTCCGGCCAGGTAGCGGCAGTGATCGGCAAGGGGCGCGTAATCGGCGGCGAGCGCGTCCAAAATCGGCGCGGCTTCCTTCGGACGGGCGGCGCGTTCGAGCGCGAGGGCGTGGATGTAGCGCTCGGGCGATGTCGTCGCGGTGGCGCCCTGAAGGCAATTCATCGCCCGCTTCGCGTCCGCCTCCAAAAGCGCGCTTCGGGCGCAGGCAAAGGGAGGGCTCAGCGGCCATGGCTCGATGGCTGCGCCGAGCTCCACCAGGGGCGGCGCCTCGGCGGACGGAAAAAACTCGGCGCGAACTGTCTGGCGGCGCGAGGGCATATCCCCGGTCGGTTCGGCATCCACCGCGTTCGACGCGCCTTGACGCCCCGCTTCCGCCTCTTCTGTCGCGTCCGCGGAGGTTGGCGCCGCCACCGCTTCCGCCGCCACAGGTTCAGCAACCGCTGTTTCCGCTGTCGTCGATTCAGCCGTCGTCGATTCAGCCGTCGTCGATTCCGCCGCCGTTTCCGACATCGCCGACGCCACGGGCATGGCCACGGTCCCAATCTCGCCCACCTCGGCGAGCGCACGCGGCGCCACGCCCAACAAAGAGATCGCCGCGCAGGCAATCGAGAGCCACGGGTATCGGGTTTTCATGGCGCGCCTCCTTGGTCGTCGCCGAATCGGGCGTCAATTCCCTGGCCAGGCAAGGGCAGACAGCTCAGCGCGCGACCTTGTCGGCAAAGGCGTCGATGGCGGCTGTGTCCGCGCGCTCAAACCCGGCGATGCCAAAGCTCCTGCAGAGCGCTTGGCCCTCCTCGTGGCCACACAGCGACTGGGCGGCCTCGATCATCCTCGGCGCCAGCGACTTCACGCGATCGGAACCGCGCGACATCAGGCCCAGCGACGGCAGCGGGTGAGATTCGTGCAGCACGGCGAGCGACTCGAAGATCGGCAGAGAGCCGAGGCTTACGAACTGGGCGCCGTCGATCAGCACCGCGTCGACCTTCTCGGAGACGAGCGCGCGCACCTCGCGCAGCGGGCGTTTCGTCGGTTTGAGCTGGAAGTGTTCCCGGGATTTCAGGGCGTCGCCAAAGGCGGCCACATCGATGAAGCGCGCCGATTCGAAGAGCGGACTGCCGGCCAGCGTTTTGCCTTTGAGCGAGTCGAGCGAGTCGTAACGGCCCTTCTTCACGATGACGCGGTAGCGCTCGGGCGCCTTGTCGGCGCGCTGAAGCGCCAGCAGGGGCGAGAGGGAGAGCGTGGCGCGGTGGGCGGCGTAAAAGCCGATCGAGCCGAGCACAAAGCAGTCGCCGTGGGCCGCGATGGCCTGGGCCGCCGCCTCCGCGTCGCCAAAGGCGCTGCCCGTGAGCTCGCCCGGCTTTAAGCCCATGGCGCGGGAGACGATGGCCACCAGTTCGTCGACGTAACGCGCGCCGTCGCGACCCAACTCAACGCCGGGAGGCGTCACGATCACGAGGCCGACGCTGGATTTGGCGGCGGGGGCGCTCGCGTCTGGCGAATCGGCGTTCGGCGCGGCGGCGTGGGCGCCGGGGCCAATCTCAAGCAGCAGGGCGAGCAGCGCTGTCCACAGGGCTATCTGGAGCGTCCGGGGGCCGGGTCTCATCGCGGTCAGAGTCATTGTCGGAGCCTTTCGGGTGGGTCACGAGATCGATGGCGGTGGGCAGGACAAAAACGGCGGTGACGAGGCAGGCGAAGATGCCGATGAGCAGCACGCTGCCAAAGTCGCTGACGCCCTTGTGGCGCGCGAAGACGATGCTGAAGAGGCCGGCGATGGAGGTCACCGCCGAGAGCAGCACGCCCTTGCCCACGGTGAACGCCGGAATGAAGGCCGTGCGGTTTGGCCGCTCCAGCCAGCGGTGGACGATGTTGAGTCCGTAGTCCGAGCCGTAGCCGAGCAGCACCGGGTAGGCCGCCACGCTCGCGTAGTTGTAGTCGAGGCCCAAAATGGCGAGCACGCCCTGCAACAGCGAGAGGCCGACGACGAGCGGCAGGATGGCGAAGGCGATGGCTTTGGGGCGGCGCAGGTCGACGGCGAGCATCAGCAGCATGGCCAAGAGGGCAAAGGCCATCGACTCGTAGAAGCCGCTGACGACCATGCGCGAGAAGACCTGATGGGTCGCCGCGAAGCCGGTCACGACAGGCGTCACGGCGCGCAGGCTGCCCATGAAGCGGTCGAGCGCGTCGACATCCCAGACGAGCGACTTGGGGAAGACGTAGAGGACGTATTTGCCGCTCTGGCTTTTGAAACGGGCGACGAGTTCCGGCGCCAGCTTGTCCTCGGTCAGCGGCGTTGCCGTCACCCAGGCGGCGATTCTTTGGACGGCGCGTTCGACGAGCTCATTCGCGGCGCGCTCAAAGGCCAGGCTGCCCGCGATCGCCGCGTCGACTGGACGCTTGGTCAGCGCCTCACGCAGACCCGCGATCGACTGCTGCAGCGCGTCGAGCGAGGCGCCGATCTCCCTGGCCCCGCCGGCGAACGCCTGATCCTGCGCGTCGAGAACCTTCTCCTCGATGGCGCTCAGCCGCCCGATCCACGCCGCGCGCACGGCCTCTAACTCGCCCCGATTCGCCCCTGCCCGCCCCATGTCCTGAAGTGCCCCCGTCTCACCCGCGATCGCCCGCCGCAGCCGCGCCGAACCAGCCTCCAGCGCCTGGCGTATCCGCAAAAGCTCCGCCGCCTTGGCCTGTTGCCCGTCGGGAATCACGTCGGCCATCGACTCGACGCGCGAGACTTCCGGGTTGTCGGCGAGCCGGGCGTTCACGCGCCGCACTTCGTCGAGGCTGTCGACCATCACCACCGCCGAGTTGGCCGACAGGTCGCTCTCCTCCTGCATCCGCCGCTGCAACACGGTCGATTCGCTGCCGCGCGGCAGGAGTTTGAGCGCGTCGTAATCGAAGCGGACCTGGGTGAGCGCGAAGAGTGAGAGGCCAAAGCACAGCGCGATGGCCAGGCCCGCGAACTTCAGCCACCTGCGAGCGCGCGGCGAGGCAAAGCGCGATTCCACCGAGTCGAGGGCCGCGTCTTTGGGCTCGACCCCCAGCGAGAGCATCAGGGCCGGGGTCAGGACAAAGACGCTCGCCAGGCAGACGAAGATGCCGATGCCAGCCGTGACGCCGAGCTCCGAAAAGCCGGAAAAATCGGTCTGGGAGGTGCCGAAGAACGCCGCGCAGGTCGTCAGGCCGCCAAAGAGCACGCCGCGCCCGGTCCTGGTCAGCGCCAAGCGCACCGCCTCCGAGAGCGACTCGCCGCGCCCGCGCTCCTCCTCGGCGCGCCGGATCAAATAGATGCTGAAGTCGACGCCCATGCCGAACATCACGGCGAAGAAGGCGGCGCTGATGAGGTTCAGCCGGCCGACCGTCAGGGTGATGACGCCGAGCGAGAGGATCATCCCGCAGACGAGCGGCGCGAGGATGCAGATCGTCTTTCGCACCGTCCTAAAGCCCACGAAGATGATGACGATGATGAGCAGCACGGCGCCCGTCAGGCCTGTGGCCACGTCGTCAAAGACGGTCTCTGCCTCGGTGTGGACATGCGCCGGCGCGCCGGTGAAGCCGATGGCGACTTTGTCCCGCGCGGCGGGATGGGCCGCGAGCACGCCGTCCGCCACCTCGCGCATCCGCGTCAGAAACGGCCCGAGGAAGCCCGACTCGTCGCTCGAATCGGTCGGCTGCACGAAGAGAAAGAGCATGCGGCCATCGCGCGAGGCGACGTAGCCACCGCCCTGGGCCCGGGGGTCCTGAGAGGCGCCCTTCAGCATCAGCGCCGCGATGGGATCGGGGATCGTCCGCGTCGGATCGTCGAGAAAGGCCCGCCACTCGCTGAAAAAGCGCGTCAACGCCTCCATGGCTGGCGCCGCGTCCGCCGGTGAGAGCGCGCCAGACGGTTCGCCTGGCTCGCCGCCGTCCACAGCCTGGGCGCCCTGTCCAAGGAGGGTGTCGATGGTCGCGAGCGCGCCGTCGAGCGAGGTCAAGTCGTCGATGTGGGAAAGCAGGGTTCGGTGGCGCTCGATGGCCTCGCGCGCCGCGCGCAAGTCGTCGGTCGAGGCGAGGTAGGGCGCGTGCTCGAACATCAGGTCGAGGTCGACTTTGTGGAAGACGTTGCGCACCCAGCGCCGCTCCGCCCTCAGCGCCGCGGCCAGGCTGTCGGCAACAGGCTTCAGCGACTCGGGATCGTCGCCCTGGACGACGGCGATCAGCGAATCGACGGCGCCGAACTCGTCGACGAAGCGCTGATACTCGACCTGCACCGGGTGATCGGGCGGCAGCAGCGCCTTCTGCGAGGTCGAGATGGTCAGCCGGGTGGCGACAAGCCCCGCGAGCGGGACGAGGATGAGAAGCGCGGCGTAGACCTTGCGGCGGTGGTCGAGCGCGAGCCGATACAGCACAAAGAGCAACTTCGAGAGCATGGGGCACAGGGCGAACGAGAGGGGCGGGCGGCGCCAGAGCGCGCGGTTCATCGAGACAGAAGCGGCGCCCGAAATCGGCCTTCGAAAGAGGCGCGCGGCTTCCTTCCGCAAGCGCTCCGTCGGCGACGAAGGCGAGGCGCTGAATCGGCGCCTCCCAAGACAGGACCGACGCCAAAACGCGGCGCCTTTAGACCGGCCGTTCCGCGTTCGGGAACGCGAATTGTCACGGGGAGAAGCCCCCACCATGCGCCCGCGCCTCACCCCTTCGCGCCCACTCGGAGCGACGCGCCCACCGCACGCCCTCAGGCAAACCCCGGAGACGCCTTGTCGACGCTGCGGCGCTTTCTCAATCGCGACTCAAGCCCTCGCTGGCGCCCACGACCTCGCCGACCCTTCCCGACAGGCGCATCAGATCGAGCGTCACCACGGCCGAGACCGCCTCGACGACGACGGGCAGGCGGCGGGCAAAGCAGGCGTCGTGCCGCCCGGACATGGCGAGGACGCGTTGTTCACCTGTCGAGAGACTGACCGTCCGCAGTTCGCCGAAACTGACCGCCGGCTTGACGGCGAGGCGAAAGCAGACCGCGTTGCCGTTCGCCATGCCGCCGTCGACCCCGCCCGAGACGTTGCGCTGGCACCTTCCGCCGCGCGCGAGGATGGCGTCGCGGCACTCGTCTCCGCTCTCTTGCGCGAACTGAAAGCCGAGACCGAACTCGACGCCCTTGACGCCCGGGATGGCGAAAAGCGCGTGCGAAAGCAGGCCCTCGACCGTGTCGAAAAACGGCTCGCCCAGCCCGATCGGCAACCCCGTGACACGCCCCTCGATGACGCCGCCGATCGATGTCCCCAGTCGCGCCGCCTCGGCCACAGCCGCCTCGATATCGGCACTGCCCCCCGCCTCCACGAGCCGCGCCTCGAAGCGGATGGGCGCCACAAAAGACGCCTCAAGCGCGCGCCGAGCCACCACTCCCGCCGCCACGAGCGCCGCCGTCAGTCGCCCCGAACTCGCCCCGCCGCCGCGGTGATCGCGATGGCCGCCGGATTTGTGATGCGCCGGCAAATCCGCGTGTCCGGGCCGCGGCAGGTCTTCGAGCGCCGCGTAGGCCGCGCTGTCGACATCGGCGTTGGCGATCTCGACGAGAATGGGCGCGCCCGTCGTCCTGCCCCTGAAGACGCCCGACACAAGCCGCACCGCGTCTGTTTCGCGCCGCGCCGTGGTGCCATTCGCGCCAGGCCCGCGACGCGTCAGGTCGGCGACAAAATCCCCGGTCGAGAGGGGAACGCCCGCCGGGCAGCCGTCGATCAGGGCGCCGATGGCCGGGCCGTGGGACTCGCCAAAGAGCGAGAGGCGAAAGATGCGTCCGAGCGTGTTCATGAGCTCTCTCAGCGCGCCTGAATCGCCGCGCGGGAACAGGTCACAAGGTCAGGCGAGCAAAAGGTCGGCAAAGGTGGCGCCGATGACGCGGGCGATGTCGCGCGGGTCGACCTCGATGAAGGCGCCGACGCGCCCGCCGCTGAGGAAGATCGTCGCGAAGTCGAGCGCGCTGGCGTCGAACGCGGTCACAAGCTGACGCTTCATGCCGACCACGGTGCAGCCGCCGCGCGCATAGCCAGTCACGGCCAACAGCTCCCGCGCGGGCAAAAGCGAGAGCGACTTTTCGCCGACAGCGACCGCCGCCTTCTTGAGGTCGAGCGCTTCCGCCACCGGAATCGCCAGGGCGACGTGCCGCTGCGCAGTGGCCACGGCGACGAGCGTTTTGAAGGTTCGCTCCGCCGGAATTTGGGCCTTTTGCGCCATGGTCACGCCATCGACGAACGCGTCGCAGGCATAGGTCCGCGCCGTGAACGCCACGCCGTGCGCTTCGAGAAAACGCATCGCGTTTGTCTTCGCCGACTTGGCCATGCGCCCCTCAGGTTTTCTCCCGCGGTGACGCGGTTTCCGGCCTGGGCAACGCGCCGCGCGCGTCGAGGTCGAGCGCCGTGTAGGCCGCGTATTCGGCGGTCGTCAGGAAGGAGACGAGGATCGCGCCAACGAGCGCTGTTCCCAGACCGACGAGGCCGAAGAGGACCGTCGCCGCGCCGCCATTGGCAGGCATGGACTGCAGCGCCGAGGCGAACGCGCTCGAAGAGCTGAGCGCCATCGACTGCAAAAAGACAAAGATGAGGGCGAGGGCGATGAAGCTGCCGAGGCGGGCCCAGAGGAGGCCGAGTCCCTGAACAAGGGCGTCGAGCGGGCCCAGCGCGGCCGCCACCGAGCGCACGAGCGCCACGCGGAAGAGCAAGTCGACGCCGCGGCTGACGAGCAGCGCGAGGGTGAGCGCAAAGGCGACGAGGAGGGCGCTGAAGAGTCGCGACAAGGTCGAGGACGACAGCGAGAGGGCGACGACGCCCGAGGCGCCAACCAGCGTGGCCCCGATGAAAAACCCGCTCAGGGCGATGGGCGCGAAGACGAGAGCGACGAGGACGACGCGCGCGAGGTTGTCCGCCGCCAACTTCAGAAGGGGCGTCCGCTGGCCTGCCGCGCTCAATCGATCGGCGAAACGGCCCACGCCCGCGCCCAGCCAGATCGCGCGCAGGACGAGGACGATGATCCAGGCCGTCAGAGCCGCCGCCAAAAGCGGGATCAGCCACTGGGCGGTGGCCGCGAGATCAAACGAGGGCGCCACTGCCGTCGGAACGCCCACGAGCGGCGAGACGACCACCTCAAGACCGCGCAGCGCGTCGCGAAAGAGAAAGAGCGCCAGCGCGATCTGCAGGCCGACGCTCAGGACGATCGCGCCCACCTCGGTCAGGACGCCGAGTCCCACGACGCCGGGCGAACTCCAGGAAAGGCCAATGCCGCGCTTGAGCGCCTCGCCAATGGTCAATATCGTCTTGTCGGCCACGTCAGTCCTCCGGCGCGTCGCGGGTCATGGGGTGTGGCGGCGCGCATGGTGCGGAAGTCGCGAATCGAGGCGCGCTCAGGTCTGGACGCCAAACTCGCGCAGGGCCTGGTTGAGGCTCGTCTTGCGGTCGGTCGACGCCTTGCGCTCGCCGATAATCAGGGCGCAGGGCAGGCCATAGGCGCCGGCGGGGAAGGTCTTCTGGCGCACGCCCGGGACAACGACCGCGCGCGGCGGCACGCGGCCCCTGTAGACGACCTCCTCGGGGCCGGTGACATCGATGATCGGCGTCGACGAGGTGATGACCGTGTTGGCCCCGAGGACCGCCTCTGCCTCGATCAGCGCGCCCTCGACGATGATGCTGCGGCTGCCGATGAAGCAGCCGTCCTCGACGATGACCGGAGAGGCGCCCGGTGGCTCCAGAACGCCGCCCAGCCCCACGCCGCCCGAGAGATGGACGTTTTTGCCCACCTGCGCGCAGCTGCCGACCGTGGCCCAGGTGTCGACCATGGTGCCGCTGCCGACGCGCGCGCCGATGTTGACGTAGGCGGGCATCACGATCGCCCCGGGCTCGACGTGCGCGCCGTAGCGGATGGCCCCAGGCGGCACGAGTCGGACGCCGGCTTTGTCGAGGTCGCGCTTGAGCGGAATTTTGTCGTGGAAGGCGAGCGGTCCGGCCTCGCTTGGCGCCATCTCGTTCAGCGCGAAGAACAGAAGGATGGCCTGCTTGAGCCAGGCGTGCGTCGTCCAGGCGCCGTCGATCTTTTCGGCGACGCGCAAACGGCCCTGATCCAGCGCGGCGACGGCGTCGAGGACAGCGCGGCGGACCTCGGGCTCAACCAGGCGCGTTCGGTCCGCGAAGGCGGCTTCAATCAGTTGGCGGTCGGTCATGGGGTGGTCGGTCGGTTGGTGGTCGGTCACGGGAAATGCGCTCCTGTGTGGGGTTGGACGACGGCTTCAGATGCCGCCGCCGAAAAATCCGCTCAGACGATTACCCGCGCGCCTCTGTCTCTCTCTCTGACGCGCCCGGCTTCGCCCCGCCGCTCAGTCAACCGTGATCGTCCTGGGCAGGTGGCCGGCTCTCAAGTTCGCCGTCACGTTCAGCTGCGCCTCTGTCTCTCTCTTTGACGCGTCCGGCTTCGCCCCGCCGCTCAGTCAACCGTGATCGTCCTGGGCAGGTGGCCGGCTCTCAAGTTCGCCGTCACGTTCAGCCGCGCCCGCTTCTCTCTCTGACGCGTCCGGCTTCGCCCCGCCGCTCAGTCGACCATGATCGTCCTGGGCAGGTGGCCGGCTCTCAAGTTCGCCGTCACGTTCAGCCGCGCCCGCTTCTCTCTTTGACGCGTCCGGCTTCGCCCCGCCGCTCAGTCAACCGTGATCGACTTGCTGACGTTCTTGGGCACGTCCGGGTGGACGCCGTGATTCTTGAACCCGATGTGGTCGAGATACTGGGCCTTGAGCACGCTCATGCGCAGCGCCAGCCGCTGCAGCACGACGCTCGCCGAAAAGACGGCCATCAGGGTGTCGCCGGTGCGCGGCAGCGAGAGGTAGCCCCAGCGGTAGTCGGGGTTGTCGGTCGGCGCCTTGGAGGCGGCCGCGCGCAGAGCCGGGTTGTCCTCGGCGATGACGAACGGGCTCGCGCCGCGGATCTTGTGGGTGTTGATCTGCGAGACGGTGAGGGCCACGTCGCGCTCGTCCGGGCCGGTGATGAAGATGAGCGGGTAGTCGCGGTAGAGCGCCTCGAAGAGCCGATCGCGGTCGAGCGCCTTCTGGAACAGCGACTCCTCCCCCGGCGTCAGGGCGAAGGGGCGGGAGGCGGCGAAGACCGTCTCGGTGGCGGCCTGAACGAGGCGCCGCGCGGCTTCGGCGTCGATGGTCGCGCCCGAAGTGCCTTCGCCATTCTTGCTGGCGGCGCAGAGGAGCGCGTCGATCTGGTGACCGAGCGCGCGCAACAGCGCGTTGACCTCCTGCGCGCCAAAGATCGTGTTCACGCCCAGGATGGTGTTGGGCCCGTGCTTGAACTCGGAGCCCTCGAAACCCTCGGTGTGGTTGAGCACGACCTCGCGGATCTTCAGCGCCCCCTCGCGGGCCACGGCCGTGATGCGCGTCGCCAACAGATGCAGGCTGGGCGCGAGGTAGAGTTGCTGAGCGGCCTGCTCGACCTCCATCGCCGTCGCGTCGATCGAGGCGCGGATGAGCTCGGGCAGCGCGGGCAGCTTTTCGTAGCGGATGGACAGGGCGCGCGCGTCGATGCCCGCATCCCGGTCACTGGCACGGCGGCGCGCCAGCTTGAGCGCCAGGCAATAGAAGAGCGTCACCTGGTTGATGAAGCTCTTGGTGGCCGGCACGGCGATCTCGGGGCCGCACAAAAGCGGGATGACGAGCGGACACTTTTCCTGACCCAGCGTCGAGCTGACGTTGTTGACGATGCCCACGCGCTCGATCGACCGGCCCGAGGCGATGACGACGTTCATCACGTCGATGAGATCCTTGGTCTCGCCGCTCTGGCTCACCGCCACGCACACGTCGCCGTCGCGCAGGCCCTGACCGTATTGGGCGCGGAAGTCGCCAGGGAGCAGCGGGATGAGCTCGGCGTGCGCCAGCTCGTTGAAGAAGAACGACGCCGCCTTGGCCGCGTGGAACGACGAGCCGCAGCAGATGACGAAGATGCGTCCGTGGCCAGACAGGCACTTCACGCACAGCTCGACAAAGCGGTCGGTGACCTCGGCGAATCGCGCCGTCTCGCCCCGCTCAAAGAGGAAATCGATGAGGCGGATGGCGGCGAGCTCGTCGGGCGTTCGGGCAAAGGGGACGAGGTCGGCGAGAAACCCCGCCTCGCTGGAGACGAGCAGGCCCGGGATTTGCTCCGAGGTGCCCGACAGCGCCTGGGCGCGCAGCTGGCGCGGGATGGCCTCGAAGATCTTGGCGAACTCGGGCAGCGCCAGAAGCTCGCGGAAGGCGGCCTCGATCTCGGCGTCGCTGAACTGTTCGCGCAGGCTCTCCAGGCGGGGGCCGAGCGCGCGGATAAAGCCATCGCAGCCGTCGAGAAAGAGCTTGAGCCGACGCGCGTTTTCGCTGCCGCCGAGGAAGCGCTCGACAACGCCGCGCACCGTCGACTCCTGGGCCGAGATCTCCTGCGCCATGAAGGTCTTGAAGGGCGGCATCAGTGCCGTCTCGTCGGTCTGCAGGCGGCTGCGGATCGGCTCGCGCGTGACAGGGACGGGCTCGCTGAGCGGCAGGTGGCCTTCGCGCAGGCGATAGAGGCGCCGTTCCGTGGCCGAAAACTCGACGAGATCGCCCTCGGACAGAGGCACGAGCAGGCGCGTCAGCTTGAGCACCGACGAGAGGTCGGACGAGGCGATGCCAAAGGCGCCGCCGATCTCGTCCTGGCCAAAGCCAAAGTAGAGGCTGCTGCCGAGCTTCATCGCGAAGAGCGTGCGGCTGACCGGGTCGACGATCACGGCGGCGAACGACCCCTCGATCTTGCGGACCGCCTGGCCGATGGCGGCGCGCATGGCCACTCGCCGCGCCTCGTGGTCGAGCGACTCTGTGGCGCCGAGCGCGTCGAGTCCAAGCGCGAAGTAGTGCTCGATGGTGTGGACAACCATCTCGCCGTCGTTGTCCGAGCGCACCTCGTGGCCCTCTTCGACGAGCCAGGCCTTGAGCGCGTCGCAGTTGGTCACGTTGCCGTTGTGCGCGCCGTAGAGGTGGCACTTGCAGGCGACCTCGTGCGGTTGCGAGTTGGCCTCGTCCACGGCGCCAAAGGTGGCCCAACGCACCTGACCGCAGAAGATCTGCCCGCCGCGCTCGACGATGCCGAGCTTATGGACCATGCGCGATGGCGCGCCCACGCCCTTGGCCAGCCAGACCGATTCGCCCTCGCCCTGCAGTGCGGCGCCCGTCGAGTCGTAGCCCCGGTATTCGAGCATCTTCAGCAGGTCGGCGGCGATGAGGCCGAGGTCGTCTCGGCAGCGTTCGAAGATGAGGCCGATGGCTCCACACATGGCGGCTGGCTCCGGGGGATGAGGCGCGTCGAGGCGAGGCGGCGTGCACCCCGGCGCCGAAAGAGGGCGGGCGCTCTGTCACAGCGGCGCGGGCTGTCAAACTCCTGGAAGCGGGCCTCAGGCACGACCTGATGACGCGGACATGGCGGCGCGGGCACGGCGCACGGCAGAGCACAAAAAAACGGCCCCCGAGCTTGTCCACTCGGAGGCCGTCTTGGCTTGAAACGCGCCTTGGTCAGGCGGTCACGCGATTACGGCAGGCCAAAGAGGCGAACGGGTCGAAGAACATGATCGACGCCCGCGCTGTCTGTCAGTGTCACGGTGTCGGGGCTCTCGCCGTTGAGGTGAACCCAGATGCGATAGGCGGGACCGCCGTCCGCGACCACGCAGGTATCGTTCTCGTTATCGCCGTTCCGATCCTCCCACGCGCAGGGGAAAGCCTCGGTGCCGAGATTCCCAACCAAGGCCCCTAAAAGAGTCGTGGTGTTCTCATTCGCGCCATACCAGCCAATCGTTCCAACGCTCGTGTTCACCACTTCAAACGGGTCGCCGCACACGGTGGACGCGGGATCGCTGCCGATGCAATTCGAACCGCTGCCCTTCCACCAGTAGAGACCCTTCGCCTGGCCCAGCATGCCCATGGCGCCGATGGTGCCGCCAACCGTGTCGATCGAAGCGCCCACAGCGCCCGTGGCGTTTGGACGGCCCGTGACCTTGCCCAGGGCGTAGGCGTTGACGGCATCAGACCCTGACGTCGTCTGGCCGATGAGGCCTCCCGCGTAGCCCGCGACGCTGCTGCTTCCGGCGTTGGTCTCCAGGCTCGCGGTCACATCGCCGATGGCGTAGGCGTTGGCGACATGCCCGTCCAACAAGCCAACAAGGCCGCCAAGCGAGAACGTGCCATTGCTCTTGAGCGAGACATTGCCCTCGGCCCAGGCGTTGTAGAGCGTGCCCCCGAGGTAGCCGACGAGACCGCCGACAGCCTCGGCGCCCGTGACATCGAGCGTCACCTGGGCTGAGCTATCGAGGATCGTTTCGGTGCTGCCGACAGAGCCGACAAGGCCGCCAGCGTAATCGGCGCCGGCGACGGTGAGCTTGCCCTTGGCGTGAACGCCGCTCAGCGTGCTCTTTCCATCCAGCTCACCGGCGAGCAGGCCAGCGTTGCCGCTCTTGGCGGAACCCAGCGAGGTCTCCATGTTGAGATCGACGGTCAAGCCGCTGAGCGTGACAGGCTTACCGTTGGCGCCAATCCTCTCGAACAGACCGCAGTATTCGGCTTCGCAGACGAGTGTGAGGCGGTTGCCCTCGGCGCCGTTCGGGTCGCTCGCCGTGACGGTGTAGCCCTCGCCGAGGAGGACGACGGTCGCCGTATTGAGTGGCGTCCACTTGGCCTTGCCGCCCTCAATGGTCAGCGCCGTGCCGAGGTTGATGTCGTCCTTGAGGATCGCCGCCTTCTGGCCCGCGTTCTCGATGAACGCCGCAGCCGTTTCGATGTTGAGGTAGCAAACGTCGCCGACCTTGGTCTCACCGCACTCGCAGCCGGTCTCGTTCGTCGCGGTGGCGATGTGTCGGTCGAGCGGGCAGGCGTCGACACAGTCCGGTGCCCCGTCCTCGTCGCTGTCCAGATCGTCGGCCAATTCGCCGCAGCCGCACACCTCGGTGGGCGCCATCTTCGCGTCGTTGTCCGGGCAGTAATCGATGGCGCTGCAGTCCTCGAGGCAGAGCGAGCCTTCAGCCGTGCCCTCGGGGAAAGCCGTCCCGTCGCAGGCCTCGCCCTCGTCGACGCGATCGTTGCCGCAGACCTTGAGGGAGCAGTTGGCCAGGCACTCGGCGCCCTGGCCAATGCCGCTGGGCAGGAGGTGCTCGCCGCTCTCGCTGTAGTCGCACTCCTCGCCCGCTTCGATGTCGAGCGCGCCGTTGCCGCAGTTGGGGGCCTTGAGCTGGCAGGTGTCGAGACAGGTCGTTCCAGCTTCCACGCCCTCGGGCAACGCCTCGCCGTCGCACTCTTCACCGTCCTCGATCACGCCATTGCCGCACACGCTCAGGGGGGTCTCTGTCTCCCAGCCTGAGCAGTCGGCCTTGCAGGTCGCGCCATCGGGGGCGTCCGCGGGCAGCGCCGCGCCATCGCACGTTTCGCCGTCTTCGATCGTGCCGTTGCCGCAAACCGCCGTCGTGCCGCCACCGGCCGGCGTCGTCTCTTCACCGCCACAGGCGGTCAGCGCCGAGCAGGGCGTAAGCAACAAAAAGGCGCCGAGGATGCGGGCGCTTGTCGAAGACCAAATGTTTTTTGTCTCTGTTTTCATCAGGGACTCCTTCTGAGGGTCTCTCCTCTGGAGGGGGCGTTCAGGAGTGAACGCGCGGCCTGTTTAGGGATGGACAGACCGAGGTCAAGCAGCGGCTACTGGGGGAGGGTTCAAAAACAGGCGCGTGGCGACCCGCCGGACAAGCTCGACATCGCGGCGCGGACAGCCAGCGCTCGGCGAGGGGAAGGCCCGTCAAGGCGGCGGTTCAGCGCGACTGGAAGGCACCGGGGCCGGGCGATGGCGACTGGGGCACAGAGGCACCGGCAAGCGCCATCGAGGCAGGGCCACGCCTACGCGTCAGTCCCATGGCGCCACACGATCTGGGACCTCGCCGACAGCGCCTTTCGAGACACGCGTCTGTGCCGACAGCGCGCGCCACAAGGCCGGGCCACGAAGAGCGCGACTCAGGGCGAAACCGCCGAGGCGTTCAGCCGGCCCCCCGCGGAGACCATCAAAAGGTCTGCAGGCGTTCGTAACCCTCGCGCATGAGGCGTTCGGCGAGTCGGCGCAGGGCCAGACGGCGGTTGGCGTCGTCTTCGAGGACCGAGAGGGAACCGGCCGCGCTGGTGGAGACGAGGTAGTCCTCCCCTCCCCGCACTCGAACGCGGCGCAGGCGCTCGTCGCCCTTCATCAAATCGAGTTCGACCACGGCTTCGACGCGGGCGCTCGTGCGGCGCACCTGGCCCGAGGCGTCTGTCGTGTAGATCGCGGTCGGGTCGCGGACTTCGAGGATGCGGCCGACGAGTCTGGCGTCGCTGGCCTCGCCTCCTTCGCGTCCGGCACGGCTGAGTTCGAGCCGCATGGCGTCGGTGAACCAGGCGCCGAGTCCCGGCTCTGCCGTGTCGTTGTCGAAAATCGGCACAAAGACAGCGCGCACGCCGCCGGGCAATTCGCCGCCGTCGGGCGTGAAGCGATAGCCGCAGGCCGAAACCAACAGGAGCGCGCACATCGCGGCGAGGCACAGGCGGCAGGTGGGGCGCGGCGGGCAGATGGCCTTCATGGCGTGTCTTTCTCTGGCGGCGAGCCAAGGGCGCGGGCGTCAGTCAGGGCGAGAGCGGAGGCCTGGGCGAGGTCAATGGGCGCGCGGGCGTTTGAAGGCGTCCTGTTTAAAGGCGACCCAAAGAGCGCCGAAGGTTCACGTCCTGGGGCGATTTGGAGGCACCTCGTTGGAGCGCCCAGCCATCAGCCACGCCAGGGCGCCAAAGCGGACACCGCCCATCCGATGCGCCGAAGAGGGCTCCGGCGGATCACATGACATGCCCGGCGCACTCGTTTGGCACTCGGGCGCTGGCGACTCCAGGGCGCTGAAGAGGGCTCCGGCGGATCACATTAAAACCTCGCGGCGGGTCGTCCCTGAGCGAGCGAACGGCGCGCGCGAGGCGATGGCGAAGCGCGGTCTCAAAGCGCCGCGGGCGGGGCGGACTCAGCCGACCACGAAGTTGACGAGGCGCGTGGGCACAAAGACCTCCTTGCGGATGGTCTTGCCGTCGAGCTGGGCGGCGATTTTGGCGTCGGCTTTGGCCAGGGCGATGACCGCATCTTTGTCGGCGTCGGCCGCGACCTGAATCTGGCCGCGCAGTTTGCCGTTCACCTGGATGGCGTAGTTGACCTCGGTCTGCGCCGCGAGCGCGGGATCGAACGCGGGCCAGCCCTGAATCTGCAGGCACTCGGTGGCGCCGTAGCTCTCGGAGATCTCCTCGGCGAGGTGCGGGGCCACGGGCGAGAGCATCGCCGCGAGCAGTCGGATCGCCTCGGCCATGGCCGCCTCTTCGGCGTCGCCTTCGGGCTTCATCGGCGTGAGCGTGTTCACCAGCTCCATGACGCGGGCGATGGCGGTGTTGAAGGAGAGCCGCTCGATGTCGTCGGTCACCTTGGCGAGGGCGCGATGCGCGGCGCGGCGAATCTCCAGCGCCCTGCCCGTCTCGCCGCCCATGGGTTTGTCATGGCGTGCCGTTCCCACGTTGGCGAAGGCCAGACGCCAGACGCGGTTGAGGAAGCGCGCGCAGCCCTCGACCTGCTCGTCGGACCAGTCGATGTCCTTCTCTGGCGGCCCGGCGAACATCACAAAGGTGCGCGCCGCGTCCGCGCCGTATTTGGCGACGATGTCGCGCGGCGAGACGACGTTGCCCCAGCGCTTGGACATCTTGCGGCCGTCCGGACCGTTGACGATGCCCTGCGTCACCAGCCGTTTGACCGGCTCCTCGACCGTCACGAGCCCCAGCTCCTTCATCACCATCGTCCAGAAGCGGAAGTAGAGCAGGTGCATCACCGCGTGCTCGGGACCGCCGACGTAGATGTCCACCGGCAGCATCCTCGCGGCCACCTCGGCGTCGACTGGCGCCGTGTCGAGGCGCGGCGAGAGGTAGCGCGCGTAATACCAGGTCGAGTCGACGAACGTGTCCATCGTCTCCACCTCGCGGCGCGCCGGACCGCCACACTTGGGGCAGGTGGTGTTGACGAACTCGGGCACCTTGGCGAGCGGCGGCTCCCCGCGACCGGTCAGAACCTTGGCGACGTCGATGTCGGGCATGCGCACGGGCAGATCGCTCTCCGGCACGCTGATGCCCTCGTGATCGGGGTCGCACTTGTCGCAGTAGACGACGGGAATGGGCGTTCCCCAGTAGCGCTGGCGGGAAAATCCCCAGTCGCGCTGGCGGTAGGTGACGGCAGGTCCGCCAAGGCCCTTTTGCTGGAGCGCGGCGCCGATCTTCTCGCGCCCCTCGGCAGAGGTGAGTCCGCTGAAGCCCTCGGAGTCGATCATGACGCCGTCGTCCTCAAAGGCGTGTTCGAGCGCGGAGGCGTCGATCGAATCGCCTTCGGCGGGGCGGATCACGGCGCGGATCGTCAGGCCGTATTTTTGGGCGAACTCGAAGTCGCGCTGGTCGTGCGCCGGGACGCTCATGACCGCGCCCGTGCCGTAATCGGAGACGACGAAGTTGGCGGCCCAGACCGGGACCTTGGCGCCGGTGAAGGGATGGATGGCGTAGGCGCCGGTGAAGACGCCCTCCTTGTCCGGCTCTTCGTCCTTCTTGGCCTGCGCGGCCTTTTTGGCCTGGGCGTCGGCAAAGGCGGCCACGGCATCGCGCGTTTCGTCGTTCACCAGCCTCGGTATCAGCGGATGATCGGGCGCGACCACGACATAGGTGACGCCAAAGAGGGTGTCGGCGCGCGTGGTGAAGACGGTGAGCGCGGCATCGTCCGAACCGTCGATCTTGAAGACGATCTCGGCGCCCGGCGAACGGCCAATCCAGTGGCGCTGCATCGAGGTCACGCGGTCGGGCCAGTCGGTGAGCGTGTCGAGGTTGTCGAGCAGCTTCTGCGAATAGCGGGTGATGCGGAACGCCCACTCCGGCATCCGCTTCAGGGCGACCTCGCAGCCGCAGCGCTCGCACAGGCCGTCCTTGACCTGCTCGTTGGCGATCACCGTGGCGCAGCTCGTGCACCAGTTGACGCGGTTCATGCGGCGGTAGACGAGCCCCATCTGGCGCATCTTGAGGAAGAACCACTGGTTCCAGCGGTAATACTCGGGGTCGCTCGTGGCCAGCTCGCGGTCCCAGTCGTAGGAGTAGCCGACCGACTTCATCTCGGCCTTGAACTGGGCGACGTTCTCGCGCGTGCGCTCAGCCGGATGGCGACCGTCCTGGATGGCGGCGTTCTCTGCGGGCAGTCCCAGCGCGTCCCAGCCCATCGGGTGCAACACGTCAAAGCCGCGCGCCCGGAAGTAGCGGGCCAGCACGTCGCCGATCAGGTAGTTGCGCACGTGCCCCATGTGCATCTTGCCGGAGGGGTAGGGAAACATCTCCAGGATGTAGCGTTTTTCGCCCTGGCCCTTCAGCTTGAAGAGCGACTCCTTCTCCCAGCGCGCCTGCCACTTCGGCTCGATTGACTGCGGCACATAGGTCTCTTGCACGGCTCGACTCCCAAAAAAACGGGAGGGTGCGCCCCCTCTGGAGGCCCCTCCCGGCGGTTGAAAAAGGGCGCGCCTTATAGGGACCGGGGTCTGAATCGGCAACCGGCAACGCGGGCGGCCCAAAACGGCGACGGCGCCCACCTCACAGGGGAGATGGACGCCGCCAGATTCGCGCCTTCAGGCGCTGTGCCTGTCCGTCAGTTGAACTCGACGACCACCTTGGCCGCGGTCGAGATGCCGGCGCCGTAGAAGCGCAGCGCTGTCCCTGTCTCGTCCTCGCCCTGGGCGATGCGACAGGCTGTGCCGTCGACGTTGGAGATCTCGACGATCTCGCCCGAGTCGGAGAAGCCGTAGACCTGCGCGTCATAGGCGGCGATGCCATACATCAGGTCATAGCCCTCGACCGCCGCGCCGTCGCAGGTGGCGCTCTTGAGGACCTGGCCGCGATTCGACTTGACGACCGACTCGGTGTTGCCGTCGCGCAGCTTGGAGAGGTCGATCTCGACGAGGGTGTCGACCCTGGTGCCGCAGTGCTTGCACTCGATCACGGTGGCGAAGCCGACAGGATTGCCGGCGTTGGACATGAAGACGATGTCGCCCGAGAGCATGAAGTCCTCGCCGACGAACTCGCTGTCGTAGGCGTTGCCCTGGCCGTCCTTTGCCGGGACCTGGCCAAAGCTGCCGATCTGGGTGACCGCGCCCGTCGTCTCGTCGATGCGCCACAGCTTGCCGTCGTCGTCGGCGCCGACCAGGACTTCCTTGGCGGCGGCGAGCGTGCCCTTGGGGGCGAAGGTCAGACCGTTGACGCGCGCGGTGCCAGAGGGGAACGGCCAGATGTCGGTGCAGCGGACTTCGCCGTTCTCGATGGCGAGCGGAAGGATGGCCCGGGCGGTAACGCCGTAGAGGTTGTCGTCCTGATCCACGGCCAAATCGGTGATCGAGGTCAGCTGCTGCGCGTTGGTGACCACCGACGTGTAGTCGTCACAGACGAAATCGCCCACCTTCTCGTAGGTAAATGGGCGGACGGCGAGGTCGCCCTTGTAGAGCGTGGTGCCGGTGTGCAGCCAGACGATGGAGGTGCCGGGCGGCTCGGGTGGGACATAGGGATTGGCGTCGGGCTGTTCCTCGGAGGCATCGGGAACGATCAGGGTGTAGCCGCTGTCGCCTTCGTCCGCGGCGTCGGGCGCGTCTTGAACGGTGGCGTCCGTCGGTTCGGTGTCGCCGCTCTCCTCGATCGACTCGGAACAGGCGGGCAACAGGCCCAGGCTCAGGCTCAAGAGCAGGGCGGCGATGATTCGGTCCATGACAACCTCCAGGGCAAAGAGTTGGGGCGGCGTTGGGCGGGGTCTAAAAAACGCGGCGGATAGTCCCCGTTTTTCCTCTACGCGCAATTTCCAAAAAACGCCCGCGAGGCCATGCCCGCGCAGGAGCCCCCTATGCAGACCGCCCATCCGAGTCATCCGGCGCCCCATGTCCGCCACTGGCGTCTGGCCCGTGTCCTCGCCTGCCTCCTCTCGCTCGCCCTGCCCCTGGCCGCGCTCGCCAAAGACAAGCCGCTTGAGGAGAGCAGCGCCTGGAAGCGCCTCGACGAGCTGATCGAGCGCGAGGAGTTCAACGCGGCCGCCAAACTGGCGCGCGGACTCGGCGAACAGGCCCGTCTCTCTGGCGACGAGGCGGCGTGGGCGCGCGCGCTCACCCGGGAGGTGTCGCTCCTCGTGAGTTCACATGGCTACGAGCGGGCGGTCACACGGCTGTTGGACATCGACCCACCGCGGTCGACCACCTGGCGCGCCGCGCTCGCGCTCACCCGGGCCAACGCGCTCATGCGCTACCGCAGCGCCTACAGCCGCGACATCGACCGCCGCGAACGCGTGGTCAGCGAAGGCAACAAGCCGATCGAGCTCTGGACGCGCCGGGAAATCAACGCAGCGATCAACGACGCCTTTGCCGAGGCCTGGGAACTGCGCGTGGCCCTCGCCGTGGTCCCCTTCAGGGATTTGGCGCCGGTCATCGAGCGCAACGACTACCCCGAGGCGATCCGCCCCTCGCCGCGCGACGCTTTGACCTACCTTTGGATCGACGCGCTCACCGATCAGGCCAACTGGCGCCCCGCCGAGCAGAGCAACACCTTCGCGCTCGACATGGACGACCTGCTGCGGCCCGACCCGGCCCTGTTCGAGCCGGAAATCCTGACCGGAGAGGCCATCCATCCCCTGCTCAAGGTCGGCGTGCTCGCTTCGGATCTGGCGCGATGGCACCTCTCGCGCGGTGAAAGAGAGGCGGCGCTGGAGGTTTTGCGCGTGCGCATGGAGGCGCTCGTTCCGGCGCTGAACGCGGCGCAGCGCGATCTGGTGCTCGCCGACTTCGAAAAGGAACTCGGCGGGTTTTCCGAGGAACCCTGGTCGGCCATGGCCCGAGCCTCGCTCGCCCGGGAGCTGCTGATTCGCGACCAGCCCGGCGACCGTGCCCGCGCCCTGCAGATCGCCCGCACTGGCCGCGTTCAATTCCCCGACTCGGCGGGGCAGGCGCACTGCCAGGCTGTCGAGGCGGCCATCACAGCCCCGCGCTTTTCGCTGTCGGTCAAGGCGGTCGACGGCCCGCGCCAGCGCTCGATCGAGCTGCGGCACACCAACCTCTCGAAGATCTTCCTGCGCGCCGTCCCGGTCGATTTCGACGACCTGATCGCGGGCAAGCCGCCCTTTGACGACGAGACCGCCGACCGCCAGCAGTGGCACACCCGGCTGAGCGAGCTGGCCCAGAACAAAGCCGTCGCCGACTGGAGCGTCCGCCTGACTGATCCGGGCGACTTTCGAACGCACACCACCTTCATCACCCCGCCGCTCGACACGCCCGGCACCTACGTCATCTTCGCCTCAAGACAGGAGGACTTCGTCGAGCGCGGCGACAACTGGTGGCGAAGCGACCTTCGCGCAAACGCCTTTGTCGTCTCCAACCTGGCCATCGTCGAGGACAAGCTGAAGGAAGCGCACATCGCGCGCGTGCTCGACGCCAGGACAGGCGCGCCGATCGCCGACGCCGAGGTCGAGGTCTACCGGCGCGAACTTGGCGAGAAGGGCTGGGGCGAGTTTCGCAAGACGTCCACCCTGCGCACCGACCTGGCCGGCGAGGTCAAAATCGACATCCGGGACGGACGCAGGCTCGGCGAATACCTCCTGCGGGCGCGCAAGGGCGAAGACGAGACGCACACCCTCACGCCGCAATCGCTCAGCTCGATCCGCAGCCTGAGCGACCAGGGCCCCATGGCGCTGGAGGCGCGCCGCCACCGTCCGATCGACAAGGCGCTCATCTACACGGATCGCGGCGTCTACCGGCCCGGGCAGACCGTTCATTGGAAGGTCGTCCCCTATCGGCACGAAGAGGCCAGGGCGCGCTTTTCGACGCTGCGCGGCGCCGCCATCGAGGTCGCGCTCGTCGACGCGAACGGACGGCGCGTGGCGATCAAAAAGGTGAAGAGCGACACCTTTGGCGCGGCCCACGGCGCCTTTGAGCTGCCGACCGATCGCGCGCTCGGCGCCTGGCACCTGCGCGTCTCCCGCGTCGACACCAAAAAGCGCGACGGCTGGCTCGGCACCCAGTCGATCCGCGTCGAGGAATACAAACGGCCGACGTTCGAGGTGGCGATCGACGAGTCGCTGGGCAAGGCAGCCCAAATCAACGAGCCCGTCAGCGTCAGCGGCACGGCGCGCACTTTCTATGGAAGCCAGATCAACGCGGGCGAGGCGCGCTGGAGTGTCGTTCGGCGCGTGTTCTCTCCCTGGCGTCCGTTCTTCCAGCCGCCGCGCTCCCGCTATCGTCCGCCGCCGCGGCAAACGCCCGAGATCATCGCCTCCGGGACAGCGGCGCTCGACGCCGAGGGGCGCTTCAAGTTCGAGTTCACGCCGCGCGCCGATCCTTCCGAGGAGAAGACGTGGCCCGAACAGCGCTACCGCTTCACGGTGAGGGTGGAGGTGACCGACCTGGGCGGCGAGACGCGCGAGGCGGTCCGGGACATCGCGCTGGGCTTTCGGACGATCGACGCCGAATTGCGGATGCCCGCCGGGTTTGTCGACGCGGGCAGGGCTTTTGAGATCTCGGCGCTGCGCACCGCCACCGACGGCTCGCCGCGCCCGGGCCATGGCCGATTTTGGGTGACTCGCCTCGCGCTGCCCGCCTCGACGCCCTCCCCCGCCGACCTGCCGCGCCCCCAGGATCCCGACCGCGATCCCCGATCCGCTCTGCCGGGCGACACCATGCGCTCGCGCGCCGACAGCGACTACTCGCTGGAACAGGCACTCGCGCTCCAACCCGAAGGCGAACGCGTGGCCGACGGCCAGGTCAGTCACGACGCGCGCGGCCTCGGCGCCATCCACATCCCCCGCCTCAAACCCGGCGCCTACCGCCTCCACTACGCGACCGAAGACGACAAGGGCCGCCCCATCGAGCGCCAGATCGACTTCATCGCGGCCTCCTCCGCGCCCGACCTCGCGCTGCCCGCCGTCCTCGTCGCCGACAAATCGACCGTCCGCCCCGGCGAAAAACTGCGCCTCCTCGTCCACAGCGGCCGCCTGGGTCAGCGGCTTTTGCTCGAAGTCTTCCGCGCCGGTCAGCGCGTCTCGCACCGTTGGATCGTGGCGGGCAAGGACGCCGCGCTGCGCGAAATCGCCATCACGGAGGAGGACCGCGGCGGCTTCAGCGTGCGCCTGAGCGCCGTCATGGACTGGCAGCCTGTCTCCATCAGCGTCGACATCGACGTCCCCTACGACGACCGCGCGCTCGACATCGCCTTTGAGCGCTTCCGCGACCGCACGCGGCCCGGGGCCAAGGAACGCCTCCGCCTCAAGGTGTCACGCCGCGACGGGCGACGACTCAACGCGCGCGACATCGAGATGTTCGCCTACGCCTACGACCGCAGTCTGGAGGCCTTCGCCGAACATCGACCGGTCAATCCGATCGACTTTTTGCCCAACCGACGCGGCGCGCCGAGACCGGTCAGCGTCCTTGGCGACGACTTCCCGCTGACGCGCCACGGGCGCCTCGACAGCGATCGCGTGTCCAGACCGCGCTTTCTGAATGTGAAACCCATCTTCAGGCCCGACAGGCTGCGCGCGATCGACCCCCACGGCGTCTACAGGCCGGACCTGCCGGGATTCTCGCGGCGCGCCAAGAGCGCGTTTGCCCTGGCCGCCAACGCCATCGCCGAAAGCGACTCGGCCCAGCCCAAGATCATGGGCGCCACGCCCTCGCCCGAGCAGGAAGCGCGGGCGCGCGTGAACCGCGAGCCGCAGGAAACCGAACAGGCCGCGGCGATCGAACCTGGCAACGCCTGCGCGCGCGAGGACTTTCGCGAGACCGCCTTCTGGATCCCCGCCGTTAGGATGAACCGCGACGGCAGCGCCACCATCGAGTTCACCGTTCCCGACGCGTTGACCTCCTGGCGGCTGTGGGCCGTGGCCCTGACGCGTGAGCTGAACGCCGGCATCGCGGAGCGCACCTTTGAAAGCGCGCGCGAACTCATGGCGCGACCAAGGTTGCCCAGATTTGTGCGCGAGGGCGATCGCGCCGCTCTGGCCGTGACCGTGGACAGCGCCGCGGACAGGACGCTGACGGGCGAAGTGTCGATCGCGCTTCTCGACCCGGTGACCGGAGGCGACATCAGCGCGCGCTACGGGCTCGACGCGGGTCAGGCCAGGACCGCCTTCACGCTCGACAAGGGCAAAAGCCAGACCTTCACCTTCCCGCTCCAGGTCCCGCCGGGCGTGGGCGAAGTCGACGTCAAAGCCTGCGCGCGCACCTCGGACGGCAAGCTCGTCGACAGCGAAGTGAGGCCCCTGCCTGTCCTGCCGAGCCGCACCCATCTGAGCCAGTCGCGCTTCGCGGCGTTGCGCGGCCACGAGCGCCGGACGCTGTCCTTTGACGTGAATCAGGGCGACGCGAGCCTCGTCAGCGAAGCGTTGGTCGTGACGGTCGACGCCAACCTCGTCGACGGCGCCCTCGCGGCCCTGCCCTCCCTCTGGCGGACGCCTTACGCGAGCGTCGAGTCGATCATGAGCCGGCTCGTCGCGGCGAGCGTCATGACCGGCCTCGCCAGGGATTTCCCGGCTCTGGGCAAACGGGCCCAGAAGCTCGCCAAACAGCGGACCACGCGCCTGCTGCCGTTCGACGAGGACGATCCCAACCGCAAAATCGCGCTGGAGGAGACGCCGTGGCTCTCGGCGGCCCAGGGCGGCGCGTCTGGCGACGAGGTGCTCTCGATCCTCGACCCGGAGGTGGCGCGCGACGAGCGGGAAAAAGCGCTTCGAAAGCTGCGTCAGGCGCAGCACCACAGCGGCGGCTTTGCCTGGTGGCCCGGCGGCAGGCCTTCGGTTCACATGACGCTGCAGGTGCTCGCGGGCTTTGCGCGCATGGCCGAATTTGGCGCCGAGATCCCGCGGGACATCGCGTTCAAGGCCTGGCGCTTCCTCGCCGCGTGGCACGAGAGCGAGATCGACGCCTGGCTGAGCCAGCCCAAAGACAAGGACGCGTCCAAGGTGGCGCTCGCGACCTTCTTCAACTTTGTGGCCAGCGCCTTTGACGGACAGCGCGGCGCCGAGGTCCTGCCCAGCCGCGACAAGCGCCAGAAGCTCCTCGATTTCTCGTTCAGGCACCGCCGGGAGCTCTCGCCCATGAGCCGCGGCCAGCTCGCCCTGACACTCAAGCGCATGGGGCGCGAAGAGGACGCCAAACTCGTCTTCGCCAGCGTGATGGACGCCGCCCGGACCACCGCCGACGAGGGCACCTTCTGGCAGCCGGAGGCGAAAAGCTGGCTCTGGTATCGCGACACGATCGAGTCGCACGCCTTTGCCCTGCGCGTGCTGAGCGAGATCGCTCCCAAAGACCCGCGCCGCGATGGCCTCGTGCAGTGGCTTTTCCTCAACAGGAAGCTGAACCAGTGGAAATCGACGCGCGCCTCGGCCGAGGCCATCTACGCCATCGCCCACCACGCCCGCGCCACAGGGCGGCTCGAAGCGGTCGATCGGGTGCGCGTCACGCTGGGCAACGAACGCCACGAACTCGCCTTTGACCCGGCGCGTCAAAGCGCTCCGAAGAAGCGGCAGATCGCGCTGGCACCGACGGCCATCGACGCCAAAGCGCTCGCGGGCATCGCCTTCGAACAAAAGACGCCCGGCCTGATGTTCGCCTCGGCCACCTGGCACTTCTCCACCGAGGAGCTGGCCATCGCCGCCTCGGGCGACCTCTTCAGCGTCAGGCGCGACTACTTCCGACGCGTCATCCGCGCGGGCGAGTGGGCGCTGGAACCGCTCGACGAAGGCGCGGCGCTGAAGGTGGGCGACGAAATCGAGGTTCGCCTGACAATCGCGGCCCGCCACGGCGCCGAATACGTCCACCTGCGCGATCCGCGCGCGGCAGGCACAGAACCCGTCAACGCGCGCTCCGGCCCCCGCTTCGACCACGCGCTCGCCTACCGACAGGAAGTGCGCGACAGCGCGCTGAACCTCTTCTTCGACAGCCTGCCCGCGGGCGAGTTCACCTTCCGCTACCGGCTGAAGGCGACCATGGCCGGCGAATTCCGCGCCTCCCCCGCGACGCTGCAGTCGGTCTACGCGCCCGAGTTCACGGCCCACTCCAGCGGCGCCCGCCTGACCATCGCGCCCTGAGTCCCCTGCCGTTTGCCGAGCTCTCAACCCTCCACCGTTCCGCCCCGCCTGCTCGCGTGAGGCGCGGACACCACCCGGGAACCCACCAAGCATGGACGCCTATCTCTTCGACCTCGACGGCACCCTCGTGGACAGCATCGGCGACATCGCCGAGTGCGCCAACCTCGTGCGCGACTCCTTCGGCCTCGCGCCCCTGCCCGAGACGCGCATCTACACCTTCATCGGCGAGGGCTCGCGCCACCTGGTGGCCCGCGCGCTGGCAGGCACCATCGACGGCCCGACGCCCGACGACGCCACCCTCGACGAAGCCGTCCGCCGCTGGGTCGCGCTCTACGAGACGCACATGATGAAGCGGACGCGCCTGTTTCCCGGCATCGACGCGGCGCTGCGGCAGCTCCAGGGCCTCAAGGCCATCGTCACCAACAAGCCCGGCGACAGCGCCCGACAGCTGTGCCGCCGCGCCCAGCTCGACGACTTCTGCCCGGTGATCATCGGCATGGGCGATGTGCCCGAGCGCAAGCCCGCCCGCGACGGCATCGACGCGGCACTCGCGCGCCTGGAGGCCCTCAACGGCGGCCAGAAGATCGAGCGCGCCGTCTTTGTCGGCGATTCGCCCATCGACGGCGGCGCGGCCAAATCGGCGGGGCTTCCCTTTGTCGGCGTCCTCTGGGGACTGGGAACGCGCGCCGAACTCGAAAGCGCCGGCGCCATCGCCATCGCTGAACGCGTCGAGGACCTCGTCGGCTGCTGCGCGCGGGCGCTTTTGGCGTCGAAACCAATCAAACGCTGACTTGTCGCGTCGGCAGGCGTGGACGCGCCTGTCCGGCTCAGATCGCGCTCGCCGACTCTCCGCCCGCCATAAGACGCGCCGCCTTGCGCATCAGCTCGTCCACGCGCGCCTCGGCCACGTCGGCCACGCCATCGACCAGAACGCTGTCGAAGCGCTCGCCCACTTCCGGCGTCCAGCGCGGCCCGTCCTCAAAGGTGAGCACCGCGAGCACCCGCGCGCCGCTGGCCACGGCCAGGTGCATCGGTCCGGTGTCGTTCGTCACCACGAGGGCGCTGTGGCGAAAAGTCGCGGCGAGCTCGGCGAGATTGGTCCTGGGCGCAAGAGACGCCCTGCCCTCGGACGCGGCCACGACCGCCTCGGCGATGGCCTCCTCTCCCGGGCCCCAGAGCACGATCGGACAGAGCTGGAGCTCTTCACTCATCCGCGCCGCCAGACGCCCAAACCCCTTCGCGTCCCAGCGCCGGTTGGCCTTGCGCGCGCCCGGATTGAGCGCCACCCACGGGCGCCCCGCACTCAGAGCCCTCACCTCGTCGAGCTTGCCTTTGACCGGAGCAAAGGCGTCGACCGTCGTCGAGAGCGCCTCGCCGTCAGGCGCGATCCCGAGCGGCGTCAAAAGCTCCAGCTTGGAGGGCACCTCGCGCTCATTCAGCGCGTCCTTCTCGACCGCGTGCGTGAGGAAGCGCCTGGCCTCGCCGCGATCATGGCCGATGCGAATGGGCGACCGCGTGGCGTGTGTCAGCCAGGAGCTCGTGAAGCTGAAGGCGTGCCAGTGCGCCGCCTCGATCACCGCGTCGTAGCGCTCGCGCCTGAGGGAACGCACCGCGCGCCAGAATCGAATCGGGTGACGGAAAAAATCCTTCTTGGCGAAGGGGATGAGGCGATCGGCGAGGCCTTCCACGAGCGGCTGTTTGCCCGCGGCCAGAAGGAGGTCGAGGCGCGCTTCAGGCAGTCCTTTTTTGAGCGCGCGCAAAAGCGGCGTCGTCAAAAGCACGTCGCCAACGCGGGGGTCGACGCGGATCACGAGCACCTTGCGCAGCTTCGAGGCGTCGATCGGGCCACCGGCCGGAGCGCGAAAGGCAAGGCGCACGAGCGCGAGCAAAAGCGCGCGGCCGATGTTTTGAAACAAGGCCTTCACGGCGAAACGCCCTCCCCATTCGCGTGGATCAATTCGCCGATGACCCTGAGTGACTCGGGCGTGGCGGCCCCCAGCTGGCGGGAGAGGTCGAGCAGGGTGCGCGAGAGGTCGCGATAGGTGGCGCGCGCCGTTTCATCGCCAGGACGCGCCAGTGCTTTGAGGTGCCGCTCGACAACCTGGCTGTCGCCACGG
Organism: Myxococcaceae bacterium; assembly: GCA_017500825.1. Classification (GTDB taxonomy): domain Bacteria; phylum Myxococcota; class Myxococcia; order Myxococcales; family UBA5297; genus UBA1203. The sequence goes on along the minus strand of JAFVYB010000061.1, from coordinate 10,515 downwards.
GCGATGGGGCCTGTCAGAGCGCCGGGCAACCCCTTCTGATCGAGGGCGACGATCGAGGAACGCATCAGCGGCAAAAGCGCGGCGAGCGCCTGCCTGGGCTCGACACCGCACTCGGCGAAGAGCGCTGAAGCCTGGGCCGCCAGAGCCATCAGACCGTTGGCGGCGAGCGCGGCGGCGGCGTGGTAGCGCGCCCGTTCTCCCTCGCCGATCTCGAAGGGCGTCATGCCGATGGCGCGGGCCAGCTCCCTGAGGCGCGCGCGGGCGGATTCATCACCGGCGATGGCGGCGTGGACACCGACGAACGAGGTCTCGGGCGAGGCGATGGCGCAGAGCGGATGCATCGACCCCAGCGACACCCCTGGCGAAGCGGCGCCCGCGAGAACGGACAGGTCGAGCGCCCCGGCGCAGTGGGCGACGATTTGCCCCTCGTGAAACGCCTCGGCGTATTGCCGCGCGATGGCCTCGATCTGCGCGTCCGGCACACAGAGGAAGACCACCGCCGCCTCGCTGAGCGCCTTGTGTGTCGCGGCCACGGCCTGCGCGCTCTTCGGTCGCGACGACAGCCCGCTCGAAAACCCCGAACGCGTCAGCGCCCGATGCAGCGCCCCTCCCATCCTGCCCGCCCCCACAACGGCGATCTTCAACGCCTTGCGATCCATTGACTTGTCCTCACGCGGCGATGGCGCCGCTCCAAAAATCCCCTGCCCCGCTCAGGCAACCGCCTGCGCGTCCTGTCCGCGATAGAGCCGCGCGTATTCGCCCCCCCGCGAGAGCAGCGCCTCGTGGCTTCCCAGCTCGACCACCCGCCCATCCTTGAGCACGGCCACGCGGTCCGCCGTTCGGATGGTCGACAGCCGGTGGGCGATGACGAACGCCGTGCGCCCCTTGAGCGCCTCCCCCAGCGCGCGCGTCACCTCGCGTTCGCTCTCGGCGTCGAGACTGCTCGTCGCTTCATCCAGAAGGAGAATCGGCGCCTGAACGAGCAGGGCCCGGGCCAGGCAGAGGCGCTGTTTTTGACCGCCGGACAGGCCGACGCCGCGCTCGCCAATCGGCGTGTCGTAGCCCTTCTCCAGCGCGCTGATGAACTCGTGCGCCTGGGCGACGCGCGCGGCCGCCTCGATCTCCCCGCGCGAGGCCTCGGGCCGCCCGTAGGCGATGTTCTCGGCAATCGTCCCGGTGAAGAGCAGCGGCTCCTGCGTCACCAGTCCAAACTGCGCGCGCACCGATCCAAGCCCCGCCTCCCTGAGATCGCGGCCATCGGCGCGCACCACTCCCGAACCAGGGTCGAGAAAGCGCATCGCCAACAGCGCCGCCGTGCTCTTGCCCGAACCGCTCTCGCCGACGAGCGCCACCACCTCGCCGCGCGCCACCGTCAGATCGAACCCGCCGAGCACCGCCCGCTCGCCGTCGTAGGAAAAATCGACCGACTCAAAGGCGAGCGATTTCTCCAGACGCGGCATGTCAAACGCGCCCGCGCGTTCGTCGACCAGGGGACGCGCCTGCAGCACCGCGCCAATCCGCTCCAGACTCGCCAGCGCGCTCATCGTCACCTGGCCGACCTTGCCCAGCTGCCGCGCCGGCTGAAGCAACAGCGCCAGCGTGGCGAGAAACGAGACGAGCCGTTCCGGAGCGATGGTCTCTTCGAGCACCGCGCCCGCCACCAGCCTGAGCACCAGCGCCAGGCCCGCGACCATGGCGATCTCCATCACCGCCGGAAAGAGCGAGCGCGCCTTGGAGGCCTTGATCTGGGCCCGCACGCAGCGATCGCACTCCACGTCGAAGCGTTCGAGCTCGCGGGCGGCCATGTCGTAGGCCTGAATCACGCGGTGCCCCCACAGCCCCTCCTGGACGATGCCGACGAGGTTGCCGAGCGCGTCCTGTCCCTGCCGCGTGCGGCGCTTGAGCTTCTTGGCCAGCCTCGCGATCGGCAGGATGATCGCCGGCACGCCGATGAAGGCCACCAGCGCCAGGCGCCAGTCGAGGAAGAATGCCAGCGCCAGCAGGACGAGGAGCGTCAGGGTGTCGCGCAGCGAGCTGGCCAGGGCAAAGGTGATGGCCGACTCGACCTGGGCGATGTCCGAGCCAAAGCGCGAGAGCAAATCGCCGGTCTTCGCGCCCTGAAAAAAGCGCGCGTCCAGGGCGAGCAGGCGGTCGAGAAAGTCGCGTCTGAGCCGCTGCACCACGCGCTGGCCGATCATGCCCATCGAATAGAACTGGCCGAGGTAGGCGGCGCCCTTGACGAGGCCGGTCAAGGCGATGGCGAACGGCAGGAAGACAAAGGCGCGCTCGCGGTCGAGCCCGTCGCGCAGCGAAGGAAAGGCGTCGAAGAGGAGGTCGAGCCCATCGGCGCCGCCGCTGATGAGGAACTGCACCGCCGGCCCGCTGACAAAGGCGTAGAGCGCGGTCGTCACCGCCAGCGCGATCATGCAGAGGATGGCCAGGGCAAAGGCCCGCCCCTCGGGGCGCAGGTAGGCGGCGAGTTGGGCGATCAGGCGCTTCATGGCGTGCCCGCCGAGGTGCTCGCGGCTGTGGCGGAGGTGGTCGCGGCAGCCGTCGGATCGGTGAGGGCGGCGCTCAATGAGAAGCCCGCGCCGGAGAGGACGCCCACGACGCCGTCGGCCATGAACTGGATGGCGATGGCCGCAAGCAACAGGCCCATGATGCGCTCGAAGACGGCGATGCCCGCCGGACTGAAGACGCGGCAGATGAGGTCGGACGATCGCAGGATGAGCCAGCTGGCCAGGCAGCAGAGGGCGACGACGAGCAGGACCACGAAGGTGTAGCGCCAGTCGCTGTTCTGGGAGGCGAGGACCATCACCGAGGCCACGGTTCCGGGACCGGCGAGGAGCGGCATGGCCAGAGGCACGATCGCCACGTCGTCCTTGTGGCTGCCGGCCTCGGTCTCCTCGGGCGAAGAGCGCGCGCGAGAGGGCTGGGCGTGCAGCATGTCGAGCGCCATCAGCAGGAGCAGGATGCCGCCGGCGATGCGGAAGGCGTCGAGCGTCAGCCCGAAGAGGCGGAAGATGTAGGCGCCGAAGAGGGTGAAGATCAGCAGGATGGCGAAGGTCACCAGCGAGGCGCGGCGGGCGGTCTGGCGGCGCTGCTCGGGCGTCTCGTTGGCCGTCAGCGTGATGAAGATGGGCAACAGGCCCAGCGGGTCCATCACGAAGAAGAGCGTGGAAAACGCCATCACGGCGAAGGTGAAGAGCTCGGTCACGGGGAAGTCCTGAAGGAGCGCGCGTCTCTAAAAAGCGCGGCTTGGCAGGCGCCATTGGCGGGGCGCCTCACGCGTCAAAGATCGGTCGGCGGACACGGGCCCTGTTGGGCGCGGCGCCAGCTCGAATCTCCGGACCGCCCGCTAGACCTCCTTCGAGAAGCGCAGCTTCCAGACCATGGCCATGGCCTCGAAGAAGATCTTCTTCGACATCTTGCTCTGCCCCAGGCGGCGGTCCTCGAAGAGGATCGGGATTTCCTTCACTTTGAAGCCGCGCTTGATGGCCCGGTAGGTCAGCTCGACCTGGAAGGAGTAGCCGACGCTCCGCACGCCCTTGAGGTCGATGCCTTCGAGCACCTCGCGGCGGAAGCACTTGAAGCCGCCGGTCATGTCGCGCACCGGCACGCCGAGGATGGTCCGCGCGTAGAGGCTGCCGCACTGGCTGATGACCTTGCGCCCGACGCCCCAGTTCACCGTGCCGCCGCCCTCGACGTAACGCGAGCCGAGCACCAGGTCGGCGCCAGCTTCGGCGGCCTCGATAAAGGCGGGCAGGCGCTTCGGGTCGTGCGAGAAGTCGGCGTCCATCTCGAAGACGAAGCGGTAGGGACGCGCCAGCGCCCAGTCGAATCCGGCGAGATAGGCGCGCCCGAGCCCTTCCTTGGCCTCGCGGTGCAGCACGTGGATGCGCGGGTTGTTCGCGGCCAAATCGTCGGCCTTCTTGCCGGTGCCGTCCGGGCTGTTGTCATCGACAATGAGCACGTCGGCGCGCGGCAGTGCATGAAGGACGGCGGAAGTGATGGGCTCCAGGTTGTCGAGCTCGTTGTAGGTCGGGATGATCACGAGGGCGTCTTGCTGCATGGCTTACCTCTTGAGGTGGGGGCGGGCCCGGGCGGTGGCCAAAGCGGCGCGGGGCGGCTGGCGACAGGGGTGGCGCGCGGGCGGCCAGGGTTGGCGAAAGGCGAAAGACCCAAACGGCCAAAGCGCTCACGAAGGTCCGGCGCGGGTGGCGGCGCTGTCGGCGGGGGGCGTGGCCTTTTCGGGCGCTTCGGTCAGGACCGCGTCGATGGTCCGCGAACCAGCGGGCAGCCTGCCCAGGCGATCGAGCACCTCGATCACGGCGTCGGCGGCGCGGCGCGAAGCGCCAGGCTCTCCCAGAGTCGAGCGCACCTCGCCCAGATCTCGAACGACGCGCGCGCGCTTCTCCTCGTCCTCCAGAAAGGCGGCAACTTCCCGCGCCACGCGCTCGGCGGTGCAGTCGCGCTGAAAGAGCTCGGGGACGATCTCGCGGCCGGCGAGCAGGTTGACGAGCGAGATGTGCTTCACGGTGCGAACGAGCCGGAAGGCGAGCGCTGTGAGCGGTTGCACCCGGTAGACGACGACAAAAGGCCGCAGCATCAGGCCGGCTTCGAGCGCCGCTGTTCCGGAACAGACGATGGCCGCGTCACTGGCGCCGACCACGTCGCAAACGCGCCCCTCGACGAGCGCAGGACTGAGGCCAAACCGCGCGAAAAACGCCCGGAGCTGGTCCGCGTCGATCGTGGGCGCCACGGGCACGGCGATTTGCAGGTCGGGATGGCGCGTCAAAAGCGACTGGGTGGCCGCGCACATCACCGGCAACACGCGGGCGATTTCAGAGCGACGGCTGCCAGGGACGAGCGCCAGGGTGCGGCGGCATGGGTCCAGGCCGAGCCTCTGACGAAAGTCGCGCGCCTCTGATGGCGGCGGCAGGGCATCGAGCACGGGATTGCCGACGTAACGCGCCTGGATGCCGCGCGATTTGAGCCACGGCTCCTCGAAGGGGAGGATGCAGAGCATGGTGTCGACGCGCCGGCGAATCGTCCGCGCCCGCCAGGGACGCGAGGCCCAGATCATCGGGCTCACGTAATAGACGACGGGGATGCCGAGGGCCTTGAGGCGCTTTGCCAGGCGCAGGTTGAAGTCGGGCACGTCGACGAGGATGGCCAGGTCCGGACGGCGCAGCGCGGCCTCGCGCGAAAGCGATTTGAGCACGCGCAGGATGCCGAAGAGCTTGGGCAACACCTCGACGAGCCCCATCACCGAGATCTCGCTCGCGTCGTAGAGCGCCTCCAGCCCGGCCGCCCTGAGGTGCGCGCCGCCCATGCCAAAAGCCGTCAGTCCCGGAACACGCGCCTTGAGCGCGCGCAAAAGCGCCGCGGCGTGGACATCGCCCGAGGCCTCACCGGCGACCATGAGCACACGGGGCGCGCGGGCAGAGGAGGAGGCGGCGTTGGGATCGGTCTGTTGCATGGCGTCGGAGGCGTTCGGCGGCTCAGAGGAGAGCCAGAGGGGGGGGGCGCAAAGGGCGGCGGCACATAGCACAGGCCTTCCAAAGGAAAAGCCGCGCGGGCGCCTCGGCAAAAACGCTCCCAACCGCGGTTCACAGGGCGCGTCTGGCGGCGCTCCGGACGATTTGGCCGCCCCGCGCGTTCAGTTCTCCTCGTTCGACTCACGTCGGCGCGTTCAGCCCGACTCACCTTTCCCCATCGCAGCCAGATCCACCCCGGCCCTCGACCAGCGCCAGCTTGGCCGCGCGCGACAGCCGCTTGATCGCCGCCTCCCGCCTGAGCGCCTCGCCCCTCGTGCCGCACGCCTCGCGATAGATGAGTTCGACGGGCAGCCGCGATCGCGTATAGGCCGCGCCCCGCCCGCGAAGGTGAGTCTGAAGCCGCCGCTGCACGTCGTTCGTCGCGCCCGTGTAGAGCGTCCCGTCGCCGCAGCGCAGCACATAGACCGACCACTCCTTCGACTCCTGCCTCGCCATCGCCGCGCCCTTTCGCGTTGTCCAAAACGAGCGCGCGCCCAGAGTCGATTCCGCGCCGCTTCGCAAGCCGACGCGCCGATTTTCCGGAGACGCCATGTCCGACGAACACGCCCCCACCCAGACGCCGGCCACCGCCGACGCCACCTCGCCACGCCGAACGCGCGTCGCCATCGAGCGCGTCAGACAGGAGGACGCATCCCCCGAGGCCATCCATCAGGCCGTGCGCCAGGCGCTTCACGCCACCGCCGCCTTTGACGAGGCCGTCCGCGCGGGCCGACGCGTCTTCCTCAAAGTCAACCTCGTGACCAACGCCAGCCGCGACGAGGGCATCTGCACCGACCCTGAAGTCGTCCGCGCCGTCATCGAAGAAGTCCTCGCGCGCGGCGCCACGCCCATCGTCGGCGACAACCCGGCCGTGGCCTCGACCAAATCTGTCCTCAAGTCGTCCGGCATCGGCGCCGTCGTCGAATCGTTCGGCCTCGAAGTCCCGAGCCTCTCCGAAACGGCCACGCTCAGATGCGCCCGCGCCGAGCGCTTCAACGCGTTCGAGGTCTCGCGCGCCATCCTCGACGCCGACGTGCTCATCAACCTGCCCAAGCTCAAGACGCACTCGCTCACCTACATGTCGATGGCGATGAAGAACCTCTTCGGCCTCATCCCCGGCACCCGCAAAGCGCGCTGGCACGTGCGCGCCCCCCACGCCGACCTGATGGCCACCCTCTTCGCCGACCTCTACAGCGGCGTCGTCGACCACTTCACCGCCCAGGGACGCGGCCTCATCCACCTGTGCGACGGCGTGATCGCGCTCGAAGGCGACGGCCCGGGCCACGGCGGCAAAGCGCGCTTCCTCGGCGCCATCCTCGCCTCCAGCGACGGCGTGGCGCTCGACCGTGTCGGCGTCGACATCGCGGGACTCGACTTCAAACGCCTGACCACCCTGCAAAAGGCCACGCGGCGCGGCCTGGGCGAGGGCTGCCTCAACAACATCGAGATCACAGGCGCGGCGATTTCCGATTTTGCCGGCGTCACGCTCGAAGAACCGGCCGGTGGCGGCATGCGCATCGAGGGCCTGGGCGCGCGACTGGCCAACCAGCGCTGGCTGCGCGACCTGATGATCGACCACCCCGAACTCACCGCCGATCTCTGCGTCGGCTGCCGCCGCTGCGCCGAAATCTGCCCCGTGGGCGCCATCACCTTTGTCGGCGAAGGAGCCAACGCCCGCCCCGCGTTCGACAAGCGCCCCTGCATCCGCTGCTACTGCTGCGCCGAGGTCTGCCCCAAAGGCGCCATCGCCAAGAGCCGCGTTCCCTGGCTCGGCCGCCTGCTCGGCTGAACGATTCGCCGCCCGCCATGAATGAACCGCGCCGTCCGCCGTGCCGCCACCTGCTTTGGGCCGAAACCGCGCTCGTCCTCGCCTGCGCCCTTCTCTCGCTCGCCTTCTACGCGCGCCTGCCCGCCGCCTTTCCCTCTCCCGACGACGAGGCCGCCCTCCGCCAGCGCCTGAGCGAACTGGCCCGCCCCGGCGACGCCATCCTCCTCGCGCCGCACTGGGCCGAACGCGCCCGCCTCTTTGGCCTGGCCGCGCCCGTGCTCAACCTCTCGCGCCACGCGACAGACGCCGACCTCGCCGGCTTTGCCCGCCTCTTCGTCCTCTCCTTCGACGAACTGCCGCGCGCCGATCGCGACGCCACCTTCGACCTCCTCGAACGCGCCGGCTTTGTGGCCACCGGCAGCCCCGAGACCTTTGGCGCCCTCTCGCTCACCCACTTTGTCCCGACCGCGCCGCGCGAGGTCCTCTTCCGCGCCACCGACGCCCTCTCCCGCCCTCAAACGCGCGCCAGCGCTGTCAACGCCCGCGGCCAACGCCTCGCCTGCCGCCGCGCCGCCCACGGCCTTCTCTGTCAGGACCACCCACGACGCTCGCGCCTGAGCGCCGAAACGCGCGAAATCCACTTCAAGCCCTACCGCTGCCTCACCTTTGCCCCGCTCGGCAGCCGCCCCCTCGCCCTCGACTTCAGCGACGTGCCCCACGGCCAATCGCTCGATCTCGTGGCCGGCCCCATCGGCCAGGCCCACCTGCGCCGCACCCACCACGCGCCCCTGACGCTGAGCGCCACCATCGACGGCGACAAGGTCGGCCAGTGGCAGTGGCGCCCGGGCGACAGCGCCGAAAAGCGCGCGACCATCGACATGAGCCACCTGGGCAAAGGCCCCCACACCCTCCACTTCGAAGTCACCGGCGACGATCGCCGCCATGTCGACTTCTGCTTCGAGGCCGAGGTGCGCCGATGAGCGAGAACACCGCCGCGCCGACCAGTGAACGCGCCCCTGCCGCCGCCAACGCGCCCCAGGCCGCCTCCCCTGCCCTGCCACCGCCAGACGCCCCCTCGCCGACACCCCGGCGCCTTCTTGGCCTCAGAGGCGATATCGTCACCGCCGCCGCGCTCGCCCTCCTCACCGCCGCCGCGCTCATCCTCGGTGAGGAGAGCGTCGGCTTTACCCGCGACGAAGGCGTCTACTTCGAGGCTGGCCGTCGCTACGCGGCGTGGTTCATCGACGACTTCTCCGAACACGGCCTGTCCGCCCTCAAGGACGAGGTCATCCGCCGCCGCTTCGAGTTCAACCGCGAGCACCCGGCGCTGATGAAATCCCTCTTTGGCCTCAGCGAACGCCTCTTCAGCGACGCGCTCGGCCTCACGCGCGAGGCGCTGGGCTTCCGCCTGCCGGCCATCCTCCTCTCCGCGCTCCTCTCGGCCGTCCTCTTCCTCTTCGGCCGCCACGTCACCAGCCGCCGAGGCGCCCTTTTCGCCGTCCTCGCCTTCTGGCTCGTGCCCCGCACCTTCTTCCACGGCGCGCTCGCCTGCTTCGACATGCCGATCGCCTTTGCCTGGCTCCTCACCGTGGCCGCCTATCGCCGCGCCACACGCCACCCGACCGCGCGCTCGCTCGCCTGCCTCGGCCTCGCCTTTGGCCTGACGCTCTCCATCAAACACAACGCCTGGATCATCCCCGGCGTGCTCCTCATCCACTGGGCCCTCACCGAACTCGTCGCCTTTGCCCACAGCCGCGACCGCAAGCGCCTCACCGCCTCGCTTCAGCCCTTTGCCGCGATGCTCCTCCTCGGGCCCCTCACCCTCTTCGCCACCTGGCCCTTCCTCTGGCACGCGCCGCTCGACCGCTTCCTCTGGTACGCGCGCTTCCACACCGGACACATCAACTACCCCTGGGAATTCCTCGGCCAGCTCCTCGTCGAGGCCCCCTTTCCCCCTGGCTACGCGCTCGTTGTCACCGCGCTCACCGTGCCCGCCGCCATTCTGGCCCTCATGACCACCGGCGCCCTGAGCGACATCGCCCGCTTTGTCGCCACCTATTTATTCGTCCCTCTCAAACGGCTTTTTTTCATTCATCACGCACAAAACAATTCAATTCATTGCACCTCAAACAATTCAACTCATCGCGCACAAAACAATTCAACCGATGGCGTTCTCGACAATACCGGTCACCAGGCCATTTCCCGCGCCAAAGATCTCCCCAAATCGCCCCTCTGCCTCGCCCCGCTCGACAGCGACTCCCTCCTCCTCCTCGGCAACGCCTTTGCCTCGCTGTTCGTCTTTTCCATGCCCTTCATCCCCGTCTTTGGCGGCGTCAAACATTGGCTGCCTGCCATGCCCTTCCTCTGCCTCTTCGCCGCCCGCGCCCTCGAACGCATCGCCCAAAACATCGAAACCGCCCTCAACGCCCGCGCCCCAAACCACCTAAGGCGCCTCGCCCCACTGACCTGGCCAACCCTCGCCGCCCTCGTGCTTTTGCCCGCGCTCGTCGGCCTCGTCCGAATCCACCCCTACGGCACCAGCTTTTACAATGAAATCGCCCGCGGCCCGGCCGGCGCCGCCACCCTCGGCATGCACCGCCAGTATTGGTCCAACAACATCACCGGCGTTTTCGATTGGATAAACAAAAACGCCCCCCAAAACGCCCAGCTCTACCTGCACGAAGTCACCGCCGCCGCCTTCCGCGCCTACCAGCAGAACGGCATGCTGCGAGGCGACCTCCAATTCTCCCCCTCCATCGCCCGATCCCAAATCGCCGCCTATCAATACATGCCGGAATTTCGCGACATTGAATTCCAAATCTGGAACCACTACGGCACCCAAACGCCCGTCACCGGCCTCTATATCGACGAAACCCCACAAATTATCGTCTACCAGAGAACTCAATAATTTCTTTGCGCGCCAATACCCTTTTGTTTTTTGCGCTTCAGCGCACACCTTTGTTTTTTGTGCTTCAGCGCACGGCATTTAAAAACCGCTTTAGCGCGGGGCAATTTAATTTTATTTTGATATCAATTTGAACCTGAATTTGCTCGATTTAATTTATTCAAAAACGCGCATTCCCCCCAAACGGGCTCCCCCGAATGATTGGCTGATTTTAATTTGGCCAACGTGTATTTTGACGGGGCGGCCTCGGTGGCGGTAAGAGCGTGGCCTGTTGCAGCTACAACGGTATCCTCAACGTTGAT
>JAFVYB010000060.1 GCA_017500825.1 Myxococcaceae bacterium | reverse complement strand
GAAGGAAAAAGGGGAGCCGCGAGGGGGAAAAAACATGGGTTTTTCCCCCTCGTGAATTGAGGGCACTATTGGTGGGCCGGACGCACTCGCGGTCCGCGCTTTCCGGGCGATTTCTTGGAATGATTGTTTTTAAAGATAAATATCTTTAGAGAAATCGCGCTTTCCGAACGGTGAATCGGAGTTTCAAGAAAACGTTTTTAAATGTTTAAAACATAAAACAATTCGGAAACGCGTCTTTTTCGAATAAATTAAATCGAGCTTTTACAGGTCCAGACAAAAACAAAATAAAAAAAATCATTCTCCTTGGGCGGGATTTTCGAATCGCGTGAATTCGCTGAAGAGCAGCAGGGGAATATCGCCAGTCGGTCCGTTTCGCTGTTTGGCGATGACGAGTTCGACTTCGGCCGGGGAGCCCGGCGGCGCGTTGCCTGATTCGCTGTCGTCGCTGTCGCGGTGAATGAAGAGCACCACGTCGGCGTCCTGCTCGATAGATCCCGATTCGCGCAAATCCGAGAGCATGGGGCGACTTTTGCTGCCGCGACGTTCCTCGACCTTTCGATTGAGCTGCGAGAGGGCCAAAATCGGCACATTTAATTCTTTGGCCAACGCTTTGAGCGTGCGGCTGATTTCCTGAACTTCCTGCTGGCGGCTTTCGACGCGCCCGCGCTGATGCATCAATTGCAAATAGTCGATCATCACGAGGCCAAGCTGCTGCGGCGGGTCCATTTTGGAGAGCTTGGATTGAAGGCGGCGGACTTTGGTGCGCAGATCAAAGGCGCTCAAAGATCCTGAGTCGTCGATATGTATTGGTGCGTCGCCCACCGCAAAGCAGGCCTCTTCGATCTTTTGTTCGTTTTCACGGCTGATAAATCCGGAGCGCAACGCTTTGAGGCTGACGCGCGCTTCGGCCGATAAAAGGCGCATGCCGAGCTGATCCGAAGGCATTTCCAGACTGAAAATGGCCACCGCCCGCTTCTCGCGCAGGGCCGCGTTGGCGCAGATATTGAGCGCCAGCGTTGTTTTGCCGCAGCCAGGACGCGCCGCGAGGATGATGAGTTCGCCGCCGTGCAGGCCTGTCAGCATTTTGTCGAGGTCAATGAAACCGGTCGGCAATCCGGTGACGCCGCCGCCCGTCTGTCTGAGCGACTGCAGGATGTCGATCGTTTCGGCCATGATCTTGTCGATCGGGCGCAGGTCGCCTTCCTGTCCCTGCTCGGCGATGGCGAACATGCGGCGCTGCGCCTCGTCGAGCAGCGCTTCGACGTCGGTCGACGCCTCGATCGCCAAGTTCGTGAGGTCGCCACAGGCCGAGAGCATGCGGCGCTTGATCGACTTCTCTTTGACGAGGCGCGCGTAGCTCTGGATGTTGGCCGTGGTCGGCACCGAGGTTTCGAGGTCGGCGAGGTAGGCCGGGCCGCCAGCGAGGCCGAGTTTGCCGCGGCTCTTGAGGCGCGAGGCCACGGTCAGCGTGTCAAACGCCTGGTTCGCGCGGTCGAGGTCGAGAATGGCCTCGAAAATGGCGGTGTGGGCCTCGGCGTGGAAGTCCTCGGGCGTCAGCAGCGTGGCCACGTCGATGAGGGCGCGGTTGTCGGAGAGGATGCCGCCGAGGACGGCGCGTTCGGCTGGCATGTCGCGCGGCTGGCGCTCGTCGGGAATGAGGAAGTCGGCTGAAACAGGCATGGCGAATGGCCTTTCTGGGGGATACGGGGCGCGGCTCTCTAGCACCTGCCTGTGACAACTGTGAGCGATTTAACACATTCAATTCTGGCCACGACAGAACACGCGACAAGGCCGGGGTGGACGCGAATGTTTTCGGTTTTGGATGTGAATTCTTTTATTCATGACGTGAATAATTTTTGATTTAAAACATAACATCCAGAGCGCGTGTTCCGGCCCTGGATGGACCATGGACGGCGGGTGAATGATTTCGAGCGGGAGTCAATCCAGCGCGGCGAACCGCTGAGAGAGCGGGACATGGCGCTCGACACGCCCCAAAAGAATGAATTTCCTGGTTGACAGGGACCGCGCGGCTCTCTAATGCGCGCCGCCGCTCGCGGGAGGACTTGAGAAATAAGGGGTTTACCCGCGACGGTTTCAATAAACGCGGTTCTTTGAAAATTGGGGGCGATCTGGCTTCGACGAGGGAACTGAAGCTCAAGTCGCGTGCCGAGGATCCTGGGTGTCCTCGTAAAACCTTCCTGGGAACGTATAAAGGCCAACGACAACGTTGAGCTCGCGCTCGCGGCCTAATTACCGTTGCAGCGCGCGTCCGCCTGACCTTCCGCCCATGAGGTCAGAATCGGGCGTCAGAATGTGGGCTGGCGTTTGGAAACCTCCCGGCGTTTCCGAACGCGAGATTTAGTCGGGAACCTCGATAAAAAGCCTGTCTTTGGGCGTTTTTTCGAGTCTTAAAACAAAGACTACGCACGTAGGGATGAGAGTAGAGGTCTTTCGGACGCGGGTTCGATTCCCGCCGCCTCCAACATTTAGAAAAGATAAACCCGTCCACTGACCGCGTCCGGTTATTGGGCGGGTTTTGTTTTTCTGCATATTATCAGCGACTTACATCGCTTTCAGGATATCGGCACTACCGCCCAAATCACTCCCTTTTCGGGAAATCCGTTATGCCCTGATTCTCTTTCGGCTCCAAATTCTCCGCATTCTTCCCCCTCCTATTCTCCGGACCTCGTCCGGTGTCCTGCATTTTTCCTGCAACCGCTGCTCGGTGATCTCGTCGGCAAACTGGTTGATATCTTCATGATTCCGTCAAACAGGTCGTTGATGTCCATGGTCGGTCGCTTTTCTTTTTGGTTTGTGCCCTTATTTATCGGAAGAGATG
>JAFVYB010000059.1 GCA_017500825.1 Myxococcaceae bacterium | reverse complement strand
CTTTTTGCCCAGCATCTGCTGCAGGTCGACGATCAAATCGATGGCGTCGAGACTCGTCAGATCGAGCGCCTCAAACGTGCTCTCGGGCGTGATCTTCGATTTGTCGAGGTCGTAGAGGTCGACCATCAACTGGCTCACCTTTTCAAAAACTTCCGAACTGCTCATTTCGGTCTGCCTTTCATTGAACGGCGCTCCCATGACGAACAGCAGGGGAGGCCACAAACGGCTGCGCACAAAGCGTTTTCACGATGAAATCCGGATGGTTTGACAATTGAGGACCATCCGAAAGGGGCGCGCCCCCCTAGCACCCGCCCGCGCTCAAAAGAAAGCCCTTTTTGCGCGTGTCTGGCGAATGCAATTCGAGCGCTCGGCTATTTGTTTCGCGATTAATTTTCGTCATTTCCAAAAGAATGAATCGCCGTCTTTTTCAGCCGCAAAACAATTCTCAATACCCGCGCTATTTCAGCCCGACATCTGTTCGCCCGCGGTCTCTGTTTCGTCGGCGCGCCTGATGCGGATGGTGAAGCGCGTTCCCTGACCGATCTCGCTCTGGCACTTCAGTTCGCCGCCATGCTCGGCGATGATCTGCTGCGTCAGCGAGAGCCCCAGCCCTGTGCCGCGCTCCTTGGTCGAAAAGAACGGGTCGAACATGCGCTTGAGTGCCTCTGGCTCGATGCCCGGCCCGTCGTCGCAGACGCTGATCTCGACTTGGGTGACCAGCGCGCGCGCCTCGATGCGCAGGGTGCCGCCGTGGACGAGCGCCTCGCGGCTGTTGCGCATGAGATTGAGCAGCGCCTGCCTCAGCTGCCCCTCGTCGCCGACGATGTGGGCGCAGTCCGGCGCGAATTGACGCTCGATGCGGACGCCGGCCTTGGCGAGTTCGGGCGCGTGAAAGTCGATGAGCTCGTCGAGGAATGCCGCTGTGTCGATGACGGCGAAGCAGGGCTGCGGAAACCGGGCAAAGCTCAAATACTGCTCGGAAATCTCGGCCAGGCGGTCGACCTCGCGGGCGATCGAGTGGATCAGCTTGCGCGCCTCCTCCAGGTCGCCACCTTCCTGAAGCTCCTCCTGCAAGAGCTCGGTGTTCAACCCAATCGAGGTGAGCGGATTGCGGATCTCGTGCGTGATCTGGGCGCTGATACGACCGATGGCCGCCAGCCGCTCGGCGCGGACGAGCGCCTCCTGTTTCTCGGCAAGCTCGCGATCGCGTTCGTCACGGGCGCGGACCATGTTGTCGAGGGCGCGCGCCAGCACGCCGATTTCATTCTGCGCGTCGAGGGGCATGGCCACGTTCTGGTCCCCGGCGCCCAGTCGCCGCACCGCGTCGGTCAAGGTCTGGATGGGCTTGAGCAGGCGCCCGGCGACGAGCGTGGCGGCCAATCCCAGGGCGATGGCGAAGATCGACAGGGCGATGATGATCCAGGCGCTCTTTTGTTCGCGCTGTTCGGCGAGGCGCACCCGCTCTCCCACGCGCTGGTCGAGCATCAGCGCCAGCACCTGAATCTCCCGCTCCAATTTGCGCTCCTGCGTCAGCAAGGCCCGCGCCCCGTCGCTGCCGCGGTCGAGCACCCCATCCTCGGAGAGTTGCCGAAACAGCGCCTGCCCCGCCTCCTCGTAATCGGCATAGAGCCGAGAGAGCTCCTCAAAGCGCGCGACCAGGTTGTTCAAAAATCTGCGCTCGCTCTTGGGCGCGCTCTTCGCCGCCCGCCGGGCAATCTCGGTGACATGGGCCAGCCGCTCCTGCACCCGCTGCGGAAAATACCCCTGCGCCAGCCGCAAAATCGCCTGCCGCGCGTCCTTGGCCTTCTCCGCGAAGAGCCGCTCTGTGTCGCGCTGCCGGCTTTTGTGAAAGCTGTCGAGCTGCGCCGTGGCCTTGGCCAGCGCCAGATAACCGTCCGAGACAAGGCGAATCTCGCTGCCGATCTGTCTCAGCTCCAGAACGCTGTAGATCGACACCGCCCCAAAGGTGAGCGTGACAATGGCGTAGCCGAGGAAGATGCGGGTGGCGAGGGAGAGCTTCATCTGTCGGGGCGGCACTGGCCGCGCAGGTTGAATTTGAGGTTTTGTGGCTCGCTCGCCTCGACCGGCTCAGGAACAAAGCACTTGCGGCAGCGCGCCTCGTAATCCCCGGCCGCGCCGACCACGACCCGGTCCGACTTGCTGACGATGCGCTGCGATCGGTTGGCCGGGTTGCCGCACACCACGCAGATGGCGAGTTCCTTGGTCACGTATTCGGCGATGGCCATCAGCTGCGGCATCGGCTCGAAGGGATGGCCGCGATAGTCCTGGTCAAGCCCGGCGGCGATGACGCGCAGCCCGCGATTGGCGAGCGATTCGCAGATGGGAACGATCTCGGCGCCAAAAAATTGCACCTCGTCGATGCCCACCACC
The DNA here is from genome assembly GCA_017500825.1 of Myxococcaceae bacterium. Lineage (GTDB taxonomy): Bacteria > Myxococcota > Myxococcia > Myxococcales > UBA5297 > UBA1203. The sequence goes on along the minus strand of JAFVYB010000059.1, from coordinate 952 downwards.
TGCGTCTCGGGCTTCAGGTGCCGCAGGATGTCCTCGGCGCGATCAATGGCGATCGAGTCGAGCTCCTGCCGCGAATGGCTGACGATGCGGACCGCGTCGTAGCGATCGTCGATGCGCGGCTTGAAGATCTGCACCCGCTGCTGGGCGATCTGCGCGCGCTTGAGACGCCGGATCAGCTCCTCGGTCTTGCCCGAAAACATCGACCCGCACACGACCTCAATCCACCCGATGTTCCTGGGAAATCCGACAATCATCTTGACGCTCCTCAAAAAAAGCCCCTGCGGGCGCGGGACAGCCGCTCAAAAAGGGCGGCGCCCCTAGTCGAAGAGCGAAAGCTGCGCAACCTCCATTGTTTTTTATGATTTAGTGCATGGTATTATTAAAAGACGCGTTTCCACTCAGGCGCGATGCAAAACAATGCGTTTCAGCACGCGGCATTATTTTAGACCGCTTCGGCGCGGAGCAGTTGAAAAGCGCTTGAGCGCGCGTCAGGGTTGATTTTGATTTTTGTTTGAACTTTTAATTGAACCTGAATTAGCCCGATTTAATTTATTGAGTTTTTGCGCTTCGACGCCCGGCGTTTGTTCACTTCTCCACGCCTGTTTTCGCGATACCCCCCAAATGATTCGCTGATTTTGATTTCGCGAACGTGTATTTTAACGGGGCGGGAGGTGTTGGAGGGTAGGGCGGGGCGGGAGGGGTGGGGTGGACGGTTTTAAATGATAATTTTTTTTGGGGATGCGGGAATAAAATCGGTCTGTCGGGTAGCGAACAGATGGGGAGACAGGCTGGCGCCGGGCGTTTTTATTTGATTTCAAACCTCGTTGATTGGTTTTGACTCACAAACGACACGTCAAAGTCTTGAATTGACATTGGCGTGTCGGCGCCCGCTCTGTCCCGTTCGAGCGACTTTAATTCGTCATTGTGCGAGCGGGAAAAACCCATGTTTTTT
>JAFVYB010000058.1 GCA_017500825.1 Myxococcaceae bacterium | reverse complement strand
GGTCGTGAGATGGCTCGCTTTTCATATAAAAATACAGAACAGCCGGTTGTCAGCTGGACAGATATGATGGAAAAAGTTTTGAAAATTATGCACGCAGAGGATGCCACGGTTCTTTCCAAGTTGGCGTTTTCAAGTGATAACAATAATGAATTGAGCGCTTTGATCTGTCATGACGCGAGCACTTTGCGCGGCGCGTTGAAAATCGATGCAGGCATCTTTGTGGAAAAAAACACCAGCACCACGGCAAAGCTCTCGATATTGCGAAAACTCTTCAAGGAATATGGCGCGGACCCTGAAGATTTGACCTTTTATCTGAAAGACGACAAGACCTTGCTGGAGGAAGAAGCTGGAACGCGGTATGAGATACGCTTGAAGTATTGGCGATTTGCTCTTCCTTATATCCAGGAGGCCCATGGACCGACAAGATCCTTCAATCATCGAAATCCAACGACATGCAACTGGATGAATGGTTTTATAGGGATCAGTGGGTTTTCACTGTGCTGTGTCGCCAATCGTTCTGGTGCCCGGGTTGAATTGTCACTGAATAAACCAGATAGGGAGATCAATAAAGAGGCTTTTGATTATTTGAAGGAACATCAAGCTGATATCGAGGCGGCACTGGATACCCAGTTGGAATGGCGAAGGAACGAAGATGCGAAATCATCGCAGCTGGTGGTGAGCTTGCCGAATGTCAGCATTGCTCAGAAATCCGACTGGCTTCAGATGGCGAAGTTTCATGCGATGTGGAGCAGAAAGTTCTTTGATGTCATTGTCCCTTATCTCAAGCAGAGATATTAGAAATTTTGTAGAGGTGTAAGGTTATGAGTCACTGTTCAAGTTTTATCAAAAGAGCCTATAATATCATACGGAATGACGCGGGTATCGATGGCGATGCGCAGCGTATTGAGAAAATCGCGCGGATATTTTTTTTGCTAGGTCGACGCAGCCAAGGAGCAAGAGAGGGAAAGAGAAGGTGATAATGATCGATCCATTATTCCCGGAGCATTCCGTTGGCAGCATCGAGCGCATGATGAAAAAAGCGGATACGCCCTGACCGGCAACAAGCTTTTAGTTTTGTGAATAAACGCATTGTTTTCGACGATAAAACGGTCGCCGCCGATTCGTTCACGCCGATTCAGTAGGCCATCGCGCAAGTCACTTGTCGGATGTCAACAATAACGCGGTGGATTCTGTTCAGGCGGAAATTTTAACTCAGATGGAGGGAGAAAAGAAAGAAATGACGCAGCAGGAATGGAGAAACTGCATTCTCGCGTCTGGCTGTTCAAGAAAAATTGGTCGAATAGCGCCGGGAAGGTGGGGGTGAACGAGGAATGATATCGATAAATCCAGACTAAAAACAGCCTCTCATCAATGCCGGTCAGATCAAAAAAAGAAAAGCCGCTGACAGAGAGCAAGGAAGGGTTGAAATCGCCAAAACGTGGAATTGAGTTGGGTTGTCTTCTATTTCGTTCTCTTTTTTTGAAAATTTTAGATCGACAGAAAAGCTCAGGGGGAATGCTTCCGAAGTGTAAACGTTCGACGGGGCTGTCTTTTTAATTTGTTAAAATGAGCTTCGAAGATATTGACGTCGACTTTTTGTTCAGAAAATGTTTTGGGGATGTGCGACGGAGGCGAGAGAGGACGTTGTGATGTATGGACGACGGATACCCATACATATTCATTTTCGGAAGGCCATGTCAGTATCGTGAAATGATAATTTTTATAAAAATATAAGTATCTTCAGGGGGCGATTCCAGGGCGGTGAATAAAAGCGTTGAGAGAGGAGTTAATAAATTAAATCGAGCTTTTTGAGCGGTCAGGCAGAGCTCTGGTAAGGTGTTTTTAATAAATAAGATTTTAGGCAACAAAAAAGGCCGACAGGACTGCCGGCCTTTTTCTTCAATTTAATGGATAAATTGAATTAGGCGATGGGACGGACGTTCGACGCCTGGAGACCCTTGGGGCCCTTGGAGACGTCGAATTCGACGCGCTGGCCTTCAGCGAGGGTGCGGAAACCATCGGCCTGGATCGCACTGTAATGGCAGAAGACATCGTCTCCACCATTGTCCTGAGAGATAAAGCCAAAACCCTTCGCGTCATTGAACCACTTCACTGTTCCAGTTGCCATGTGCTTCGTTCTTTCTTTGCCGGCGAACCGGCATTGGGTGCTGCCACCATCTTTGTGCGGCATTTGTTTCAATCAACCACTGACTGAAACGGCGCGGGACTCTGTGAGAGTCGTTTGAAAAATTCAAGAGTCGCGTCGCTTTTTTTTGCCAGAGCGATAAGCATCTTCGACAGGTCGAAAGTGTTCGATTTTGGATAATTATCGATACCTTCGAAGAATGCGGTTTGGGACGCTCAATGGCCATATCCGCCGCGCCAACAGAGCGCCTCTTCAACCGCCCGGAGCGGCTGCAGTGTGCCCCAGCCCTGTTTATCGACTTCAACATCCGGCAGGCGCCGCGCTGTTTTGATCAGGATCTGCTTTACCTGGAGCGGCGTGAGGTCGGGGTTGGCTTCGAGCATCTGCGCTACCACCGAGGTCACGATTGGCGCCGCGAAGCTCGTGCCGTCGACCATTTTGTAATGCTTGTCGATGACCAGGCCGTCGCGCAGCGCGGCGGAGACGACTTGGCGGATTTGGAATGGCGGCCGATCGCGCAGTTCGTCGAGTGAGTGGAAGACGCCGGGATGGGCCTCGATGATGCCGCGCAACTCTTCGTCCGGCGCCTTGGCCAGCTTGGAGAGCAGCGCCGCCTGCTTTTGCGTGGGCGTGTTGGGCAGGATGGGCGCCGCCAGCCAGTCGGCGAGGGTGACGATTTCGGGCTTTTGGATGCCGTCGAGGGTCGGGCCGTAGGAGGATCGATAGAGACTGACGCGCCCGAGTCTGGGATTGCCCGCGTCGTCCACGCCACCGACGCTGATCACGGCCGGGACCGAGGCAGGGGGCAGGATGTGACCGGGCATGTCGCCGCGGTTGCCGACCGCGCAGACGACGACGATGCCGGCGCGCACGGCCATCTCGGCGAAACGGGAGAGTGTGTCGGTCAGGTAGCTCTCCTCGTAGTCGCCGCCGCAGGAGATGTTGAGGATGCGGATGCCGTAGCGGTTGCGGTTGAGGATGGCCCACTCGATGCCGCGCGTGATGTCGTCGTGATGGATGCGCTGGACTGTGCCGACTTTGACGAGGACGAGTTCCATCTCAGGGGCGAGCGAGCGGAAGCGACCGTTGGAGAGCGCGCCGTTGCCCGCGGCCACCACGCTCGACATCATCCCGTGCCAGGCTGAGGGGTCTTGCGTGTTGCTGTCGAGATGTTCGGTGCCGTTTTTGCCCGACATCAGATCGTAATAGGCGCGGATGCGCGAGTAGGGCGTGACGAGATCGGGGTGGGGGTGGAAGCCCGAATCGAGGAAGGCGGCGACGACGCCCTTGCCCGTGAAGTGCGGGTGGGCGCCGATGCGCTCGGCGATCGGCAGCGGTCCGGGGATGTGTTGATCTTGTGGCTGGCCCTCGTGATGTCTGTGCGGCACGGCGTGTCCTCAGCGGTTGTTGGGGGATGGTCAGAGGATGTCAGAGAGCGCCCCCAAGCCCCCCGACGCGGTGTGGCGAGGCGCGAAAAAGCGGCCTGCCAGAGTGAAAAAAGGGCGCGGAAGATGCCTCAAAAAAAGCGAAAAATCCCCCAGGAAAACGCTTTCTTTTTGAGGTCGTTTCGACTAGGGCGCGCCGCCGCCATGAACCTGAAAGAGAAACCCGTCAAGATATGTCTCATCGACATGAACAACGGCGTTGCCAATCAGTCGACGCGTTGTTTTCGCCGCATTGTCGATGCCTTCAAGGCGCGCATTCGTGAGGTGAATCCAAAGCTCACGGTTCACTTCAAGCACGTTCAGCCGCGCAACCTCGGCGAGCTGCCTGAGCTCGACACCGACATCATTCTCTCTTCGGGTGGGCCGGGATCGCCTTTTGACGGCTGGGACGAGCCCTGGGGCGTCGGCTATCGCGCGTTGCTCGATCACATCATCGAACAGAACCGCCTGAACCCCGCCGATTCGCCCAAGCTCTTCGCGGTCTGCTACTCGTTCGAGCTGGCCTGTGAGCACCTCGGCGTCGCCAAGATGCAGCTGCGCCGCGATGGCACCAAGTTCGGCGTGATGCCGGCTTACATCACCTCGCTCGGCCAGCAGATGCCCTATCTCTTTCCCTTCGCTGACCGGCTCTTCGCCTTCGAGAATCGCGACTGGGAGGCGGTCGATCTTAACGAGGCGCGGCTGCGCGAGCTGGGGGGGACGCTGCTCGCCCGGGAAAGCCGCCCTGGCCTGTCGGACAAGGGCGAGGCGTTGGTGGCCTTCCATTTCGCGCCGGGAATCGCCGGTACGCAGTTTCACCCCGAGGCCGATCGCCAGGGTGTGTTGACCTGGGTGCGCAATCCTGAACAGGCCGCCCGCTTCAAGAAGGTCTACGGCGAGCTGACCTACGACCGCATGGTCAAGACGCTCGACAACCCCAAGCGCGTGGCGCGCACTTTCGCCATGCTCATCCCCACCTGGCTGACGCTCCAGTTCAACCGTCTGGCCGGCGCGCGCGGCTACAAGGCCCTCGATGCGCCCGAGCAAGACATGGAGTCGTTTCTAACCGAGCCGCGGGCGAGAGCTGCCGCCTGTTGACGACGCGCTCGCGGCGCTGAACGCACGCACCTGGAAGCGGGGAAGGGGAGTGAGGCTGCGGACGGACGTTTGGCATGCCGATGAAGCGCTCGCTGGGCTCGTCCCCGCGCTGTCCACTCGACGCAACGCACGATTTTGAGAGGAGTCCTCGCATGACCGAGCGCATTGGCATCATCGTTGGCTGGGAAGACAGCTTTCCGCACGCCTTCATCGACAAGGTGAACCAGACACCGGGATTTCGGGCCGAGTTCGCCAAACTGGGCGGCATCCGCGAGTCTGATCCGCTGCCTTACCGCGTGCTGATCGATCGCATCAGCCACGAGGTGCCCTACTACCGCATCGCGCTCAAACACGCCTCGCTGACGGGATCCTTCGTCATCAACGATCCCCTGTGGTGGAACGCCGACGATAAATTCTTCGGCTTTTCGCTGGCGCCCAAGCTCGGGGTGAAGGTGCCGCGCACGGTGGTGCTGCCGCAGCGTTCTTACATCTCGGCCATCGACCCCAAGCGCTCGCTGCGCAACCTCGAATACCCGCTCGATTGGGAAGGCATCTGCGATTACGTGAAGTTTCCCGCAGTGCTCAAACCGGCCGAGGGCGGCGGATGGAAGAACGTCAGCGTCGTCCACAACATCGACGAGCTGCTGACCGCCTACAACGCCTCGGAGCAGCTGGTGATGACGCTGCAGGAGTTTGTCGACTTCACCGAATACGTGCGCTGCATCTGCATCGGTAAGAGCTACATCCTGCCGACCAAGTGGGATCCCAAGAAGCGCGACTACATTCCGGCCGAGCACTTCCTGCCCAAGGCGTTGGAAAACGAGGTCCTGGATGGCGCCTGGGCGATTAACAACGCGCTCGGCTACGACATGAACTCGGTCGAGTTCGCCATCTGTGACGGCGTGCCCTACGCCATCGACTTCACCAACCCGGCGCCCGATATGGACGTCTGGTCGCTCCACCAGTTTTATTTCGACAAGGTGGTCGACGCGATGGCGGCCTTCGCCATCCAGGCCGCACGCGAGGGAAGGACCAATCACCGCGGCTATGCCTTCCGCGAGTGGTTTGAGGATCCCAAACCGCGCCTCGTCGGTGCCTGCGGCGAGCCGATCGACTCTGCCGCGACCGCAGCCTCTGTTCCCTGACAAATCGCTTTGCCTTGGCGCTCGCCTCCACACAGGGGCGGGCGCTTTTCGCATCAGGTCTGTGCCGGGTGCTCCAATGGCGTCCCCAGAGGATTTTGTGAGGAGCGCGCGGTGTTTTTCGGGGCGTTCGCGAGGTCCGCGTCGAGTCGGCCTCTGCCGTCCCCAAGGAGCCAGCCATGCCGCTGTTCGACAACGCCTTCACCCTTGGCGTCGAAGAGGAATACCAAATCGTCGATCCCGCCGACCGGGAGCTGCGCTCCTACATCAGCAAGTTGATCGATGAGGGCAGCCACAGCGTTCTGCGCGAGCGCGTGCGCAGCGAGATGCACCAGTCGATGGTCGAAGTCGGCACGGGCATCTGTCGCGACATCGAAGGCGTGCGCGCCGAATTGACCGAGATGCGCGGCGACCTCGATCGCCTGGCCCGCAATGGTGGACTGCGTATTATCGCCGCCTCGACGCATCCCTTCTCCGACTGGCAGGCGCAGCGGATCACCGAAAATCCGCGCTACTACGAGATCGTCGAGGACCTGCAGGATGTGGCGCGCGCCAATCTGATCTTCGGCCTCCATGTCCACGTTGGCATCCGCGACAAGCAGGTGGCGCTCGCAATGGCCAACCAGCTGCGCTACTTTTTGCCGCACATCCTCTGCCTGACCTGCAGCTCGCCATTCTGGAAGGGGCGCAAGACAGGGTTGATGAGCTACCGCAGCCAGGTCTTCAAGCGCTTCCCGCGCACCGGCATCCCCGATGAGTTCGAGTCGGTCGAACAGCTCAAGAACTTCATCAATCTGCTCATCCGCACGCGCTGCATCGATAACGGCAAAAAAATTTGGTGGGATGTGCGCACACACTGGCGCTTTGACACGGTCGAAGTGCGCATCAGCGATATCCCGACCAACCTTGAGGACACGCTGGCGGTGGTGGCGCTGATCCAGGCGCTCGTGGCGCAGCTCTATATGATGCACAAGCGCAGCATCTCCTGGCGCAGCTATCCGCGCAGCCTGATTGAGGAGAACAAGTGGCGCGCGGCGCGTTACGGGACAGACGCCAAGCTGATCGATCTTGGCATCGGCGAGGAGAGGCCGTTCGCGGAGCTGGCGCATGAGCTCGTCGAATTTGTCTCTGACGCGGCCGAGGCTCTGGGGACGGTCGACTACCTGCAGGGCGTCCTGCGCATCGCCAAAGAGGGAACGAGTGCGCACCGCCAGCTTGAGGTCTACGAGAAGAGCGGCGGCGATCTGAACGCGGTGGTCGATTTCCTGATCGAGGAGACGATGCGCGGCATTTAGCGCGACGTGTCGTCTGGGCCGCGTGCGTCAGTGGTCAGTGCGGTCCGAGGTGGCGCGTTGACATGGCCGATAGCGCACCTGTAGAGCGCCGCGCGCTTGCTTCCCCAGAGGGAGCGGCCTGACCCCGTGGGCCCCCACCGTATGGCGCCCCTGTCCATGGAGAGGATCAACATGAACGACATCGATCAGAACGACCCGAAGCTCGACGCCAACGGCGGGGGAATCGTGCCCGATACGCCCTCCAACGATGACGTGATCGCGCGCGTCACCGCCCTTCAGGAGGAACTGGGGCAGGGGGCGTCTCCTGAGCCCGCGCCGATGGACGCGCCAGCAGTGGATGCCCAGATCGCGCCGGTGGCAGAATCATCGCTGAGCGCCGACGTGATCCGCGACGAGGACAAGATCATGCTCATCCTCGCCTACATCCTGCCCTTCATCCCGTTCTTCACGGTCAAGGACAGCGACTACGTGAAGTGGCATGCCAACCAGGGCATGGCGCTCCTCATCACCTGTATCGTTGGCTCCATCGTCATCGGCTTCATCCCGGTTATCGGGTGCATCGCCGCGCCGCTTTTCAGCGTCTTGATTACGGTCGCCTGCGTCATGGGCATCATCAACGCCCTCAAGCCGGCGCGTTGGGAAATCCCGCTGGTGGCCTCGGTCTCCAAGAAGCTGTTCAAGTAAATCGCCGTGTGCCCACATGGGCATGCGCTCAAAGCCAAAGGCGGCCTGCCATAGCGCGGCGCCGCCTTTGATTTTTTGCGGAGAGAGGCTCTGCCGTCGCGCGCTTCGCTGGCATGGCGTCAGAGGGATTGCAGCGTTTCCCAGGACCAATCCGCTTTGTGGAGGACGTGAGCTTTGTGGAAGTTCGTGCGCCGTCAGTTTGATCGGCTCTGCCGCTTCATTGTCGACAAGATCCTCGGGGTTCACGACAGCCCACATCGCATCGCGCTCGGCGTCGCTATCGGCATCTTCATCACATGGACGCCGACCATCGGCTTTCAGATGGCGCTCACCGTCTTCCTGGCCACGATCCTGCGCGCCAATAAGGTCGTCGGCGTGCCGATTGTCTGGCTCTCCAACCCGGCGACGCTGTGGATTTACATCCCCAACTATCTGCTCGGCTGCTGGCTGCTGCAGGAGGAGCCGAGCACCGACCGTCTCATCGCCTCGCTAGCGCAGGCCTTTGGTCTCAACGACAACGGCATCAAGGAGCGATTCTTCGTCCTGATTCAGACGTTGTGGGACGTTTTGGCGCCACTGATGCTGGGCAGCGTGATCATCGGCGCCATTCTTGGGGCCATCTGCTACGTCGCCACCTATCAGGGCGTCCTGGCCTACCATCGCTGGCGCGCGCGAACTGCGCCGCAGGCGGCTTCGGTCGGTGAATTAAGCGAGGCGCGGGTGGACGCCGCGACGAACGCTGTGGACGCGGATGTCCCGCCGTCATCCGCTGAGGTGGTGGGCGCAGATGAGACGGACGCCGGTATCAATGCGGTCGATGCGACGGAGCGGGCAGGCACCGATTGAGCGCTGTTCATCGGGGATGTCCTGAAGAGTGGTTCTCGCGGGCCATCGCCATCCAAGCGGGGCGCCTTCAGCGGTATTTGGCGAAGTCTCCGAGCACTGACTGCAGCAGGGTGCGCAGCGAGACCTGGTTGCGCTCGGCGGTGGCGCTCAAGGCCTCATAGACGCTCTGCTCCACAGGGATCGTGATCATGCGTCGCGAGGTTGATGTCGTCGGCTGCTCTGGTGCCGAGAGCAAGGCGCTCTTGTCGGCGCGCAGGACCTCGGTTGGCATCGACTGCACGGCACCTTCGCCTGGCGCCGCGTCCTCCTCGTCCATGGCGTCGGGTGTCGGCGTGATGTCCTGATCAGCGACGGGATCCGGATCGAGCTCATCCACATGCTCGTCGTCGAGCGGCTGGGGCTCGACGGGCGCCAGCGCCTTCATCAACGCCTTTTTTTCGGCCTCCAGCTCATCCGAGAAGAGCTGCTTGATGAAGTTCGACAGGTGGATGTTCGAGGGCGTGAATTCGTAGCTCGACAGGAATTGATCGATGTCGAACTGCATCTCCCAGGCGGACTGGTAGCGCTTGTCGCGATCCTTCTCCAAAGCGCGCATGAGGATTTGCTCGACCGCTTCAGGGATGTCGGCCTTGAAGTAGCTCGGCGCGTAGATCTTCCCCTCGGAGATGGACTTGAGAATCGCGACCTCGCTCTCGCCGGTGAAGAGCTTGAAGCCGGTGATCCACTCGTAGAGCACCGTGCCGAGCGAGAAGATGTCGGAGCGGTGGTCGAGCTTTTTGCCCAGGCACTGCTCGGGGGACATGTAGGAGAGCTTGCCCTTAATTTCGCCCGCGCGCGTCTGCTCGATTTGGGTCGATGCCTTGGCAATGCCAAAGTCGAGGATTTTCACCGTGCCATCGAACGAGACGAAGATGTTTTCCGGCGTGATGTCGCGGTGAACGATGTTGAGAGGGTTGCCGTAAATGTCGGCGCGCTGGTGGGCGTAAAAAAGTCCTTCGCAGACGGACGAGGCGATCTTCAGCGCGTAGACCATCGGGAACTCGATGTTCATCGACGAGGCCTTGGGGATGATGCGGCGCATGTCCCGGCCGAAGATGTATTCCATGGCGATGAAGTAGGTCTCGCCGATCTTCCCAAGGTCGTAGATCTGGACGACGTTGGGGTGGTTGAGCTGGGCGGCGAGCTTGGCCTCGTTGAGGAACATCTTCACGAAGCTCGGCTGCTTGGAGAGGTGGGGGCGGATGCGCTTGATGACGATGGTCTTCTCAAAGCCTTCGAGGCCTGCCTGCCGGGCTAGGAAGATCTCGGCCATGCCACCCACGGCGATGCGGTTGATCAGCGTGTATTTGCCGAAGCGGAGCGAGGGACGGCGCGTTTCTCCAGTGGCCATGGTCGCAGGATCCTTGTGGTGAGGTGGCGCGGGGGGCGCTCGTGAAGGGGAAGCGGCGGGCCTCTAGCGGTGGCCTGTGGGCGCGACAAGCCCAAAAGCATGCGCGTTCTTCGGCCCCTTGAGGGCGTTCGGTGTCAGGCGTTGCTGTTGCGCGCGGGACAAAAAAAGAGCGCCCCGACCTGTGTCGAGGCGCCCATTGATTCACGCGTCAGTGAAGAACGCGATGGCTGGCGTCAGTTGCCGCAGCCACCCTGAACCTGCGTGCTGTTCTTCGAGAGCGTGTTCTCGCAGCCCTTGAAGCCAGCGTTGTGCTTGCAGAAGTTGGCGCGGATGGTCTCGGCGTCGAGGCCGCTGAACTTGTGCTTGCCATTGACGATCCAGGTCGGGCTGCCGGACACGCGCAGCGCGTTGCCGATCTTGATGTCTTCCTCATGCAGCAACTTGCCTTCATCGCCCTCGAAGCAGGCCTTCATCACGGCGGTGTCGATGCCATTCGAGCCAGTGCAGCCCTCCCAGGCGTTGCTGCGAATGTTTTTGTTCCGGCAGAGGATGTAATCCATGAACTTGTAGTCGGCGCCGTAGTGCTTGATGGCGCACAGCTCGCGGATGTTCTCGTCGACCTCGGGCTGTCCGTGCAGCGCCGTGAAGCCGCCCTTGGCTGTGCCGTTGGCGATGAAGTGGACCTCGAACTTGATCTTGTTGTCGAAGTTCTTGAGGACCTCGGGCATCGCGTCGAGCGCTTTGACGCCATAGGGGCACTGCGACATCACGAAGAGCTCCAGCTTGCCGGGCTCCTCCTTGCGGCAGGACATCGTGCCCTTGCACTGATCGAGCGCGCAGTCGCTGTCGGTCACGCAGATGGGATCCCACGAGGCGCGCAGGCTGATCTGCTGATAGTCGGCGTGATTGGTCTTGCGCAGGGCGCGACGCAGCTGGCTGACGGCGTCCGGATCGCCCTGGACGCTCTTGTCGACGAGGATGAGGGGCAGCGGGGTGTTGCCCTGGGCCACCTGGGCATAGAGCGCCTTGCCGGCTTCATCGCCGTAGTCGAGCTCGGTGTAGACGGGCGGCACGCCGAAGACATTGCCGAGGCTGCGCTTGGCGGTGGCGATGTCTCTCTGGCAGCTGTCGCCGCAGCGCTTGTCGCCGATGAGCGTCACGTTGACGGGCTTGATCTCGGGCAGGCCGGCGCAGGCGGGGACGGACTTGGGGGCCTTGTGGGCGTTGCAGATGGCGCGCAGGAACGAGGTCGCCGAGCGGCCCTTCGAGTAACGCTGGTTGCCGATGAAGATCGTCGGGCTGCCGCGGGCGCCCTTGCTGCGGGCGCGGTCAAAGGAGGCGCCCAGGAGTCGCTCGCCCTGCTCGCCCTCGATGCAGGCGCCGAGCTGCTGAACGTCGATCTTGGTCTTCTTGGCGCAGTCGGCCCAGTTGGTCGCGACTCTGCGGTAGTCCTTGTTCTGGCACTGGACGAAGTCGAGGTAGGTGTCCGGGGCAATCTCAGCCGCGCAGATCTGCGCCTTGTCGCCGGTGACCTCCGCCTGGCCGTGCATGGACTCCAGCTTGCCATCGGCGGCCTTGTTGCCGACGAATTCGAGGTGGAGGTCGACTTCGCTGCCCAGCTTTTTGACGGCGGGAATCATCCCGTCGAGCGCCTGAACGCCATAGGGGCACTGGGACATGACGAAGAGATCGACTCTGACGGCGTTTTCGCTCGGCTTGATGGAGGGCGCGACCTTGCCGGTGGATTTGAGGTCAGCGGAAGCGGCCTCTGGCATGGAAGGGGCAGGCGATTTGTCTTTGCAGCCCATGGCGGCCAGCAAAACGGCCATGCCCACGAGCGTGTGAAATGCGTGTTTCAAAGGGAACTCCTTAGCGCGGGGAATGCGTCCACAAATTCCCGGATGGAATGCGGGACGGATGAAAAAACCGCCAAACCCCATGGGCGGGGATCTATTCCAAAACGATGGACGCTCACCGCATGGGGTCTGGGGGCGCGGACAAATAGACAAAGCGACAAAAGCTGCAACCGGCTTGTTTTGCCCCGCCGACGTGTCCGCCAAAGGGCGTTCAATGGGGCGGAAATCGCTCAGCGTAAGGTCAATCGCTCGCCCGCATAGAGCGCGTGGGCTGATTGAAAAATCGCGATGGCCAAATCCCGCGCGTCCGGAACGGGAGGCGTCTTTGGGGGCGGTGTTTGTCCGGAGCGCGTTTCGCCTGACGCTGTTCCCGCGGGCGCCAAAGGCCTGTCCTCGTCGTCGAGGGCGATCCAGCGGTCCTGGCCGTTGAAGCCGAGAACGATGGTGCCGCCCGGAAGCCTGAGGCCGATGTCCTGCTTGTCCTGCATCGGCGCCATGCCGCCGTCGCGAACGCGCGCCAGGTCGCGGCCAAAGAAGCCCGCCTCATAGACGCCGCCGATGAGCCCGAGCAGCGTCGGCGCCACATCCATGGTCGAGCCGATGACCGTTTCGCGCTGCCCCGGCTGGATGAGATCGCGCGGTCCCCAGATGAGGAAGGGCACGCGGTGGGCGTCGGCCGGCATGCGTTCGCGCGTGTAGGAGCGCGGTCCGTGATCGCCGATGACCGCCACGATGGTGTTCTCTTGAAAGCCCTCGGCTTTGAGCGCGTCGAAGAATCGGCCCAGGGCGAAGTCGGCGTAGAGCGCGGCGCCGGCGCGTTTTTTCTGTCGGGCGTTCGCGACGCGTCCCTCGGGGAAGAGGAAGGGGCGGTGGTTGCTCACGGTGAGGACGGTGAGGAAGGTGGGCATGCCGCGCGATTTGCCCTGGCGCAGTTCGTCGAGAGCGCGATCGAGGACGAATTCATCGGCCGCGCCCCAGGAGGTCGTGAAGGCGTCGGGATGTTCCTGCCCCGCGTCCTCGATCCAGCCGCTGAAGCCGATCGCCTTGAGGAAGTCGCGCATGTTGTCGAAGCCGAGATCGCCGCCGTAGACGAAACGCGCCTGATAGCCGCGGGCGACAAGGACGCTGGCCAGCGAGTCGAGCGGTCGCTGGTGGCTGAGGCGCACGATGGCGTTGCCCGGGATCGGGGGGAAGGAGGCGAGGGCGCCCTCCAGGGCACGGGCCGTGCGCGTGCCGGTCGCGTAGACGTTGTCGTAGAGGAGCGCCTCTCGGGTGAGGGCGTCGAAGCGGGGGCTGAGCGAGGGCTTGTCGCTGCTGCCGGTGTGGGTCAGCTCGCGCCCCAGGCTTTCGGCCAGGACGAGGACGAGGTTGAGATTTCGCGCGGGGCGGTTGGTGTCGACGCGTCGCCGCACGCCGTCGTCGATAAAGCCGGCGAAGCCGCTCTCCTCGGCGAAAAAGTCGCGCAGGCGCGCCAGCGGGTCCGGGATCGTCGAGTAGTGGCTCGCGTAGTCGAGTTCGCCGGTGACCGCCGCCCGACAGAGGCTCGCCAGGCCGTTTTTGGCCAGTTCGCGCGTGGTCCGGTCGGCGAAGGGCGGTTCAACAGCGGTCGAGAGGGCGAAGAGGAGGGCGCCGAAAGCCAGTCGCCCCAGTCGCGGTCGCCAGTGAGCGCCGAGCGTTTTCGCGTGCCAGCGTGCCAGCGCGCGTGCCGTCAGGGCGCCGAAGAGGGCGCAGCCCAGCGCGATGGGGACGACAGGGTAGGTCTCGAAGACGTTGCCGGTCACCTCGCCCGTGTAGAAGACGTAGTCGAGGACCACCTGATCGGCGCGCGTGCCGAACTCGTCGAAGTAGAAGAACTCGACGAAGCTCCAGAAGGCAAAGGCCGCGAAGAACAGGCCCGTGAGGACGCGCTGGAAGATGACGGCGGCGCGGCGCTTGGTGGCCCAGGGGGGGGCGGCCAAAGCGAGGGCCAATCCGAGGTCGGCACCAAGGCCCCAGACAAGGGCGGCGATGCTTGGCCAGCCGGCGAAGGCTCTGGCGAGGAGCGTAAGGCGCAGGACGAGGCCGATGGCAAGGATCGTCGCGAACTTGCCCGGACAGAGGGCGAACCAGGGGGCGCCGCGCGTGGGCGTTGGCGCATTGGCGACAGGCGACGCGCCGGGGGAAGGCGCTGCGGGCGAGGCGTCGGCAGGGGCGGATTCGGGGACGGAAGAGGCGCTCATGCGTGGGCAAAGACGGCGTGGCCAAATGTGGGGGCAGAAGGGGGCCACAGAGAGGGGGCGGCCCGATAGCGCCGGGCGCTTCGAAGTTCAAACCGGGACTTGAAATTGGGGCTTGGCCAAAGCGCGCGCGGAACTAAAAGGCGCCGCTTTTCGAGCGCATGTCGCCGGGGGCGGGCGCGTCCGTTGGGCGTTCAGCCCGTGCCGGACAAAAGGCCAAATCGCGCGTCGCCAGGGCCGGATAGATGACTGAGCGCTGCCGAGGCGAGCGACTGTGGCCTGGTCCGAGGCGTCGATGCGGGACACCCGACAGCGGCGTTTTCGCGCGCTCTCAAGCCCTGCCTCCCCCCAAAAACACCGCCTTGGCGGACCGTTAGGCGCGTTGGACGAGGTCAACGTCGTTCAGCCGCCTCCCCCCTTTCACCGGGCGCGCCGCGTTCGCGCCTTCACAGGAGCCAACAAGAGATGTCTTCCCAACCGTCCACTCAGCCGCCCCGCGCCGTCCTCCTGCTCTCCGGCGGTCTCGATTCGGCGACCTGCCTGGCCATCGCCAAAAGCGAGGGATTCGAGGTTCACGCGCTCACCGTGACCTATGGCCAGCGTCATCCCCAGGAGGTCGAGCAGGCGCGCGCCATCGCCAACGCGCTCGGCGCCGCCTCACACCGCGTCGTCACGCTCGATCTCAGGGCCATCGGCGGCTCGGCGCTGACCGACGACATCGAGGTGCCCAAGGATCGCCCGGCAGATGCAGGCGGCGAAGGATCGTTCGTCCACGAGGCGGGCGAGAGCGCTGTCCCCATCACCTATGTGCCGGCGCGCAACGCGACCTTTTTGGGCGTCGCGCTCGGTCTGGCCGAAGTGATTGGCGCGGCCGACATCTTCATCGGCGTCAACTCGGTGGACTACTCGGGCTATCCCGACTGCCGACCGGAGTTTGTCGCCGCCTTCGAGGCCATGGCCAACCTCGCCACCAGGGCGGGCATCGAGGGCACGCGCTTCAAGATCCGCGCGCCACTGCAGTTCATGAGCAAGGCCGAGATCATCCGCACCGGCCTCAGTCTGGGCGTCGACTATGGCCTGACGCACTCCTGCTACGACCCGACGGAAGACGGCGCCTCCTGTGGCCACTGCGACGCCTGCCAGCTGCGCAAGGCCGGATTCGCCAAGGCTGGCATCGCTGACCCGACGCGTTACGCCTGAGCGCGTTCAAGCGTTCGTCCCCTCCCCAAAAGCCGCGTCAAAAGCTGTCCCAGGACACAAAAAAGCCCGCCCGAGACTCTCTTCGGAGAGCGCCCGAGCGGGTTTTTTATTTGGGAGCGCTGATTCTCATCGCGACGAGCGCCTTTTCGGCCCCCGGCGGCCTGTTTGGCAGGTCCCCGCGTTCGCGCTGGCGAGGCTGTCGCGGGCGTTATGGGACCGGCGGCCCGGTTCAGCCGTTGTTGGCTGTCGTGGGCAGCTGCACCCAGGTGAAGCCGGTGGGGGCGATTTTGCGGAATTTTTCGCGCTTGAGCGCCTGCCGTCCGCGTGCGCCACGCGCGCTCAGCCGTCCCATGGGGATGTCCTGCCGCTTGCCCTTGGTCGTCTCGACCTGGAGCGGTTCGTCGCGCGCGCTCGTGCAGTTGAAGTCGATCACGCGGTCGCCCTCGGAGAGCTTGATCACGGCCACGCCCTTGCCCGCGCCCGACAGCTCGTTGATGTCGCTCGCCCGGCACGTCATCGAATAGGTCTGCTCTGTGACCACCGTCACCAGGTCGCGCTCGGTGGCCGGCACCACGCCGAGGATGGGGTTGTCCTTGCCGTTCTTGGCGAACATGCGGCCGCTGCGCGTCGAGACCTCGCTGTGGATCTTGAGGGCGAAACGCATCCCCAGACCCTGTTCGGTGACGGCCAGCATCTTCTCGGGAAGCGTGAGGCGCGGGTCGAGCGAATAGGCGGCGACGACTTTTTCCCCGTCGTCGAACTTGAAGAGCTTTTGGACCGGGTCGCCGTAGCCGGTGGAGGCGGGGATGTCGTGGAAGCGCGCGACGTAGGCCACGCCGAAGTTGGTGAAGAGGACGAGGTTGGACTTGAGCGAGCCGGCCAGCACCGCCTGCACCGAATCGCCCTCGCGCAGGCGCGTCGAACTCGGATCCTTGACCTCGCGCAGCCGTTTGACCCAGCCGTCGCGCGTCAGGATCACGTTGGCGTCCTCGTCGGCGATGAACGTCTCCTCGCTGACGGCCACTTCGCTCACCGGGCCGCCGATGCGGGTGCGCCGCTTGTCGCCGTAGCGCTTCTTGAGGCTGACGAGCTCGTCCTGGACCAGGCCCCAGCGCAGGCCGTCGCTCGAAAGCAGCGATTGCAGGCGCTTTTCTTCCTTCCGCTTCTCGTCGAGCTCCTTCTCGATGACGAGGATCTCCAGGCGCGCCAGCTTGTAGAGCTTCATCTCCAGGATGGCGTCGACCTGCTCCTCGCTCAGCTTGAAGCGCTTCATCAGCTTGTCGGCGGCGTCGGCTTTGCCCTCGGATTTGCGAATGATGCGCAGCATCTCGTCGAGGGCGTCGTAGACGCGGGCGAACCCTTCGAGGATGTGCAGGCGCTTTTTCAGTTCGTCGAGCTCGCAGCTCAGGCGGCGCGTCACCACCTCGAAGCGGAAGTCGAGGAAGTGCTGCAGCATCTGACGCAGGCCCAGGCGGCGCGGCTCGCAGACATCTGAACCGCCGGTCGGGACGAGGCAGGTCATGTTCACGTTGAAGTTCGTCTGCAGCGAGGTGTGCTTGAAGAGGTAGGCCATCACCACCTCGGGGTCGGCGTCCTTCTTCAGCTCCAGGACGATGCGCACGACGTCGGTCGACTCGTCGCGGACATCGATGAGCGGCGGCAGTTTGCGGTCGACGACGAGCTTGCCGATCTCCTCGACGAGCTTGGCCTTGTTCACCGCGTAGGGGATCGAGGTGATGATGATGATCTGGCTGCCGCGCCGCATCTCCTCGCGCCGCCACTCGCCGCGCAGGAAGATCGGCCCTTGGCCCGTCTCGTAAATCGAGAGCAGCTCTTCCTTGGAATTGAGGATGAGCCCGTCGGTCGGAAAGTCCGGTCCCTTGATGTGCTTGAGCAGTTCCGGCAGCGAGGCGTCGGGGTCGTCGATGAGCAGCGTCAGCGCGTTGATGAGCTCGCCTAGGTTGTGCGGCGGGATGTTGGTGGCCATGCCCACGGCGATGCCGGTGGTGCCGTTCATCAACAGCTGCGGCAGGCGCGCTGGCAGGACCACGGGCTCGAAGCAGGTGCCGTCGTAGTTGGGGCGATAGTCGACCGTCTTCTTCGACAGCTCGTCGAGCAGCTCGCTGGAGAGCGCGGCCAGGCGGCATTCGGTGTAGCGCATGGCGGCCGCCGAATCGCCGTCGAGCGAGCCGAAGTTGCCGTGGCCGTCGACGAGCGGGTAGCGCAGCGAGAAGTTCTGCGCGAGGCGGACGAGGGCGTCGTAGATCGCCTGATCGCCGTGCGGGTGATACTTGCCCATGATCTCGCCGACGACCTGGGCGCACTTTCGATACTTGGCCTCGTGGGTGAGGTGGAGGTTGTGGAAGGTGCCGAAGAGGATGCGGCGCTGGACGGGCTTCATGCCGTCGCGCACGTCGGGCAGGGCGCGGGCGGTGATCACCGACAGGGCGTAGTTGAGGTAGCGGCGCTGGGCCTCCTCGCTCAGGTAGGCGGTGATTTCGTTGAAGCCGCCATTGCCGCCGCCATTGCCGCCGGAGCGCCTCTGGCCCGCCTTGGAGGGTTGGAGCGAGGGGGAAAACATCGAGAGCTGGTTGTCGGCCATGGGATCCTGCCTGGTCGTTCAGGGGTGGAGTGGTCGCCGCGGTTTGGGACGGCGCGAAAGCGTTGGATCGTCGGTTCAGGCGTGTCCGGCGCGCCGCGCGGTGGCCTCTGCGGCCCATTGGGGCAGATGGCGCTCGACGATAAGGCGCGCGAACGGCGAGCAGCGGCGGATCATTTCGTAGACGGTCGTCCGCTCCTTCGACTCAAAGCCGCAAAACTGCACCTGGCCCACGCGGCGGAAGATCAGCGCCTCTTCCAGGGGACCGCCGATGGGCAGGCTGATGGTGAGGTCGAGGTCGGTCGACAGGAAGAGGAAGCGCTTGCGGATCTCGGCGTCGAGCGAGTCGACCGCGACCACCCGTCGCAGATAGTGGCGCTGCGCGCTGGTCGCCGTCAGCCAGGCAAAGAGCGCCTCCTCAGAGAGCGCCTCGCCGGTGTTGTAGATTTGGTCGGTCAGGCCGAGCGCCTCCTGGGCGGCGCTGTCGTCGCGGCTCATGGCCCGGGCCATGTCGGCGTAAATCGCCTGCGCCAGGTTTTGGGCGATGTCGCGCGCGAGCCCCATGTCGCGGTCCTTGATGGCGCGCTCCATTTTGTCGCCGAGCGCGGGTGGCAGGCTCATGCGGAAGTCGGGGCCGATGTGGACGCGGAAGGGCAGGGTGAGCGTGGGATTCTGGCGCAGGTGTCGCTCCTGGGCGAGGCGCTCCTCGATGCGTTCCCGCAGGGCGTCGTTGCGCGCCGTGCCCCGCGCCGCCTCGTTGATCTTCTCGGCCACCGCGACCTGGATCGCGCCAAAGACCGGCGAATCGAGATGGGCGACCTCGGCCGCCGCGCCGTAACTGATGAAAAGCCCCGCTTCGAGCATCAGTTCGCGCTCCTCTGCCTCGATGTCGGCGACGTGCGTTCGCGCCTCGACAGCCGCGATTTCAGCCTCGACTCGATGCTGGCGGAGCAGGTCGTTTTCCTCGGTCGTCAGGCGTCCCTCGGCGTCGATCTTGTCCTGCAGCCTGCGGCGCTCGACATCGAAGGCCTCCAGCTGTTCGCGCAGCCGGGACTGGACCTCCTGCCGCCGTTTTTTGAGGGCGTTCGAGGCGCTCGACAGACGCTTGTCGAGCTTGCGGCTGTATTCGCGGTGGACGCGCCAGATCTCCTGCGCCAGGTCGACGAGCGCTGGCAGTTCGCCGGAGAAAATGGCCGCGTCGCCGGGCAGGTTTTGCAGGCACAGACGCGCCTCGCCCCGCGCCTGACCGCCACACTGGGCCGCCGCCGCCAGGATCGGCTCGTAGAACTCGGTCCTGAGGAAGTCGGCCATGTCGATCTCCTTGGCGCGGTAGGTGCGCTGGGTGAATCCCTTGAGGTCGACGAAGAGGTGTCCCTGGGCGGCCACGCTGAGCGCGCTGAGCGTCGGCTGGCGATCGGCGGAGAGGCGGTAGAGGCGGCCCCGGGCATAGGCCTCCGAGAGCGACGAGGCGTCCTGCGTCCGCCTGAGATCGCGCAGAAGTCCGCGGGCGCGGCTGAGTGTGTGCGCGGTGGCGCGGTCGATCGACCAGCAGACAAAGGAGCGGGCGACGCGCTGGACATCCCGTTCGCTGTCGAATCCCCGGTGCAGGCGCTCCAGAATCCGCTCGCTGGCCGCGCGGGCCTGCCCGTCGACAGAGGGCGATTCGGCGTGATGCCTGAGCGAGGCCTGGAGCGCGCGCGGATCGCTCAGGTGGCGGAAGAGCGTCGCGTTGCTCGTCAGATGGCCGTCGAGCGCCTTGACGATGTCGTCGTCGACGCCGTGGCGCTGGTCGAGCCAGGCAAAGGTGAGCTCGCGCAATTCCTGGATGGCGCCCGCCTGCGCCGCTCTGGCCCACAGGGGCGGTTGGGCGTTGAGCTCGTGGATCAGGCGTTCGGCGGCGCGATCGGCGCGCGGATCGATTTCGAGCAGGCCAAACCAGAGGCGTTCGAGATCGTCGGCCAGGTTGGGCGTCAGGCCCCAGGGGTTGAGGTCGTCCCTGAGGGCGTTCTTCTGAATCGAGCAGCAGGCGAGCGGCGAGAGACAGGCGAGGATGGCGCGGCGGTAGGCGGCGGCGTCGAAGTTGAAGTGCCGCTTCTCCAGCGTCTTGAGGACCGGGGCGATCGCGGCCCGCGCCAGACAAAAGCAGGCGAGTCCGATGGCTTTTTCCAGCCTGTCCCAGGGCAGCGCGCGCGAGACATGGGGCTTGGCTCGCTCCTTGGCGGCCTCGATCGCGTCGAGAATGGCCGTCCACGACAGGTGCAGGCGGTGGACTTTGCCCTCCTCCTTCACGTCTTCGGCGAAGCACTTGGCGAAGAGCGCGCTCAGCTGTGAGAGCAGCTCTCCCCCCGGCGCGTTGAGGAGCCAGGCGTGCGTCAGTCCGGCGTCGAGCAGCGCGTCGGCGTGCATGGCCTGGCGCGCGGCGACAAGGGCGAGCGGGTGGTCGGCGAAGGGCGACAGCGAGTGGTGCGCGCTTCCGAGGGTGATCTCGCTGTGGGGGATGTGGCTGCCCGATGGGGCGCCCAGCTGTTCTTCGCGGCGCCGCGTGAGGAGGTCGACGAGGCTGTCGATCGCCCGTTCCAGCGCGAGAGAGAGGTGATCGTCGAGCGCGTAGGGGATGATCGTCGCCGCCGCGGACTCGCCGAGTCTGAAGGGCAGCGTCTGGAAGAGGGGTTCGAGGAAGTCGGCGAAGGCGAAGCGCGGATCGGCGAAGATCACGCGGCATTCGGCCTCGCGGGCTTGGCCGTAATCCCAAAAAGAGGGCGGGGGCATGGCGGTCTCGAAGGAGGAGAGTGGCGCGGCGAAGCTCAGGAAGCGGGGCGTCTTATGGGGCTGGTGTGGGGCTGGACGCGCGCGCGGGCGAGTGGGGGGAGAGGCCCAGGCTCCAGATCAGCGTGAAGGCGAGGAAGACCCCTGTGTGGAAGGGGAGGTAGTGGACGACGCCGAGGCAGTGAAAGCCGACAAAGGCGAGGAGCGCGGCGGTCGCGGCGAGGTGTCCTTCGCGGTGGCGCCTGAAGAGGGCGGTGAAGAGCGAGAGGTGGAGCAGGGCGAAGAGGACGAGGCCAACAAGCCCTGTCTCGGCGAACACGGTCAGGAGGATGTTGTGGGCGTCGAGCGTGATGAGCCTGGTGTCGAGGTAGCGCGCGAGCGAGGAGAGGTAGCGGTCGAAGCGGGGCGAGGGCGGCTCGCCGGCGGCGGGGCGCTCGATGCGCAGGAGGACGGCCTGCTGGTGGTTGCCAAAACCGACGCCTGTCATCGGGTGCTCGCGGGCCAGGGTGGCTGCGGCGCTCCAGGAAAAGCGGCGGTCAAAGCCGATCCACGAGCCGGAGAGCTTTTCGAATCGCTGCTGCCAGGAGGGGGAGAAGGCGACGAGCGCGCCGGTCAACAGGCAGAGGGCGATGAGCGGGGCGATGGCGCGGCGACCAAACGTCAGCAGGAGCCAGGCGCCAGAGATGAGGATGGCCGCTCCCAGCGAGGCGCGCGCGTAGGTCGCCCAGATGCAGCCGACGAGCAGGAGGGCGAAGGCGATTCCCGTTCCGCGCAGGCGTGTCGCGGCGCTTTTGGCCAGGGCGAGCGCGAGGCCGAGGAAGGCGACGGCGTGATGGGCCAGTTTGAGGCGGTGGTAATAGAGGCCGAGTCCCGCGCGCTGCTCGGGCTCTCCGGGCGCGGCGAAGTTTTCCATCAGGCGCTGGGGGTTGGCCTTGAAGCTCGTCCACTCGCTCAGCCAGCCCGGCCACATCGACTGATGCTGCAGAAAGGCGGCGGCACTGTGACTCAGCCAGCCGACGGCCGAGACGCAGAGGAGGGCGCGCCAGGGGACGCCCAGCTGGACAACGCAGACGAGCGCGGCCAGGGCCAGGGTGTCGAAAAACTGACCGTAGCGGCGCATCGGCGGCAGCTCCGGGTGGATGCCGCACAGCCAGGCGACGAGGGGGGAGAGCGCCTGCCAGGCGGCGAGAAAGAGGGCCAGGACGACCACGCGCCGCAGGCTCTTGGGCAGAGGGGGCCGCGCGCGCCACGAGGCGAGGCTGAGGACGATGGCCATGCCGTTGGCGACCTGCGAGAGCACCTCGCCGCACAACGCGCCCACGGTCCAGGTGACGAGGACGATGGCGGCCGCCCGCTTCATCCAGATCGGCGTGGGGACCGGCTCACACCGCGCGCGTTCTGGAGGCGGCGCCGCTTCGTCGGGCGCTGAGGTGGGCGTGGGCAGGGGGGAGGCGTCCTGGGGGGCCAAGATGATCTCTCGCTAGATGCGGCTCGTGCCGGGAAGGACGGCGGTCCACGCGCCAGCGGCCAGGGCCATCGCCAAAAAAGGCCGAGCCTCTTAGTGGAAGCCCGCCGCGCCGGGCAAGACGCGTTTTGGGCGCCTAAGAGAGCTGTTTTGCGAATGACGACGGGCCGCGGGCGGGGCGTTTGGGCGGGCTTGTTCCGCGGATCGCCAGCGCGATGCTGTCGCCAGAATCAGGCGCTCCGCCCGCTTCCGACAGGGCCTGCCGACGCGCGGCGGCTCAGAAGAGGCCGATGCTGAAGTGAGGCACAAAGCGACTCTCGCCCAGCGCCTCGTCCGGGTTGAGGTTGACGCCGAGGTCGAGTGCCGCCGGACCGATGGGCGTCAGCATGCGCAGACCAACGCCCGCGGCGTAGCGCAGCTTCAGGGGATTGAACTGATCCTGGTCGAGCCAGAGGTTGCCGGCGTCGAAGAAGAGCGCCAGCTCGAACTGGCCGCGGATGGGGATGCGCAGTTCGGCCCGCGCCAGCGTGAAGAGCTCGCCGCCCTCGCTCGTGTAGTCGTCGAGCTCGTCGCAGGTGCCCTTGAGCGCGCACTCGTTTTTTTCGCGGTGGATGGCCTGTCGCTGGTCCTCGGGCACCATCCCGTCGTCCATGAAGCCGCGCATCGATCCGGCGCCGCCGACGAAGAATCGCTTGGGGACGATGGTGCGCGAACTCCTGTCGGCATCGAGCGGGAAGACCTTGCCGGCCGAGACGCTCAGCGCCAGCACCATGCGCGCCGGCAGCGGGACGTAGGCGTTCGCCTGGCCACCGAGCTTGAGGAAAAAAAACGGCTCGATCTCGTCTCCGGGCGAGTTGAGCGACTGCACCAGCTCGACTTGGGCTGTGAAGAGAAAGCCCTTGCGCGGCGTCAGCGGGTGATCGCGCAGGTCAAGCCGGAGGATCGGGCGAATCGAGTGGAGGTAGACGCGACCCTCCTCGAATCTGAGCCGCTCGCGGTCGATCCAGAGGATGTTGGCGTCTTCGGCGGTGTTCAGCCGGTCCACGATGACTTCCTCGATCTCGTATTGCAGCGAGAACGACAGCTTGGAGAAGAGCGCCACGTCGGCGCCGAGGACCGCCGCGGTGCGCTGGAACGTGTAGCTCGTCCTGAGCAGGTATTCGTGCAGCAGGTTGGCGCGCAGCGTCACGTCGAGCGGCATCAGCCACAGCGCGTGCGGGTAGACGAGGCCGAGGTTGAGCTTGCGACCGATGGCGTCGAGGCCGTCCTGGGCGTCGCGCACGCGGGGCAGGGGACTGAGCTTGAGGAAGTTGAGCTTGCCCTGCAGCTGCAGCTGGAGCGCCTGTCCGAAGAGGTTGATCTTGCCGACCTCGGCGGTGATGCGCGCGCCGTCCATCAGCGAGTAACCGGCGCCGACGCTGAAAAACCAGGTCTTGCGCTCCTCCAGGCGCACGGTGAGGTCCTTGACGGTTTCGGGCACGTCCGGCGCCTCCATGGCCACGCGCGCCGTGCGGAAGATGCCGAGCCGCACCAGCGTCCGCTGACTGTGCTGGATGGCCTGCGGGGTGAGGACCTCGCCCTCTTTGATGGCCAGCGCCGCCCTCACCACGGCCTCGTCTGTCCGCTCGTGGCCCTGAATGACGATGCGCCCCAGTCGCACGCGGGGGCCTGGCCTGAGGTCGAAGTAGAGGTGCGCGCTCCTCCCCTCGTCGACGATCTCCACGGCCACTTCGACGGCGGCGAAGAGGTAGCCCGCGGCCTGAAGCGCGCGCTCCAGCGCCTCTTTGGAAACGCCGACCTGAGATGGATTGAAGCTGTCGCCGATGGCGAGCGTCACGGCGCTGTCGATGGACTTTTTCGAGACGCCTTCGGGCAGGGTCGCGACATCGAGTTGGGCCACGCGCGTCTGGACGCCCTCGCTGACGGTGAATTGCACCATGGCCTCGCGCCGCGCCTCATCGCGCTCGACGCGGGGCAAATCGACGCGCGCCTTGAGAAACCCCTCGGCCTGGTAGCGGGCCTGAACGCGGGCGGTGACCTCGCGGTAGATCGACTCGATGTAGAGCTCCTCGGGCGCGATCAGGGGGCGCGTCGAACCGCGGTCGTCTCCAGGGCCGCCGACGATGAAGGCGCCGTTGGGGATTTCCCGCTCCTCGACCGTGGCTGCCGCCGCGCGCAGCATGCCGAAGAGCTCCTCGCGCAGCGTCTCGGGCGAAAAATGGCGCGTTCCCGAAAATTCGACGCCGCGCACGCGCAGGGGGGCGCCCTCCTCGATGTGGAAGAGGACGACGCCGCGTCGCTGATCGCGCAGGAGGCGAAAGCTCGACGTGACGCGGGCGTCGGCAAACCCGATCAGGCGGTAAGCCTCCTCCAGCCGCCGCGCGAGCTCCTCGCGGTGGGATTCGTCGAGGCGATCGGCGCCCGTGTAATTGATGAGCTTTTTGAGCTCGGCGCCGCTGAACATGGCGTTGCCCTGAAAGGCGAACTCGATCGGCAGTCCGGCGCTGACAGGCAGGAGGATTTGCGCCGTTCCCGTCTCGTCGAAGCGCACCTCGGGTTGGCCCACGCGCGCCTGGTGAAAGCCCTCTTCGCGATAGCGCGCGCGCAGCGCCTCGACACCCCGCTTGAGCTGGTCGAGGTCGAGGATGTCGCCCGTCGTCAGCCCCAGGATGGGCAAAAGCTCGTCCGCGCTCAGACCCGGGTTGCCGGCCAAGGCGATGGCGCTCACGCGTGACGGGCTGCCCTCGTCGATCGCGATCGTCAGCCGCTCGGCGCCGTCCCTGTCCACCGAGATCGCGTGATCGATGCGCACACCGTTGAATCCGACGCGCGCGTATCGCTCGCGCAGGGCCCCAAAGAGCCTCTCGATGTTTTCGGGGAAGTATTCGAAGCGATCCGCGTCGAGCTCGATCGCCTTGTGGAGCGTCGCCTCATCCAGCCGCTCGTTGCCCGTGAAGGCGATGTGGTCGGCGGCGATGAAGCGCCGTGGCGCGATGTCGAAGGCGAGTTCGATTCCACCCGGGCCATTCGCCTGGAGCGCGCGGACATCGGCCACCTGCCCTGTGGCGAAGATGAGGTCGATCGTGCGCCGCACCTCCCGCCGCGTGAGCCTGTCGCCGGGCCGGATCGAGACGAGGGGAGCGAAGTCGGCGCTGTCCAGGCCCTCGGACACCCTGAGTTCGACGCGCGCGACGCGCTGTCCATCCGAGGGAGAGGCCGCGATTTTTGCCGGTTTTTCCGCCCAGGCGGTGGCGCACACGAGAAGGGCGCACAGGGCGCACAGGGCAGGGCGGACGATCATCGGGGCGGGGCTAAGAGCCGGGTTGAAGTCGGATTTCAAGGGGGAAGGGACCGCCTCATTCGAGCTCCCAGCGCAGCTTCAGGTCGAGGCCGAAGTCGCCCAGCGAGAAGTCGCTCATCTCGTCGTTCCACTGCATCTGCGCCGAGAGGTGCTCGTTCATCCGGTATTCGAGGTGCGCCTGGCGCCCACGGCTGGAGAGCACGGGCTGGACGAGGCGCAACCTCAAGTCGTCGGTGAGGAGCTTCGACTCGATCTGGGCCATTGGTTCGACCGTGCCGCTCACCTCCGAATACTGGGTGGCCAGCTGGATGTTGAAATCGCGGAAGACGGCGTTGTTGGGCATGAAGCGCTTCACCTGCTTGTCGAGTCCCGAGAGGTTGAGCAGCGTCTCGCCAATCAGGCCGATGCCGACGCTGGAGGAGGCCATCTCGGTCTCGCGCGTGGTGAAGCCGAGGGTGAGCAGCATCACCAGGTCGGCCTGGTCGAGGTCGGGCTCGCTCGACAGCGTCAGCTCCGGCTCGTCGAGCGACCCCATCAGGCGCAAAAAGACGCGGTAGTCGCGCAGCTCGGTCTCGGCGTGGACGTCGAGGATGGCGGCGATGCGGTCGCGGTCGGTGAAGTCGACGGTGGCGCGCGTGAGCTCGAATTCGTTGCCGCGGAAGAAGAGTTTGCCCTCGTCCTCCACGCGGACCGTGCCGATCACGCCCAGATCCAGGTTGTCGCCGACGATCTGCAGCTCGCCGCCCAGGCGCGTGCGGATCATGTTGTTGTCGATCCAGACCTCCTCGCCCAGTCGCACGCCCAGGTTGAGGTTGAGCCAGCTCTTTTCCTCTTCGACGAGGATGAAGTCCGGCGCGCGCTGTCCCAGGCGGGTGATGAGCGACTTGAGGTCGAGGCCGACATCGCGCTGGTAGCGCACGTGCGAGATGCTCATCGCGCCGCTCAGGTTCAGCGCCGAGGGCGTTCCGCTCAGACGCAGATCGCCCGAGAGCGTCGAGGGCAGCCACGAGGGGAGGCGAAACTGGGCGTCGTCAAAGGCGATCGACAGGTCGAGTCGCTTCGGATCGAAGAGGCCCTCGAAGTCGATCTCGCCGCCGAGTCGGGCGCGGCCGTCGTTGAGCGTTCCCTCGATGCCGTCCAGGTAGAGCTTGTTCTGCGAGAAACTGACGCTGCCGCGCAGGTCCTGTGCCCGCACCGGCATGTCGGCGTGAGAGGCGCGCACCCCGCGCAGTGTCAGCGTGCCGAGGATGGTCGGCCGCTCCAGCGTTCCCAGGAGATTGAGCTCGGCGCGGATGGGGCCGCCGGTCTGCGAAATGTCGTCGACAAAGGCCTCGGCCAGGCGCGCGTCAAAGTGGGCGGTGAGCGATCCGTCGAGCGATCCGTCCGCAGTCCGCCTGAAGGCGCCGCTGGCGCGCAAATCGTTGCTCCCCCTGAGCGCGATGAAGGGCAACTCGATGGCGCCGCCGACAAAGGTGGCCTGAAAGGGCTTGTCGCTCCTCAGGCGCAGCCGTTCCCGTGTCAGTTGAAGCGATTCGACATCGAGGCGCCCGCGCGTCTGTTCGATGGCGTCGATCGTGCCGCTGGCGGTGAGCGTGGCCTTGAGCGTTCCGTCGACGCCGAGACTTTGGGGCAGATAGCGGCCGAGCTGGCGCGTCGCGACTGAGACATCGATCGCGAAGGGCAGGGCGCCTTCGGCCGTCATGCGTCCCTCGATGCGCAGCGCCTCGCCGATGGGCCCGCGCAGCCAGAGGACAAAGTCGTCCATGCCGAGGTCGAGCGGTCCGGAGCCGAGTGGCACGCCGAGCGCTGTGGCGTCTTTGACATCGGCCTCGCCGCGGATGCGCACGTCGTCAAAGCCGCCGAAGAGTCGCGCGTTCAGCGAGAGCGAGCCGCCCGCGTCGAGGAATTCTCCCTGCGGCTTGGAGAGCTCGAAGATCGAGAGCGCTGGCGCTTTGAGGCGGAAGTCGAGCCCTTCGCTGAGGCGGATTTCACCCCACAGGCTCGCTTTGCCGACCGGGCCGTCGATGTCGAAGCGGTCGATGGCCACGATCTCGCCGTCGCGCGTGCTGAAGACGAGCTCGCCGTGCCCCAGCCGCCGTCCGTAATAGACGAGGTCGTCGAGGCTGGCCTCGATGCGGCTCTCGGGCTTGAGGAGTTCGCCGCGCACACTGGCCGTGCCGCTCAGGCGCGCCTGGGCGCGGTCGCGGATGAAGTCGAAGATCCAGTGCGTCCTGCCGATCATGTCGACGAGGTCGGAGAGGAGGGCGCCCTCAAAGTGGCCCTGGCCGCGTCCCTCGGGGGCATGGCCGCTGAAGTCGAGCTCGCCCGCGGCGTCAAAGCGCGACTGGCCGCGCAGGATGTGGACGCGCCTGAAGGCGAGGACGAGGTCTTCGAAGTGGACCTCAAGGTTGGCCCGGCCAAAGTCGAGCTCGTGAAAGCGCAGCCGCTGCCCCTCGACCTCGCCGTCGATGGCGATCTCGGCGTAGGGACCCTTGAGTCGGGCGTGACCGCTGAGCAGGCCGCTCCAGGGGATTTGCACGATGTGGCCGAGGTCCGAGAGGTCGATGGGGTCGAAGCTGGTGGTGATGTCGAGGCCGCGCTGCTCGTCGAAGAAGAGCTTGGTGTCGACCTTGAGGCGCGAGCGCGGCAGGGAGAGATCGACGTTGGCCAGATGGGCGCGCTGGGGGGTGAAGTCGACGTCGATGTCGAGGTGCGCCGGAGCGAGCTCCAACATCGCCTCGCGGCCTGCCTGGTCCCAGCCGCGGTCGAAGACCTTGAAGTCACGGAGGTCGAGGCGCGCTTTGCCGGCCAGATGGAAGGGGACGAGGGTGCCTGTTGCCTCCACCGTGCCGCTGGCTTTGAAGTCGGGCCAGACGTGGTCGAGCGAGAGCATGTCGAGGAGCTGGCCAAATCCGATCTGATCGAGCTCGACGCGCGCCTTGGTGGGGAAGTCCTGACCGAGCCCGATCGCGCCGTTCACGATGGCCTTTTGCGCCCCGATGTTGAGCTCCAGGCGATCGATCAGCGCGGTTTTCTCCTCGACGCGGGCGGCGAGATAGGCGTCGCCGATTTCGAAGTCGGCGATCTCGGCCTTGATGAGCGAGAGGTCGCCTTCGATGGCGGGATTGTCGAGCGGGCCGTCGAGTCTGGCGCGCAGGGTGGCGTGTCCGCGCAGGCCCAGATCGAGTTCGGGCAGCATCGCGTCGAACAGGCCCAGCGGCAGGAAGAGCTGCAACAACAGGTCCGCGCGCGCCTTGCCGCACAGCGATTCCAGACCACCGCGGGCAAAGAGCGAGAGGTCGCCGGCGGATAGCTCCAGGTGGGTCAGGTTGAGTTCGTCGGCCTCCAGGTCGAGCGCGGCCGACAGCTTGATGCGCGCGATGGGCAGTGAGGCTGGTCCGTTGCTGAGCTCACCCGAGGAGATCGACAGCTTGAGCGAGTGGCTCGCCTTGCCGGAGTGGGCGCTGGCGTCGATGCCGGCCAGCTCGACGCGACGGTCGGCGGGCAGCTGGAGCGCGAAACGGGCGTTGGAAAACGTCAGCTGCTCGACGCGCAGGCGATCCAGTGGAGCGATGGGACAGCTCTTGTCAGCCTGCGGATCGCCCTTGGGGAGATTGTCCGGGTCGAGCGCGATCTCCACTTCGAGGTCGGAGACGTTGACCTTTCCGAAGCGCAGCCGCCACGGCAGGAGCTCCGGGCGCAGGAGTTGGATCTGGGCGCGGCCCGCCTTGAGGCGGAGCGCCGGTTCGCCGGGAACGACCGCGCTCAGTTCCTCGACCTGGATTTCCGCTTCCCAGGGGGCGAAGGCGCAGTGGCCAATCGAGAACTCGCCCGGACTCATCAGCGCGCCCGCCCGCTCGCGCACGGCCTCGCAAATCCACTGCCCGGCGCGTTCCGAGCGCAAAAAACGCAGGAAAGCGGCGCAGGTCAGCAGGAAGACGAGCAGGGCGATGCGGGCCGCGTTGCTCCTCATCGCGCATCTCCTGCCTCAGGGGCGGTCGCGGAAGCCTGGGCCATGGCGCGCGCGCAGTGACGTTCAGCAGGCGTGCGACATGCGCGTGTCCGGCGCTGGCCCCCTGCCCAGAGCAGGCCCATCGATGCGGCGGCGTCTTCTCGCTGGGCGTCTGTGTTCACAGCTGTCTCGGGAGCGGGGCTTCGGGCGTCGGCGCGCGAGGTCAGCCAAGCCTGAGCGCGTCGAGGGCGCGATCGACCTCTGCGAGCTCTTCACCCGTCAGCGGTGTCGCGGAGGCGCGGTTGGAGAGAAAGGCGAGGCTCGGCGCGGCGTCCTGGATCGGTTCGACACTCGTCGCCAGTCGCGCGATGAGATCCCGATCGATGTCGCTCTGCCCATGTCGCGCCGCCTCGACGAGCGCTGCCTCGCACAGGAGATTGATGCGCCTCGGCGCGCCTGCCGTGAGCTGGTGGAGCGTGTCGAGCGCCTCCGCCGTGAAGGGGTTGTTTGGGGCGCCGGCCACGGTGAGGCGATGCTGCACGTAGGCCGCGACAGTGTCGGGCGCGAACGCCTCCAGCCTCAGGAATTCGGCGTGGTCGTTCCCCGCGCGGCGCAGGGCGTCGCCCAGACGGATGGCGCACGAAGGCCGCCCCAACAGGACGATCTCCAGCCTGGGCTTGTCGCCATCGCCTTTGGAGGAGAGGCGCGCCAGCGTGTGAATGACATCGCTCCGGGCGATGAGATCTGCCTCGTCGATGATCAGCACCGGCGTAAGCCCTCTCTTGCGCGCGCCGTCGAGCTGGTCGTCGAGTCTCGCGCTGAGATGAGTCTCGTCCTCGTCGCGAGAGGGCCAGAGGCCGTCCTCCGCGAAAAGTGTGCAGGCGCGACGCAAAAATCCCCGTTCGGTCAGCGCGGCGTGGGGGACGGTGAGCGAGCGGACGATCCAGCTTTCAGCGGGAAGCACCGCAGCGAGCCGTAGCGCAAATTCTGTCTTGCCCAGCCCGTCATCGGCCGTGACGAAGGTCAGGCCTGTCGCCTGCTCGAGGGCCGCCACGCATTGCCGGACAGCGCCTTCCTGCTCCTCGCAGGAAAAAAAGAGGCAGGGGGCGGGACGGTTCGCGAATGGCCTCTGGGTGAGTTGAAACAGCTCTAGGTAGGTCATGGGGAACCTCTCGCGGTGGGCGGTCCAGACGCCAGGTCATCGCGCGTCTTTGGGTGGGCCATCCGCAAGTGAAGAAAAGTGGACTCTCTGTGGGGCGGCCGCGCCCGCCAAGGCGCTTTACAAACTGTGCCGCGGCCCAAACCGCGATGCGCGCTCGATACTCCCGCGCCACTCAAAATCGCCGTCGCGGCTGTCGATGCGCCGTTCTGCCAGCCTGAAAGCAACATTCGCCTGCGCTCTTGAAACGCTAGCCGGCGGACATGCGGAGCGCGGCGATGCGGTGGCTGATGTCGCGGTAATCTGGGTCGTCTTGCTCAAGGCGCAAAAACTCGGCCAGAGCCTCTGCCGTCCGTCCCTGCGTCTCGTAGAGCGAGGCCAGCTCAAAACGGATGGCCGCCTCGGTCGGCGGCGTGAGCAGGGGAGAGGCGAGGCCCGTCTGCAATGTCTGCTCGGCGGTATCGAGGCGCCCGGCGGCAATCTGGCAGATGGCGATCATGGTCAGGCAGTCGAGTTCCTTGGGCTGTCCCTTGGCCGCGCTCATGGCCTGCTCGAACTCGCCAATCGCGTCGTCGAACAGCTCCATCTCGCGATAGCTCTGCCCGAGGTCGTAGTGCGTCTCGATGTCCTCGGGACGGACGATCTGCTCGATGCCCTTTTTGAACTCGGAGAAGAGGCTGTCGAAGGAGAACTGCGAGTCGATGCGATCGGGCGCGCTGGCCTCGGCCCGCATGTCGGTGTCGAAGAGCGCCGCGGTGGTGAGGCGATCGAACGCCATGTCCGCCCCGGCCTCTGCGTCCTGGTCGGCGTGCGCCGTCTCCTCGACCACGGCCTGCTCAAAGGCGGCCTGCTGCTCGGCGTAATACTGTTCGTGCGCCTCCAGGAGGATGAGCATCTCCTCGACGCGCGCGTTGCCCGGATAGGCGTTCGAAGCACGCCCAAGCGCCTCCCGCGCTGATTTCAAGTCGGCCTGGTTAATGAAGAAGGCGGCTTCATCGAGGAGGTCGTCCAGGTTCGCGACCGGAACCTCGTCGGCGGCGACAGCCTCTGGCGCCACGGCAAAGACCGCGTCGGGCGTCGGCGTGAAGGGGGCGCGCGACTCCACTCTGGCCTGGCTCACCCCGACCACCTGCGCGTCATCTGAGGCGATGGCCTCATTGAGCAGTGCCCAGTCGACAGACGTGTCCATTCTGGGCGCGGCCACGGCAGGCTCGGGTTCCGGCTCGGAGATGAGCTCGATCGCCTGCTGCGCCTCGTCGGCATCGGCGGAAGTGGCCACCGCGTCGATCAGCGCCCAGTCGACGGCGTCTTCGCGCGCGTCCACCGCGGGCGCAGGTTCCGGTTCAGAGATGAGCTCGATCGCCTGTGCGGCGTTGTCATCGTCACCCAGCGATGCCCAGTCGATGGCGTCTTCACGCGCGTCCACCACAGGCTCGGGCTTAGACTCGGAGACGAGTTCGATCTCCTGAACCTCTTCAGGCTCGGCGGTGGCGTCGAGCAGCGCCCAGTCGATTTCGCTCTCGGCAGCACTCGCGCGCGGGGCGCTGGGCCTGGCTTCTGGTTCCTTCTGGACGGGCGCTTTGGGCGCCTCATCGCGCACGTCGAGCTCAATGTCGGGCAGCGACGCCCAGTCGATTTCCTCTTCTTCTTTGGCGGCTTCGACCGCTTCAGGCTGCGCGGTCTGTTTCGCAGGCGCCTCCGGCTCGATCTCGAAAACAATGCCGCCGTCGTCCTCAGGGTCCAGGAAGGCATCGTTGCCCAGCACTTCCATCTCGGGCGCCTTGGCCTCGGGGCTGGTGGGCGCGGGACTTGCCTCTTCCTCGACGAGATCCGCGATCTCGATGACTTCCAGCACCTCTTCGACTGGCGGCGCATCGAATTTCAGCGTGGCAGGCAAAGGCGTTCCCTGCTCCAGGCATGCGCGCAGGTTGGCGAGGGCCGGGTGGCGCGGACTGATTTCCCT
The DNA here is from genome assembly GCA_017500825.1 of Myxococcaceae bacterium. Taxonomy (GTDB): domain Bacteria; phylum Myxococcota; class Myxococcia; order Myxococcales; family UBA5297; genus UBA1203. Next base: position 37,909 of record JAFVYB010000058.1, on the reverse strand, counting down.
GAGCTGCTCCAGCGCCGCCATCGCACCGGCCTTGTCACCCGCTGCTTGCCGCAGACGCAGCGCTTCGAACACGTGATGGAAGGCCTCTGGCGGACTTTTGCGCGCCAGATGGACCTTGGCTGCCTTCTCGTGGGCCTCGATCGCCTTGGGATGCGCCTCGAAGATCTTGGCCAGGTGGTCGAGCGCCTTATCGGTGAGGCCATATTTGATGTAGACATCGACCTCGTTCAGGAGGCGGGCTAGGTTGGCGGTGGCCTGCTGCGCGCCCGAGGCTTTTGACGGCTGGGCGGTGTTCGCGGGCTGGGCGGCGACGGGCGCGGGCGAAGGCGGTGGCTTGGCCGCCGCAGGCGGCATTCTGGGCGCGGGGGCGGGCGCCGGTGCTTTGGGATTGAGGTGGCGGAGCGCTTCAGGATCGTTTGGGACGAGCTGCAGGACCTTGTTCCAGGTTTCCTTTTCCAGCTGGGATTGATTCTTTGCGCCGTAAATGCGCGCCAATTCTTTATAAATGGAGGCTGTTTTGGGGATTTCGCCGGACATTTGAAACGCCCGCGCGAGCAGAGAAAGCGTTTCGATATCTTTTGGGTTGGCGCGAAAACAAATCTGCAATTTGGCCAAGGCCCGCTGCGCCTCGCCCATGGCGAGATATTGGGCGGCGATTTCCTGGACGAGATCGATGCGCTTCGAGTCCAGGAAGATAATTCTTTCAGAAATTTTAATGTAATCGTCGGTTCGGTTGTTTTTCTTAAAGTAATCGCGAACTTTGAGCAGTTCTTCGACAGCCTCTTCATTCATCCCCTGGTTGACGCACAATTCCGCGAGCTTAATCCGCATAACGGTATTGTCCGGATCGAGCTCGACGATTTTGTTCAGGGTCTCCATGCAGGCATTGAGATTTCCTGCGGCTTCATAATGAGCGACAATCGCCTGGTATTGCGTCATCGCATCGCCGAGCAATCCCAACTGCTGATGGAGCTGCGCGAGGATGAGGTGGATATCGATGCGTTCCGGGCTGATCTTGATGATTTGTTTGTAGACGGCGATGGCTTTGAGCAAAAAACCGTCCGTCGTGTAACCCTCGGCGACTTTGAGAAAGCACTCGATCGCCTGCGCGGACTCACCATTGCGGGCATAAAGCTCACCGAGTTTTTGCTGAATACGCGCGTCTTTCGGATCCGCGGCGATAATTTTTCGGTATTCCTTAATCGCCTTGTCCAATTGACCTTTTTGAATGTATTTGGTCGCGGCTTCTGAGATTTTATTTTTGTCGATGGCCACAGTCGCTGTCTCTTCGGAGGCACGCCGGTTTTTCGCCGGGTGATCGTCGTCTTTTTTAGGGGCGGGCTGCGGGAAGAAGGCCCGGGCGGCAAAGGGGGGCAGCCTCTAGGGCAAGTTCTGCGGCGCGTCAAGGTTCCTGGCGCAGGCGTTTCTCACCGTGACACACCCTTATGTGGCGGGAGCGCGTCGCGAAGGAATCGCGCTGATGGGCGCTGGCGCGGCCACAGGCCAGGTCTTTGTGGGTGGTTTAATTGTATTAAAATAAATTTAAAAATATAAAAAGGCGCCGCTCGATACAAACGGCGCCTTGGAAATGCGAATGACGAGTTCTCAGGCAGTCACGCGTGTCAGATATTCGCCTGTCCGCGTGTCGACGCGGATGACTTCGCCCTCGTTGATGAAGAGGGGGACGTTGACGACATAACCGCTCTCAAGCGTGGCGGGCTTCAGCGCGCCGTTCACCGTGTCGCCCTTCATGCCGGGGTCGCACTTGGTGATCTTGAGGTCGACGGAATTGGGGACAGTCACACCAATGGCTTCATTCTTATAAAAAAGAATGTCCACCATCAGGTTTTCTTTCAGATAATTGACGGCGTCGCCCAATTGTTTCTTGGTCAAATATGTCTGTTCATAATCTTTGGCGTCCATGAAGTGGTATTCGCCGCCCTGCTCATACAAAAATTGCATCTGGCGCTCTTCGACCTCGGCCTTGTTGACCTTGTCGCCAGAGCGGAAGGTCGGTTCGAGCATGCGGCCGTTGATAAGGTTGCGGATTTTGGTTCGGACAAACGCCGAACCCTTTCCGGGCTTTACGTGCTGAAAATAGACGATTTCGAAGGGTTCGCCGTCGATTTCGATCTTGAGCCCGTTTCTAAATTCACTGGTGTCGATGATGTCTGCCATGGTCGCTCTTCGCTCCTTGGCGCACTCCTTTTTGGAGATAAAACCTCCCCGCGACGATGGCCGGAGGGCGGTGTTTTGGCGTGCGCCTGCTAAAAAATTAAAACGGTCCCTCGAAATGAGAGAACCGTTTCCAGAAAATGCCGGAATTCGAATGGAGCACTCGCCGCGCCCCGATCGCCTTCCGCCGCTGCTGTCATTCGAGCTGTTTTTTGAGCTCGGGGGCCGCGATGCGCAGGGCGTAACGCCCCTTGCCGTAATTGCCCTCGGGCCTCAGGGCCAAAACCAAAAAGTATTCAGCGTTTAACATGCGAACGATGGTGAGAATGCGCTCGGTATTGATGGAAAACTCGGCGACTTCGCCGGCTTCGAGCGCGCGCATCGTCTTGCGCATGGTGCTGAGAAGGCCCCCGTATTCGACGATCAGGCTGGGGATGTCCGCGCCCGTGTCCTGGTTCGTCTGGCGCGTCTCGATGGACATGCCGTCGAGTCCCATGACGCTGCAGGCGACGGCGCCTTCGACTTGCTTCAGGATGTGATCGAGCTGTTCGCGAAAGGTCATCATTGCCTCCTCAAATGGCCTCAATGCCTCTGGCCAGAGCCTTTCGGGCTCCCCAAAAAAAGCGCGGCTTCCTAAACGGGAAGCGGTGGGGCGTCAAGATTATCGGCGGGTGTTTTCCAAAAGCCTGTGACATGCCTTTTGTGGTCGCGCCGGGGAGGGAATGTGGCGCTCGCCTTGATAAAACGCCGTGGTTCAATGGCGAGGATCGTGAATGGGCGGACAATGAAAAGCCGCTCGCCCTTAAAATCAGGGGAGCGGCTTCCTGGCGGTTCAGTGAAACTGCGCGCGTTCTGGGATCAGGTGCTCTCGGCGTCTTCTTCGGGGATGCATTCGGAAAATGCCCCGTCTTGGCCGATTAACGAATCCAAGGAACAGCCGCTGCTTGAGTAGATTTGAAGGACTTCGCCATCGCCACACTCCAGCGTGGGGGTCACTCCAGAGGCGTAGAAGTTGATCGGGAAGTCGTAGGCGTTCGTCGTGTAGTCGTCGCCGCTCAGGAGCTTGCCCTTGAAGCGGATGCTGACCACGGCCGTCTGCAGGTCGGCGCTGGCCAGTTGCGACATCTTCTGGAAGGCCTTGGGCGAGACGATGTCGAAGACGCCGAGAAGCTGACCGCCGCCGGGAGAGCAGGAACCGGAGACGTCCATCTCTTCGGAGACCGTCGAGTTGCCGATACGCGTCTCAAGGACGATTTGCCGCAGATAGAAGAGGTTGCGCTGCGCGCCCACGGTGTCGGTGTCTTCGCCGTCGAGGTCGTTCTGCAGGAGGATGCCGAGGTGGTAGCTGGAATCTTGGAAGAGTTCCTGGGCGGAGACATCCAACGTGCCGCTCGGACGGATGACGGTGGAGTCGCACAGGCAGTTCTCGTCGAGCGGGTGGCTGGAGAGCGTGTAGATGCCCGCGTCGCCGACGCAGGCGCACATCGTGGCGAGGCAGAGGGACGAGAGCCAGCAGGAGAGGCGTTTCATAGAGGGTTCCTCGTGGTTGAGAGGCTGGAAGGGCGTTGGGGGAGGGGAGAGCCTCACAGCGCGGCAGGCAGGTCGTCGGCGGCCATGCTCTGGTTGCGGTTGACGATGCGCGGCGTGATGAAAATCAACAGCTCTGTGCGCGTGTCCGACTCGGAGCGGTTTTTGAAGAGCCAGCCGAGAACGGGGATGCGCGAGAAGAGCGGGACGCCGGATTCGTTCGAGCCCTGGGAGCGCGTGTAGATACCGCCGATGACGGTGGTGTCGCCGTCTTTGACGAGCACCTGCGTCTGCGCCTCCTTCTTGCTGATGGCAGGCTGGCCGTTGGCGCCCGTCATGCTGGAGTCGGCCTGGTTATTGCTGGCGTTGATGTCGAGCAGGATGCTGCCGTCGGCTGTCACGTGCGGGGTGACCTTAAGCTCCAGCTTGGCCTCGACAAAGGTCGTGTTCACGCCGGAAGCGGAGGTCTGGCTGTAGGGAATGGAGATGCCCTGGGAGATGGTCGCGGTGTTGTTGTCGAGAGTGATGACGCGCGGGGCGCTGATCGTCTTTGACTGGCCGCTCGATTCCATCGCGCTCAGACGCAGGTTGAGCAGTGCCGCGCCACCAGCCGAACCAAAGGTGAAGCCGAGGCCGCCGCCGGCGCCCATGCCAATCGCCGCTGGCAAGTTGATGGCGTAGTTGGGCGATGAGGTGCCCAGGCCGTTGGTGCCTTCGTTGCCCGCTGCGCCCGCGACGCGAATGGTGTTGGGGAAGGCGAGGCCGGTCGAGTTGCCGGTGTTGGGGCCGAAGTTGAGATCGCCGCCCCACTGGATGCCGAACTCGCGCGAGAAGTTGACGCTGGCCTCGACGATGCGGCTCTCGATCAGAACCTGGGGCGTCTGCGTATCGAGGCGGCGCACCAAACCCTCGGCGCGGGCGATGGCTTCCTCGATGTCCTTGACGATGATGACGTTGGTGCGGGCGTCGACACTCAACTTGCCGCGATCGGAGAGCACATCCTTGACGCGGTCGGCGAGTCCGGAGGCCGTGGCGTAGTTGATGGGGATGATGCGGACCTTGAGCGGTTCGAGCTGAACCTGCATCTTGGCCTTCTCGGCCGCCTGACGACGTTCGTCTTCGAGCAGCTTGGCCGGCGCGATGCGGATGATGTTGCCGTATTCCTCTTTGTCGAGCCCCTTGGATTTGAGGACGATGTCGAGGGCCTGATCCCATGGCACGTTGCGCAGCTTGATCGTCACCTTGCCGCTGACGTTGTCGCCGACGATGACGTTCTTCTTGGAGATGTCGGCGAAGATTCGCAGCAGGTTGTGGATGTCGATGTCCTTGAACTCGAAGGAGATGCGCTGGCCTCTGTATTTGCCGCGGCGCGGCTTCTGTGTCGGCGCTCCTGCGGCGGCGTTGGGATCAGGTGCTTCGGCAGCGAGCGCGCTGGCGCGGGCGGTGGTCACGGCGCTCTCGACCTCGGGCGCCTTGAGGCTGACGGCCCGACCGTCGACCACGAGCTCCATCGGGTCGTTGGGCGAGGCGCTGGCGCGCTTGATCTCCCAGACGAGGATGCCGGAGCGATCACTGTGAACGGTTCCGGCGACAGTGTCGTCGAGCGTGGCGACGACCTGCACCGTGTCGTCCTTGCCAGGGGCGCTGAAGGCGCTGACCATCGTCACCGGCCCGTTGTGAGACGAGGTGTCGAGGTTTTGTGCCAGCTTTTTGGGCAGACGCGCGCCCTTGATGGTGAGGATGGCCGTGCGTGGATCGGGCTGTTCCAGCGAGTGAGTGACGCCCTTGCCGACGGCGATGAGGACGCGGCCACTTTGCTTGTCGCCGCTGTAGGAGATGTCGCGGATGTCGCTCAGCGCGATGGGCTTTCCGGGGGCCTTGGCTTCGGCCTGGGGCTTTTCGGCTGGCTTTGCCACTGGCGCCGCCTGAGCCATCACCTTGGCGGATGGCGCAGGGGACTTCTTGGCGGCCATCGCGGGCGTCTGCAGGGAGATGATCAGGCCGTCGCGCAGGCGCTTCACGTCGTAGCGCGGCAGGGGAGAGCCGTCCTTGCTGTCGAGGACGAGGCGCACGTGGCTGTCATGGCGACCGGAGCGCACCTTGCTGATGGGCGCCTCATTGGGCGTGATCCGTTCCTTCACACCGCGGCGGAAACCGTCGAGGTCAATCGCCAGACGCGGGGGATTTTCCAGTTCGAGCAGGGTGTAACGACCGATCTCGCCGTCAGCCTTGAGGCGCACCTCGAAGCGATCGGCCTTCTGCGAGAAGGTGATGTCGCGCACGCGTTGCGCCGGTTGGTTGACCTTCTTCTCGTCGCGATAAGCAGCCACGGCACTGGGTTCGTCGGTAGCGACACGCGCAGCGCCGGGCGGCAGGTTCCCCGCGCGGGATTGTTTGGTCGCAGCGGTTGGCGACGCCTTGTCCGACTCCGGCACAGAGCGGCGGCCTGTATCCGTGCCCTCTGCCATCGCGGCCTGGGGGAGGAGGAAGGTCAGCGACAGCAGGACTCTCGCGAACCAGGTGCGACCGTTCATTTTTGATTCTCCTTCAAGCGATTTCTTCAGGATGGCGCGTGTCATTGATCGATTCCCGCGTTCATCAGGTTGTTCTCACCCTCCAAGTCCATCTGCTCCTCGGGCGACTTGGGCAGGGCGATATAGATTTCGTGCGGCTGGGGGACGCCGGCGTTGTCCTTGTAGATTTCGGTGATCACCATCTCGCTCGGGCGGATGTTGGTGACCTTGCCGCTGCGCTTGCCGATGAACGTGCCGCGCCGCACCGTGTAACCCCTGCCGTCAGGCGCCTCGACCATGGCGATGGGGTTGGAGATGCCGCTGACGATGGCGACCAGGCGCAGCTGCTCCAAATCCCATTTGCAGAGCGGTCCACAGCGCAGGTTTTCGATGGGCCTGACCGGCTCGTCGACTTTCTTCTCGGCGGTCTTGGCCTCGTCGATCAGGTAGGAGCGGAAGGGATCGCGTTTGCCCACCGGCGAATAGGCGTATTCGAAGGGAAGCTCGATCTTTTCCGCTGGCAGGTTGGCGGCCTCGGCCTGGGAGAGTGCGTTCTTGGCTGTGGATGGCGCCTGGTGGGGCAGGGAGCGCTTCGGCTTGTCATCCCCGCAGGCGAAAATCCCCGCCGCGCAGAGTGAAATGACCAGAAGGCGTCGAATCATCGGGAACCTCATCTGTCGCGCTGGTTGTTCACAGAGTGATGAAGCGATCGGTGGACCGGCTTCAGTTGGAGATGAAGCGGAACGTGGTCGCCAGATAATTGGCCGTCAGCACGATGCGGTCGCTCTCGTTACGGGCGGACGCGAGCGAGATGCCGCTGATGTTCACGATGCGCCTGAACTTGGAGATGCTCTCAAAGAAGATGGCAATCTCGTGGTAGGTGCCGGCGATTTGCATGTCGAGAGGGATGGCCGCGTAGAAACCGTGGGCGTTTTCGGGTTTGGGCGTCAGGCTGCGGATGACGACGCCGGCCTTTTTGGCATTGGCGTTCAATTCGCCGAGCAAGTCGTCAATGTTTTTGCTCAGGGGCAGCGCCGTCAGCGCCTCTGCCAATTTTTGTTTGAGCAATTCATGCTCGCGTTGAAATTGCGTCAGGTTTTCGGCAATGATTTTGCTGTTGGTGATTTCGGTTTCATTCTTTTTAATATCAGAGAGCGTTCGTTTAATCTTTTTTTCGATGTCGGGGACGTAGAAATAAAAATTGCCGCCGGTGATGACCAGCGCCAGGCCGAGCGCGATTAGAATTTTGCCCCAAATGGGAAGCGCGGCGAGCGGTTCGAGATTGATCTGGTTTGCTTGGGTCGCCATGGTCGATTCCTTGCGCCGATTAAATGGCGTAATTCACCTGGAAGGAGAGGGTGAAACTGACGGTGGTCGCCGATCCATCACCGCGCGACGAGGTGCGACCCAGTTCGATATTCTGAAAGAAATACGAGATTTCTTTTTGCTCGAATTCCCGCATTTCACCCGAAGGCAACAGTTCCACGCGCGGCGGCGCATCGGTTCCCGTCAGGTTTGGCAACACGCGTCCGATGCCGCCCGGCGTCCAGACCGTCTCCTTGAGCGCTTTCATGAACTGGGAAATATCCTCGTTGGAGGTGGCCTCGGCCGCCAGCGTGACAGCGAGATCCTTTTCCTTGAGCGAGCTGAGCCAGACGTGCTTGGGCACCGCCGTCGCCAGGGCGTCGAGCATTTTGACCGGACCACTGCGCCCCTGCTCCAGCTCTTTGAGCACCTTGAGCTGCTCCTCGATCTTGGTCTTTTCTTCCTGGAACGTTTTGACCTTGCCGATGGCGCGATTGAGCTCGTCGATTTCCTGCTTTTGTTTGCGAACGGTCTGCTGGAGGCTTTTGTATTCGTCCTCTTTATCGGACAAATACATGTAATTTCCGCCGAACGACGCCAAACCGCAGGCGATAATCGCCACGAGCGCGCCCAGCCCCGGCGTTTTCTTTTTTCGGACTGTTTTGTGGGGGTACAGATTGATCCGAATCATGGGTCAGACCTCATTTTTCCGCGAAAAACGGCCCAATGCCGACAATGCGCGGCGATTCATCGCGCCAATTCAGCCAAGTTCCTTGTCATTGAGTCGGCGCAGCCCCAATCCGACAGCTACCGCCGCCACCGGTGCCAAATCCATGATGTAGGCAGGGTCGAAGCGCCGGTTGTGGATCTCAATGCAGCGGAAAGGATTGAGGATTTCGACTGACAGGCCCGCGCGCTGCTCGATGGCCTTGAAGAGCGCAGGCACCTTGGCCGAACCGCCGGAGACAAAGATGCGGCCGATGTGATCGCTGGCGATTGTCGAGGTGTAAAAATCGATTGAGCGCTGGATTTCACCGGCGATTTGTTCCGCGGTCGCCTCCAGAATCGATTCGACCTCCTGCGGCACAATCGCGTCGCTGTCGCTGTCCGCACCGCCCGACTTGAACATCTCGGCTTCTTCGTAGGAGACGTTCAGCTGTTTCTGGATCTCTTCGGTGAAGTGGTTGCCGCCCACGGTAATGTCGCGGGTGAAAGCGGGCACGCCATTCGTCAGGATATTGATGTTGATGATCGACGCGCCGACATTGAGCAGGACCACTGTCTCGCCGCTGGCCACCTCGTAGTTTGCCTCAAAGCAATTCTGAATGGCGAAGGTGTCGATGTCGACGATGACAGGATTGAGCCCCGCCTCACTCACAACCGCTGCATAGTCGTTGACCATGTCCTTTTTGGCCGCGACGAGCATGACATCCATCTGTCCCATCTGATCGTCCTCGCTCGGCAACGGATAGGTGTCGAGATAGACGTCTTTGATATCGATGTTGATGTATTGCCCAGCCTCGGTCTGAATACTCTCGTCCAATTCTTCCTGACTCATCACCGGCAGGCTGATTTTTTTGATGATGACCGAATGTCCGGGGATGGCGAGAGTGACGTTTTTGTTTTTGATGTTCAATTCGGCGACCAATTCCTGAATAGCTTGGACAATGGCCGTCGAATTCATCAAAGCGCCGTCGATAATGGCCTCGGGCGGCAGCGGTTTAATCCCGAATGCCTGCAGCTGATAGCCGACAACGCCGCGCTGAACGACTTCCTTGAGCTGGACCAGCTTGATGGAGGTCGAGCCGATGTCGAGCCCGAGGGTGAGTTTGGGATTGGCCATCTGAGGGACCTCTCTCGGCGGGAAAAAGGTGTCCCCCGGCGCTTTTGTGGCGGTGACGGGGAAACGCGCAGGTGAAGGGCGCGCAATCTAGCGCCAGGCGCGAAACCACCAAGAAAATGGCCGAAAAAGTTGAAACCCCTCGTCCGAGCGCGTCGGAGAGGGGCTTTTCAGAGGGAAAGAATGCCGTTCAGGGCGTTTTGTCGGACGCTTGGGAAAGCGCTTGAACGCTCACTTAAAGTCGCGTCTGGCGAAGAAAAGGACGCTGAGCGAGAGCATGATACCCGCATAGGCTATCGCGTAGAGCACGGACAGTCCGAGATCGGCGCCGGAGATGTCGATGAGGTAGGTCGCGTGCGGACGGAAGTTGAGCCGGTCGAGGTTGGGCAACAGGTAGTAGACGCCCTTGGCGATGGCCGTGAGAAAGGCGCTCTGGGCGCTTTCGCCGAGCCGGTAGATGTCGCCGGACAGATGCCCCGCCAGGTAGACGCCCGCGGTGACCATGGCCGAGACGATGGGGCCGGCGAAGCTCGACATGGCAAAGCCCACGCTCGAAAGCACGGCGAGCTCCACATAGAGCGCGGCGATGGCGACGCCGTATTGGGCGCGCATGGGATAGCCAAAGAGCGCGAGTTCAACCCAGAAGATGGCTGCCATCGCCAGGAGCAGCACGGCCAGCGTGAGCATGTTGCCGGCCATGCGTCCGAGAATGAAGGTGGCGCGCGAGACGGGCTTGGAGACGATCATGAAGATGGTGCGCCGCTCGATTTCCCTGCCGAGCTGACTCGTCGACAAAAAGATCGCCAGGACGACGAGCATCAGGCTCATGCCAGACAGGCCCATATCCACGAGCACGCGCTCGATACTGGCGATCGACACGTCGGCGAGCAGGGTGGAGCAGAGCAGAAGGACCAGCGCAAATCCGGCGATGAGCAGCGTGACGCGGTTGCGGCGGGCCTCGCGGAAGCCATTGAGGGTGAGGGCGGCAAAGGCGTTCATCCGACGATTTCTCCTCCGGCGCTGGCCGTGTAGCCGGCGCTGTTGACGACATCCATGAAGAGGTCCTCCAGGCTGAATCGGACCTGCTGGAGCTGGGTGACGCGCCCCCCCGCGGCGATGATTTGGCCGATGAGCGCGTTCGAATCTGCGCCACTCACGCGGACGAGCAGCCGGCCGCCAATCTCATGAACCGCCTCGGGCGAGACCTTGAGGGCGTCGAGCGCCTCGCGACCGATTCCCTCGATGGCGATTTCCACCCCCGGCGCCTTGGTCGTCAAAAGTTCGCGCACCCCCCCCTCCTGCACCAGCTTGCCCGAGACGAGGACCGCCACGCGATCACACAGCGCCTCAATGTCGGGGATGATGTGCGTGCAGAAGAGGATGGTCGTCCCGCGCTCGCGCTCGTGGAGAATGATATCGCGCATCTGGCGCCGTCCCACCGGGTCGAGACCGCTGGTCGGTTCGTCGAGGACGAGCAGCTTGGGCGCGCCGACGAGCGCCTGCGCCAGTGCCACGCGCTGCACCATGCCCTTCGAGTAGCGGCGGATCTGCAGTCCGGCTGTCCGCGCCATGCCCACCACGTCGAGCACCTCGTCCACGCGCTTTTTGATCTCTTTGGCCGGGAATTGAGCCAGCTGGGCGCCCAGCGTCACGAACTCGCGCCCGGTCAAATAATCGTAGGGCGCCGGATTTTCCGGGAGGTAGCCCACCTGCCGCCGCGCCTTGGCGTCAGACGGCGAGGCGCCAAAAAGCCGCACTTCGCCCGCGCTCGCCTGCACCAGATTCATCAGGATTTTGATCGTCGTCGACTTGCCCGCGCCATTGGGGCCGAGCAGGCCGAAGATTTGACCCTGTTCGACGCGCAAATCGAGCGACTTGAGGGCCTGGACTTTTTTCGAGAGCCAGAATCCGAGCCGGTATTGCTTGGAAACGGCCTTGAATTCGATCGGGAGAATGGGGGGAGGGGACGCTTCGGTCATGGCGTGTCCATCGGACAAAGCGGGGCCGCTGTCTTGCGGCTTACCGGTGTTGGGGTGTGACGACTTCCAGGCGGCTTGACTGCGCCGTCGAGTGGGCGCGGTGATCGTCCGGCGAGAGATAAATCTGACCTTCAAAGGGGTCGGTGGGCACCTCAGCGAGATCGCGGGACTGCACGAGCTCGGCGATGTCAGCGGGCATTCGCCCTTCGCGCTTCTGGAATTGATCCCTCGCGCGCTCCACCATTTGCAGAATGCGCTCCAATTCGATTTCGCGAATGCGATCGGCATAGGCCGCGCGCTCGTCCTCGTATGCCGCTGTCTCATAGAGCGCCTGGGCGATTTCCATGGCCACATCTGTCTGGCCGGATTGCGCGTAAAGGCGCGTGACGAGCTTGGGAATAAATTCCACGGTCTCAGGCTGGCCGATCATCGGCTCCAGCACTTTCGCCGCGTCGACATAGCGGCGGTAAAAATGGCTGTAATTAAACGAGAGCAAAAGCCGCGTGTTGCCGCTCTTGGGACAGCGCCTCACGCCCCGCTCCATTATCTCGGTCGATTCATCGACGTTTTGCCAGCCCCTGGCGCCAGTATTGACCGGAATAGATTGGCCGACGAATTGATAGGCGTAGCAAAACTCGGGATCGATGCGCGTCACGAGGTCGCCGTATTGATACGCGACGAGGTAATCGGCGGCACTTTTGGCGATGCCCACGCTGTGACTCGTCTGAATCCAGTAAAAATCGGCGATGGCGTGCAGATAGGGCTTGCCGAGGATTTGAAAGACCTCCTCGCGCGGCAGGATGAGTCGCCCTGCGGACGTTTTGTGAGGAGGCACGGGCGGCGCCGAGAGCGCGGCCGTCGCCAGAAGACAGGCCAACGCGGCGATGATGGGGCGATGCATGGCAGGACTGGGGAAGGCGGATGAAGAGAGATGTCGCGGTGGGAAGGCAACCAGAGGGGGACGAAAAAAGGCGCGGCCCTATAGTCGCGAGGCGAGTGGGCCGCAATGCGGAAATCATCAAATTTATTCCAAAAGGATTTTAATACGTCCCAGTGTTTTTTTTTTTTTTCGCTTTGGCGTGGGGTATTATTAACGATGCGTTTCCACTCGGGCGCAGCACAAAAACAATAAGGTGGCGCTGGCGCGCGATAATTGAATGCCCCCTCCCGCCCACCCTGGATCGAATCATGTTTTTTAACAATTGTCATTCGGGCAATGGGTGGAACCCATTTGGGGGATTATTTTTGGCACGCGGTTTGCGGCCACCCACCACCCACCCCGCCCGCCCCGCCCCTCCCTCCATCACCTCCCGCCCCGTTAAAATACACGTCCGGCAAATTAAAATCTGCGAATCATTCGGGGGAGCCCGTTTGGGGGAGAAAGCGCGTTTTTGAATAAATTAAATCGAGCTGTTTGGTGTCGATTGAGATAGGTCGATGTTTCCAAATCAGACAGGGGGGTGAAGATATTGTTTTCGGGATAATGAAAGATTGGGTTGTTTGAAAGTATTCAATGAAAATAAAAGAAGTGAATTAACGAGAAGAGTAAACAAAAAGCCCCCGGCGAGGTGCCGGAGGCTTTTGTGCTGTCGGGTGACAACGAGAGAAGACAAGCCCAAAAAATCAATCGTCGATTTTTTCGAAGTCTTCCTTGGAAACGCCGCACTCGGGGCAGGTCCAGTCATCGGGCAGGGCCTCGAAGGCGGTGCCAGGCTGGATGCCGCTGTCGGGATCGCCGAGGGCGGGGTCGTAGATATAGCCACAGACGGTGCAGCGCCATTTGCTCATGGGAGTGTCCTTCCTGGTTGGGGGTGAACATCGTGCCGGACGGCAAGTTGGTGCCTCGCGGCGGGGTGGGACAGCGCTTTGGATGAGTCAGGCCCGTTTTTGTCGCGCGTCCGTCGAACATTTGGGCCGCCTCTGGCGACTCACCTGCCGACGATGGGTAGCGCCTTCGGTGGCTGTTGGAGGGAGCGGCCAAAGCTCATCGTCGCCGCGCTCTGAGTTCGCGATCGATCTCGCGCTTTGTCTCCCGCTCTTTGAGATCCTGGCGGCGGTCGATGTTGGTTTTGCCCTTGGCCAGGCCGATGTCGACCTTGGCCCAGCCGTTGCGGAAGTGGAGCTGCAGCGGGATCAGGGCGTAGCCGCGCTCGGCGACTTTTTGCGTCAGGCGGTCGATTTCGCGGCGCTTGAGGAGGAGGCGGCGGGTGCGCAGGGGCGTGTGGCCGAGCACGGAGGCGGCTTCGTAGGGCGCGATGTTGAGGTGGTGCAGGAAGATCTGGCCGTGTTCCGGCAGGGCGTAGCTGTCCGAGAGGTTGGCGCGGCCAAGGCGCAGGCTTTTGACCTCGCTGCCCATCAGTTCCAGGCCTGCCTCGACCGTCTCCTCGATGGCGTAGTCGTGACGCGCTTTTTTGTTGCGGGCGATGACCTTCAGTCCGTCTGTCGTGGGCTTGCTCATGGGATGTGGAGCCTCTCGGTCGCGGTTGCGCGGGAAAGGGAAGGGGAAGCCAGTAAGAGAAGAGAAAACCCGCTCCCCGGTGAAGGGAAGCGGGTTTGGGGATGGGCGATGGTTTGTCGCGCTAGCCCTTGTTTGTCGGCGAGGGGAACAGGGCGCGCAGGGCGCTTTCCGGCGGCTGTGGCTGGGCCGGGGCGCGCGGTGGGACTGGCGGCCTGGCGGGCCGGGCGGCGACAGGGGCCGGGATCGCGGGAGGCGCCGGAATGGTGGCGGGCACGAGCGCGGGCTCATCTTCGAACTCGGGCTCGGGCGCGAGCATCGCCGGGGAAGCAGCGCTCTGCGTGGTTGCGGCGCTGATGGCGGGCGCGGTCACAGGTGGCGGGCGCGGCTGGTTGCGGGCGGCTTCGCGCTCTTCGTCGCTCAGCATGTCGCCGGCCAGACCGAGCTGCTCGATCAGCGAATCGAGGTTGGTCAGGTTGGCGGGCAGGACGACCTGCGTGTTGGCCTTGGCCAGCTGCGAGAGGCCCTTGAAGTAGCGCTCGACGAGCTGCATGCGCATCGAGTCCTCGCCGCCCGGGGCCGTAATGGCGTCGGCGAGCTTTTCGATCGACTGCGCGGTGGCCTCGGCGATGGCCAAAATTTCGGCGGCCTGACCCTCGGCTTCGTTGATGCGCGCCCGCATTTCGCCCTCGGACTTGTTGATGAGTTCGAGCTTCTGGCCTTCGGAGCGGTTGATGCGGCTCTGCTTGTCGCCCTCGGCCCGCGCGACGAGTGCCCGGCGTTCGCGCTCAGCGGTGATCTCCTGCTCCATCGCGTTGCGCACGGTGTTGGGCGTGGTGATGTTTTTGATTTCGTAGCGGTGAACGCGGATGCCCCAGTTGAGGCCGGCCTCGTTCACGTCGGAGACGACGCGGCTGGAGATGAGATCGCGCTCCTCGAACGTGCGGTCGAGCTCGATGGTGCCGATGACCGAGCGCGTCGTCGTCTGCGCCAGCTGCACGGCGGCGAAGTTGTAGTTGGTCACGCCGTAGCTCGCCGCGTAGGGGTCGGAGATGCTGATGTACATGACGCCGTCGACGAGGACCTTGACGTTGTCGGCGGTGAAGCACTCCTGCGGCGGCACGATGAGCGTCTGCTCGCGCATGTCGTGGATGTAGGCGACCTTGTCGATGAAGGGCACGATGACGTGCAGGCCAGAGCGCAGGGTGTTCCGGTATTCGCCCAGGCGTTCGACGATGTAGGCCTTGTCCTGCGAGATCATGGCCACGATGGAGCCACAGTTGAAAAAGAAGGTCAGGATGAGGCCAAGCCAGACCAGCGCGGCCGTCACGTCCAGGAAGCTCAGGTTGTTGAGCAACTCTTCCATGATGTTCTCCTCTTGAGATTCAAAGGTTTGGCGTTGGTTGGCGATCAGGCCTGGCGCGGGGGCGGGGCGCGGCGGACGACCTGCTGCTTCGGCGCTGCCTGACGCGGCAGAGGCGGAGCGCTGACGTTCTTGGTCATGACGGGGGTGACGGTGCGGTTCGCGGCGCTGGCGGCCGACTGATCGCCAAGGCCCGTGGTCACCTGGCCCATGCCCTCGAAGAAGCCCTTGATGTTGGCCAGCTCCGAGGGGACGACCGAGACCTTGGAGTATTGGAGGATGTGGCCCAATTCGTCGACGAACTGCTCGACGAGGCGCGTCTTGAGCGCCGCCGAACCGCCGGGACGGGTGATGGCCTGGCCGACGCGCTCGATGCCCTTGGCGGTCGCCTCTGCGACCAGGATGATCTCCTTGGCGCGGCCGTTGGCCTCGTTGATGCGCTGCTCCTTGGCGCCCTCGGAGAGGTTGACCGCCTCCTGGCGATCGGCCTCGGAACGGCTGACGAGAAGCGTCTTTTCCGCCTCAGCGAGGAGGATGTGGGCGCGCTTCTGGCGCTCGGCCTCCATTTGCTTCTCAAGGGTGTCGATGACGCGGTGGGGCGGGGTGATGTTCTTAATCTCGTAGCGCAGGACCTTGACGCCCCAGGGGTCGGAGGCCTTGTCGATCTCGCGGACGATGTTCTCGTTGACGGTCTCGCGCTCGGAGAAGGTGCGGTCGAGCGACAGCTTGCCGATTTCGGAGCGCATCGTCGTCTGGGCCATGTTGATGCAGGCGCGGCGGTAGTCGTCGATGCCGTAGCAGGCCCGCTTGGCGTCGAAGATCTTCAGGTAGATGACGCCGTCGACCTCGATCTGGATGTTGTCGCGGGTGATGCACGACTGCGGCGGCACATCGATGACCTGCTCGCGCATGTCCGGGCGGAAGCGGACTTTGTCGGCGACAGGGATGAGCAGGTGGAAGCCGGGCTTGAGCACCTCTTTGAACTTGCCGAAGCGCTCGACGATGGCTGCCTCTTTGGTGCTGACGATGACGTAGGTGAGTTTGATGACGATGAGCACAGCGACGACGGCGGCGGTGAACAGGGGAAACATCAGCTATCTCCTTGCCGAAGCTGGTTGGCGGTGACGGGAAAACGGGTGGCCGCGCGCTGGCGGGCCCGAGGGGAAACAAAAGCGGGACGCGGGGTCAGTTTTTTTCGGGATGGCGTTCGCGCTGGGCGGTCAGGGGCGTGGCGGCGTTGTCCTTGACCGGCGAGAGCTCCAGATCGCTGCCGATGGGCTCGACGATCCAGCAGAGGTTATCGCGATCGACGAGGCGCACCTGCGAGCCGGCGGGAATCGTGCCCTTGATGGCGCGCGCGGACCAGGTGGTGCCCTGAAAGCGAACGCGGCCGCTGTCGGATCCGCTCTCGATCGTATCGACCACGTCGGCGATGCGTCCAAAGACCGTGGTGTCCTCGTCGGTGATGGCCACGCCCTGCGCGCTCTTGAAATACTTCCGGAGGAACCTGCGGGCGCCGAAGACGAGGGCGAGCGAGAGGGCGAACCAGAGGGCGAACGCTGGAGCCAGAGACTCGACAATGCCCAGGGCAAAGCCGCCGGAGACGAGCGTGGCCGAAAGGCCCAGGAAGAAGACGACGCCGCCCGGGATGAAGAGCTCCGAGACGGCCAGCAAAATCCCGGCGATGAGCCAAACGTAGGTCAGGGTTGACGGATCCATGGGCACCAGCCGCCTTTCTCAAAAAGTGAAGCGCCGCTGGCCGAAGTCCTTTCGGGACAGAGAGGCGGGCGGCGCACCTGGCGAGGAAGCAGGGAGCGAGAGGGCGGGCCTTCTGCATCAGCGCCTTTGAAAAATCATTCACAAAATCAGGAGCGGCAACGTGCCGTCGCCTTTGTCGCGCTCGCGCGTCGAACCGTGACTGCGAAATGGCGAAGCCGTCCTGAAAAAGCCGCGAAGTCGTCCCGAGATGGCTTCGGCCTGTCGAAACGCGCCTGAATTGTGGCCCCATTCCCGCACTGGCCCATCCGGGTGGGCGTGTTCACCTTTGGAGGGAGTCTCAGCTGAGGAAAGGTGAGGTGACACACATGATCGTCCGCATCATGAGCATCGTCCTGAGCGTCTGGCTGTTCATCTCCTCGTTCGTGTGGACGCACACCGAGGCGCAGTTCACCAACACGTGGATCGTGGGCGTGGTCGGCGTGGCCTTCACGCTTCTGACGATGGTCGCGTCGAACCTCCGCTACCTGAACACGCTGCTCTCTCTGTGGCTGTTCATCTCGGTGTTCGTGCTGCCGACGACGACCGCCACGGGGTGGAACAACGCGCTCGTGGCCATCGCCCTCTTCGTCATGTCACTCGTCGGCCCGACTGACGCGATGGTTCGCAAACCGGTGCGCACCAGCGCCTGATCAGGACCAGAGGCACGCTCGCCCAGCACTGGCCACACGCTGAATTGACAGCGCCCGAAGAAGGGCGGCAAAGGGGCCGGCCGCTGGCGACAGAGCGCGGCGACATCGACAGACGCGCGGCCAGACAAGCGCTCACAGAGGCCTCCGGGACGCATCGTTCCCGGGGGCTTCTCTCTTCTCTCCCACACATCAACCCCACGAACGAGGATGGCGAGGATGGCTTCGCTTCACGCCGTGGCCGTGATTCCGGCCCGCTACGATTCGACCCGCTTTCCCGGCAAGCCGCTGGCCCTGCTGGCCGGCCTGCCGATGATTCAGCACGTCTACAGCCGCGTTCTTCTGGCGCGCGGTCTCGACCAGGTCCTCGTGGCGACCGACGACGCGCGCATCGCCTCGACCGTCGAGCAGTTCGGGGGACGCGCGATCATGACAGGGGAGTGCCGCACGGGATCGGATCGCGTCTTTGAGGCCGTGCGCGCCCTGGATGTGGAAATCGTGCTCAATGTCCAGGGAGACGAGCCGCTGATCGACCCGCTGTGCCTCGAAGCGCTGCTCGCCGCCTTCGACGATCCGGCCGTGGAGATGGCCACGCTGCGCCGTCCGCTGGCCGAGGGCGAAGAGGGCGACCCCAACGTCGTCAAGGTGGCCTGCGCCCTGAACGGAGACGCCCTCTATTTTTCGCGCTCGCCCATTCCCTATCTGCGTCGTCGATCGACCGGGCTCTTTGTCCACGTCGGCGTCTACGCCTACCGCAAGGCCTTTCTGGAACGCATGACCACCTTCGAGAGCACGCCCCTCGAAAACGCCGAGAGCCTGGAGCAGCTGCGCGTCTTGGAGCACGGCCACCGCATCCGCACCGTCCTCACCGAACACCGCAGCATGGGCGTGGATACCCCTGAAGATCTCGAGCGCGTCGAACGCCGTCTCGCCCTGCAAAAATGAGCCATTCCAAAATGGAGCGTTCCCAGTGACGCGCGTCTTGGGGATGCATCGCAAGGGCGTTGAAAGCGCTTCGTCTGATGTGCTAGGGCGCGCGCCCTTTTTGAGGCCCCTCCGGCTGCAGAGTGGGGCGAGCGTCAACTCGTCCGATGCCCGCTTGCCAGGGCAATGCAAAGCCTCCTGTGGGGAAGGAAAAACAGTCAGATGCGTGCAAGGCGGACCAAATACATTTTCGTGACGGGCGGCGTGGTCAGCTCGCTGGGCAAGGGCCTGGCGTCTGCCTCTATCGGCGCGCTTCTCGAAAACCGCGGCCTCGAGATCACCCACCTCAAGCTCGACCCCTACATCAACGTCGATCCCGGCACGATGAGCCCGATCCAGCACGGCGAAGTCTTTGTGACAGACGACGGCGCCGAGACCGATCTCGACCTTGGCCATTACGAGCGCTTCACTCACGCGCCGCTCAGCCACGCCAACAACTACACGAGCGGTCGCATCTACGACGCCGTCATCCAGAAGGAGCGTCGCGGCGAATACCTGGGCAACACAGTGCAGGTGATTCCGCACATCACCGATGAGATCAAAGCGGCGATTCGCGGCACGGCGGCCGACTTCGACGTCTGCATCACCGAGGTCGGCGGCACGGTGGGCGACATCGAGAGTCTGCCCTTTCTCGAAGCCATCCGTCAGATGCGTTACGACGTGGGCCCCGAGAACGTCTGTTACATCCACGTCACGCTCCTGCCCTACATCCCGACTGCCGGCGAGCTGAAGACAAAGCCCACTCAGCACTCTGTGATGAAGCTGCGCGAGATCGGCATCCAGCCGGACATGCTCATCTGCCGCACCGACCGCGAGATCGAGCAGTCCATGCGCGACAAGATAGCCCTCTTCTGCTCAGTGCCCCCCGGATCGGTCTTCACCTCACGCGATGTGCCGACGATTTATGAGCTGCCGCTCGTCTTCAAGGAGGAGGGCATCGACGAGAAGATCGCCGAGATTCTCAACATCTGGTCGCGCGCGCCGCAGATGGAGCGCTGGGCGCAGATGGTCGAAAAGATCAAGTCGCCCAGGAACGGGACCGTGCGCGTGGCCGTGGTCGGCAAATACGTCAGCCTGATCGAGAGCTACAAAAGCCTCAACGAGGCGCTCGTCCACGCCGGCATTGCCAACGACTGTCATGTCGAGCCTGTCTTCATCGACTCGGGCGTTCTGGAGACAGGCGACGCGCAGAGCATCCTCGGCGATGTCGACGCCATCCTCGTCCCCGGCGGTTTTGGCGTGCGCGGCACTGAGGGCAAGATTGCCGCCGTCCGCTATGCGCGTGAGAGTGGTATCCCCTTCTTCGGCATCTGCCTCGGTCTGCAGATGGCGATCGTCGAATTCGCACGCAATGTGTTGGGGCTGAACGGCGCCGGCAGTGTCGAGCTCGACGAGAAGACACCTCACCCGGTGGTCACGCTCATGGACGCGCAAAAGGGTGTCAGCGACAAGGGCGGCACCATGCGCCTTGGCGCCTACCCGTGCACGCTCTCAGTGGGCAGCAAGGCTGCCGCGCTCTATGGAATCACCCAGATTAGCGAGCGCCACCGCCATCGCTTCGAGGTCAACAACGACTATCGCGAGAAGTTGGCCGAAAAGCGGATGGTTTTTTCCGGCGTGAATTCCGATCTCGACCTGGTCGAAATCATCGAGTTGCCCGACCACCCGCACTTCATCGCCTGCCAGTTTCACCCGGAGTTCAAGTCCAAACCCCTTTCACCCCACCCGCTTTTCGCGGGCTTTATTCAAGCGGCGCTGGAACGGCGACAGCAAAAGAGCCTTTAAAGAGAGTTTTTTCGTCAAGATTTTCTCCAAAGGAAGAAACGTCGATGGTCACCGAAGGATTCATTCTCCTCATGATGCTCCAGACACCGGGCGATATGTCGCTCTCGGCAATGGACGCGTCCGCTGAGGAGAATTGGACTTTGGAGGACATCATGGGTTCGGATGGCGAGCACAGTTCCACGCCTTTTGACGAGATGATCCTCAAATACGCCAACAAGCCGCCTGAGCTTTTGGGACCGCATCCGCCGGAGAATAAGCAGGATTACGCTGTTGCGGTTGCAGATGTCATGACCAAGCCTGCCGAAGAATTGTTCGCCTTTGCCCAATATCAGGGAAAGATGCCCATCGAAAATCTCGGCAAGGACATCAAGCTTGGCGCCAGTGAAGCGCGCATGGCGACCTTGAATCTCGTCGCGGATTTGGAGACAGTTGCCAAGTATTACGCGCAAGAATTAGCGTCCAAAAATATCGTCCCTATGGTCAATCAGCTGAAGGCCAATTCTATTTACTTTGCTTATCGCGCTGAAGACGGCTTTATGCGGACAATCACCTTGGTGGAGATCGGTCGACAGACGGTCGTCTTCGCAGCGGTCACCGATGCGCGCAAAGTTTACGAGAGTTTTCTGGGACTCGATGGCCGTCGTTCGCCGGCGCCATGGGACGACTGGCGCGAACCCGAGCACGAGGGTAATCCCATTGTCTTTCGGCAATCCGAAGGCAGCACGATTCAGACAACGCGCAAAATCACCGTCAAGGGCGAGTCTTTAGATGGTGTGATGCGCCATTACAATCGAGAGCTCGCGCTCTCGGGATGGAAAATGACGCAGGGCAGGTCACAGCGCGACGAAAGTCTCTCCGCGACCTTTGAGAAGGATGCTCGAAGGTGCTCAGTGACCATCACTCCTGGTGCGCAGGAGGGCTTTTTCGAAAGTCTCTCCCTCTGCCAGGAGTATCAGTAACCACTGAAAGGGAGGCGTTGTCGAAGGTGCGTGAACTTTCCCCTTGGTCACCGCTGACTCGAACAATGTCTCTCCTTCGTCAAAGGCCTGTTTCTGTGTCACCTTTTATGAAAAGCGAGATTGCGATGATGCGCCTTAAACAATGGACCAAAAGACAGTCTGGGCAGGCTATGGTCGAGACGGCCATCGTGATGCCTCTTTTTATTTTTATTGTGCTGGGTTTGATTCAAATGACCCAAGTTTTTCAAACGAGATCCATGTTGAAATATGCCGCATATCGGGCGGCTCGTGCTGGCGCTATGCACAGTATGGATGTAAAGAAAATGGAAAAAGAGGCGCTTATAGCGTTGAGTCCAGTTATTTCGACATTAGGTTATATTAAGGCTCCCGATCAACCTTTGGAGGTATTAGCATATCATGAGATTGCATCATTGCTGAACAGCGTTGTTTCGGCCATTGGTTCATTGTTTGATTTTTCTGTTTTGAAGGTGGTTGTGTGTGGTCCGCTGAAACCTTGGCTTTCTAATGGGAAATATTATAATTATGATGGAAAAACTTCGGCAGGGGAAGTGGATTTTGATGATCCAAGAAATACTTATGACAATCCGGATTTATCACGATTGCATAGTTGGGATGGGAAGAGGGCTGATGAACTCGAGATGTTTGAACGGACAAAGCTGAGGATTCAAGTTCAGTATAATCATAGACTTATTATTCCGTTTGCAAACTGGGTAATATATAAAATTTCTACGGGTAGAAAGGTGATGGAAGAGCTTCGATTAAATGGAAAGATTGGAACCATTGAGGGTGTGGTTAATAGTATTCCGGTGTCAATCTTGGACCTTGCTGCTGCTATAGGAGTTTATTTCTTGCCGATGTATGCGAACTATGCATTTAGAATGCAGTCGAATTTTAAGATAGATGACCTTCCAGAAGAAGAAACCTGTATTGCGCCTTCGAATGAGAATAGTTAATCCGATTTTATGATATTCAGCGAGAGGGTGAGGAGAATGATTAAGAGAAATCAGCGTGGCCAAACAATAGTCTTAGGTGTGTTGACTGCCTTGTTGATAACAGTATGTATGTTTATGACTATCAGTGTGGCTTGGCAAGTCAGAAGTAGGATACAGCTGCAGCACGCTGCAGATGCTAGAGCTTTTTCTGATGCAACTATGGTAGCTCGGGCATACAATACATTTGCATATTCAAATAGGGCGATGGTTGGCAATATCGTTGCGATGACTATACTTCATGCTTATCATAGTGAGGTTAGTGCCGCTGCAGATTTATATTTTGCAACAATCCCTGTATATACATTGGCTATGGCGGCAGAGATTGCTGCGGGAACTGTGTGTTTTGGGATATTTGGGTGTTATTGTATTAAATTAAATCACTGTGTGGTTCATAATCTAAAATTGCTTTTGGATTCGCTGAAGGCACTAATGGCTTGGATCGGTGATTCTATGGGAGGTAAGATTTCTAATACGGATGCTGACTTTGTGGAGGCGATTAATGCGATTAATGCTTCAAATAAAACAATTTCTTTACTTCAGAAAGGCTTGCAGGGGGCTATCGCAGCGATAGGGGCGCCAGGTGATTTCGCAGGTGGCGATGATCAGATGAATAAGTGGAATATGTATAATGGCCAAAGTAAAGGGGCATCTTGTTCGTTGGCTCTCATGGGGGTAGAATTATTGGGCGCTCCATCTCTTGAAAATTCAGTTCCGGCCTGTAAAGTCAATATAGAATCTCAGGAAGAAAATAGAAAGACAGAGATCACTGAGATTGTCAATGCTTCGAGACCACATTGGATTCGAAATCGTATGAGATTGGCTGTTGCACCTTTAATGATGCTGCCTGCTGCTACTCAAGCATTGAAAGAGGAGCTGGATTATTGGGTCTACGGGGTTGTTGCTCAAATTCCGGGAACAGGTGGCGCTACTGCGTTTTATGAAGATCCTCCATCGGGAGCTCTTCCTTTGGTAGGATCTCTTTTGGGATCAAGCGGCGGAAGCAATCAAAAAGGAAAATCTATAGCTTCGTTCGATCATTACAGATTAGCAGTTGGAGGGGTGGATGCTGGGTGTTTTTGGCCATTATTACCTAGTTTAAAGGCGTCGCCGTTGTTGGGTCCTATCGGTCCAGCAAAAGTAGAATCGAATGCGCAAGGTGGAGCGCATAACGGGTGGGGATTTACGATGGGACTTAATGATGTTCATGGTTCTAGAGATCATAAACTGGAAATGAAAGACATTTTTAATATGGTTGTTTATGATGCTGATTCAGCAGAGGATGATGGTTATCGGCAGCCTACAATTGTTTCCAGCTTTATGGTTGACAGTTTATCTGTGACTCCTGAAGAAACGAATTCTTCAGCCCCAAATCCGTGGGATTTGAAGTTTAAGATAAAGTTAGATATTAATGAGACGTCTGTGGATTTGAGAAATCAAGACCAAGCAAAAGCGGTTTCCAAGGCGTTAACTTATTATCACCATCCGGGAAACTGGAAAGAACCACCAAATTTTTGGAGTCCATTTTGGCGTGCTAAGTTGCACCCAGTGGGATTGAATCTTACGGATGCTGCTGATGTAGCAACGGTTGGGGCTGTCGAAGCTTTGGCTGGCACCGACCTTGAGTCTATTAGCTTCTAAGAATGGGAGGAATCTATGAGACGAATGAAACAATTTGATGAAAGTGGTGCTGCTATTGTAGAGGTTGCTATTATGTTATTAATTTTCTTGCCTTTAATTTTTTATACTTTTTTTATTTCAGATATTATGGCGCATTTCTTGGATGCTCAAGAGACGGTGATTTCAACTGTCTGGGATTTTTCAACTGCTCCTCTTGGTGTTAAAAAGAATGGAGAGACGTCTGCCTTGAAAAATGTAAGTGGTGCTTTCGCAAATGGTTCTATCGATAACTATAATCGTGTGCAATATGCAGATCATACAAGTGCCAGGCTTGCGTTAGATGTTCGTTCGGAGGACTGGCAGCATAATCAACCGTTCGCACATATGTGTTGGGGGACATCGACTGCTAAGGATAAAGATGGTAACGATGTTTCTTATAAGGAAGGAAATTTCGAAGAAGGTTATTATGGAGCTAAACGCAATAAGCCATCACAAGTTTCTTGCCAGTACAAGGGGAGAGTGTCTTTTCCAATTCCACAGGTCAGTATTGCTGGGCTTGATGTTGGTGTTGAAAATTTTGGATTAAAATTGTTTATAAAAGAATTTGATGCCAGCGGTGCTTCAGATGGTGGTCGATATATTTGTTGGGCAAAGGGGTGGGTTTTTAATTATTTGATACCCAAAAAACTTTTTTCTGAGTTCACTGAGACGGAAATGATTTCTGCGCGTTCCTCTAAAGAGACAAGCAGTGCATCTTCTGTTCAAAATGAAGAAGGTGTAATTAATTTTAGAGCAAAAGCATCATTGATAGCAGGCGATTGGAGTTCGTTGGCCGATCATGTTTATGATTCGGAACATCATAACTTGGAGGTCTACTATGTAAATGATTATACGCCGCAATCTGAAGATAATAAAAATAAAGGGAAAGATTTTTATCGTCGTGTGAGGGAATTTTATCGAGGAAACTTGGAAGGAGTATTGGCTCTCGATGTTTTGGCTACAGCAAATTTAAAAAAAGATACAGCGATAGGAGAGTATCTGACAAAATTGTTGGATGAAAAATTATCTTATGCGATGTTTACTCAGATTCAAGAGCTTACTGATCGTGCAGGGGGACTCATTGCTCAGTTGGGGGAGCATATTCCAGCGATTGGTCTATGGCCATCGCCGCTTTCTTTATGGATGGCAGCGACTTATTCTCATAGAGGAAGTGAGTATAATTCGGAGGATTATTCATATCAGCCTTCAAGTGATTATTTTATGAATGACAAACTTTATACTTCGTCAACGAAGAATTATCTTCAGGCGGATAGTAGAGGATACTTCTATTTGGGCGCTAAGGAGTCGCTTTGACCATGTTGTGACTATCGAGTCATAACTTTCAGAAGAGGAGTAAAATATGATGATTTTTGTGGTGATTGGTGTTTTGTTGAATACAACACCAGTCGAAATAGAGAGGTTGATGGATGAGGCGGATCAGATCGACTGCAAAAAGCTTGTTGAGTTGATGGAAAAAAAATGTTTTTCACAATGTTCGCAGGTGAAAGATGAAGAACACGCGAAACAGTGTTGGCAGACCTGTAACTCGACTAAAGAAGGTTTTTCTACAAGTTGTAAGTCTGCACAGGATGTCGTAAGGAATGTAAAAAAGATGCCTAAAGAGAAAAGGGAAAAATTAATTGAGGAAGCGGCTAGAGAAGAATCAAAAAGACATACACATTGAGTAAGAGTTTATTTTGAAAGGATGTGTTGATGAGATGGTTATTTTTAAAGTTAATCGTGTCGAAGAGGTTTGTTGCCCCAAGAGGGCAGGCAATGGTGGAGTATACATTGTTAACTGCTGTCTTGGTGACTGCTCTAGTAATAACAACGCCGATTTTTTCGACGATGATTGATGCACTCATGACTTATTTGGATGGAATTATGTATGTGTTGAATTTTCCACTTCCCTAGAATGAAGGCGTTTTTTTGTTTTCTCCCCGCTTTGGCGGGGAGTTTTGTTTTGAGCTGTTGTTTGTGCCGTGCGTCATTTCATCTCGCAAATTTGGCTGCAGCGCCGGGAGAATGTGTTTCTCAAGGCGCTGCTTGGGCCGCTGTGGTTGGTTTCTTTGGTCGTCGCGGGTGTCGCGTGGATGCGGCGGCATTGCTTGTCGGGCAGATCGCGGCGCGTGAAGGCGCGCGTCGTCTCGGTGGGCAATCTCGCGGTCGGCGGTGCGGGCAAGACGCCGGTGACGATCGCTTTGGCGCGACGTTTGATCGCTCAAGGTCGTCGCGTGGCGGTGCTCTCGCGCGGCTATGGGCGTCAGGGAAATCAGCCGCTCGTGGTCAGTGACGGGCATAAGATTCTCGTCTCGGCGTCGCAGGGCGGGGATGAGCCGATGGTGCTGGCCAGGGCTTTGCCCGGGGTGCCGGTGCTGGTTGGGCCGGATCGGGCGGTGATTGCCGAGATGGCCATCGAGCGCTTTGGCGCAGAGGTGATCGTGCTCGACGATGGGTTTCAGCACCTGCGGCTGGCGCGCGACCTCGACATCGTTCTCGTCGACGCCACCAATCCCTTTGGCAATGGGCATGTGATGCCGCGCGGTCCTCTGCGCGAGTCCAAGTCGGCCATGAGGCACGCGGACCTCGCCTGGATCACCAAGGTCGAGGGGGCGGACGCGGACGAGGTGGCGCGGCTGGCGAGTGAGCTCGAAGCCATGACCGGTCGAGCGCCGGTGTGTTCGGCCACGCGCGTCAGTGACATCTGCGATTTGGCGGGCGCGTCTTTGGGAAAGGATGCGCTCCGTGGAAAGCGCGTCTTTTGGGCCTGCGGCCTGGCGCGTCCCGAGTCGTTTCGCCGAACGCTCGCCGCGCTGCAGGGGGTGACGCTCATCGGCGAGGCGCTGTTTGCCGATCACCACGCCTTTACGCGCGCGGATTTGGAAGTCGTCGCGTCAAAGGCGCGGTCATTCGGGGCAGAGGCCATCGCCATCACGGCCAAGGACGCGGCCAAAATCCGCGAGTGTCTGGGCGAATCGGCGCAGCTGGAAGGCGCTGTTTGGCGCGTGGTCCACATCGACCTCGAGATCGTGGCTGGAGAGGCGCTGCTCGACGAGGTGCTGGGGCGATGAACCTTCTCTTTTGGCTCTTTCACGCGCTGCCCGCCGACGTGTTGCGCTGCCTGTTGCGGATGCTCGCGCGATTGGCGCACGCGTTCGGCATTCGCCGCCAAGTGGCCCGTCGCAGCGTGGCGATCGCCTTTCCAAAGATAAGCGACAAGGAGCGCGACGCCCTGGTGCTCGCCAACTACCTGCACTTGGGGGAGTGCGCCGCTGACTTCCTGCGCAGCCCCAAGATGTCGGACGAGGAGCTCTTCTCGATGGTCGACGACGCCGACTACGAGAAGGTCCGGCCGCTGATCGAGGCGGGCCAGGGCCTCGTCATTGCCACGGCGCATTTCGGCAATTTTGAGCTCTTTGGCGTGTGGGCTGGGCGGCGCGGTGTGCCCATCACCATCCTGACCAAGGCGCTGAAGGGGCGGGCCAACGCGGCCTGGGTCAAGACGCGCGAGCTGGCTGGTGTGCGCGAGATTCACAAGGGCTGGCAGAACCTCTTCGACGCGGTGCGGCGCGGCGATGTTTTGGCGCTGCTCATCGACCAGAACATGATCCGGCGGCGGGCCATCTTTGTGCCGTTCTTTGGCGTTGAATCGTCGACCACACCGGCGCCGGCCAAGGTGGCGCTCACGACCGAGGCGCCCGTCTATCTGGCCCTGCTCGAACGCACCGCGCGCGGCCGCTATCGGCTCAATATCGAGGGCCCCTTTACCGTGGCGCGTGAACACGAGGACGTTCAGGAGGACATCCGCGACTTCACGGCCATGCTCAACGAACGGCTGGAACGGCATGTGCGGCGCCATCCGGAGCAGTGGTTTTGGGTGCATCGGCGCTTCAAGACGCGGCCGGATGAAGGTGATCCCGGGCTGTATTGACGCGCGTCGTGGGGGCGATTTGCCAGGTTCAACGCCCGCCGGATGGCCTCGGTTGGAGGCGTGTCGCGGCGCGAATCGCGGTTGTCCAGGCGAACATTTTTGATACACGGCGCGCCTTTTTTCGGGCCGAGCGACTTGGGGCTTCAGCTGTCCGGCCAGTCACTCGTTCGAGGTCTGCATGTGCCTCTCGGCAAGTCATCTGGACATCTTGCGCCAGCTCAATGAGCGGGATTTTGCGCGCGGCCATGCCTCCCGAGAGACGCACGCGCGTTTTGTCGCCCTCTTTGAGCGCTGCGCCCAGTGCCCGTATTTCGACAACGGCGTCTTTGGCGATGTCCCGAGCGACTGCCGCCAGGATTTTTTGCGCACGTTCATCTCGATGAAGCGCGACGCGGAGAGCTACCTCATCAGGAAGCGGCTGGCCGCCCAGACGAGGTTTTCCCGTGTGCCGACGCCTCTGGTGCCGCCGAGGCCGCCGCCAGAGCTGTTGTCGCTGGAGATCGACGAAGAGGTGCCCGTGTCACAGGGAACGCCGCGCGCGCGAGGCTCGTCGGATGGGTGAGCGGCCGAGCGACGGTGACATCGCCTGTGTGGTGGACGCCTCGGGGCTCTTCTGCCCCATGCCGATCGCGCGGTTGTCGGCAGCGCTTAAGGAACTCTCGCCCGGAGCCATCGTCGAGCTCATCTCGACCGATCCGGGCACGCCCGGCGATCTGACAGCCTTCTGCAAGGCGGCGCGCCATACCCTGATCGCCACCCGCGTTGAGCCGGAGCGCTTCACGGCCTGGGTGCAAAAGAAAGAGCGGACGACATGACTGACAGCGATGTGACGGCGACCAAAGCGCGAGCGTTAGACGCGGCGACCAAAGTCGACAAGAAACCCGTGCGCGCCATTGGGCTCCTCTCCGGTGGACTCGACTCGATGCTGGCCCACGCCGTGATTCGCGCCCAGGGGATCGAGGTGCGCGCGGTCAACTTCTACACAGGCCTGTGCATCGTCGAGACGCAGCGCAGATTGGGGCGCCGCCGCCGCGACGGTTCCATCCCGGCCAACGAGGCTTTGGGCGCGGCCGCGAATTTGGAGATGGAGATGGAGTTCATCGACATCTCGGGGCCCGACTACCTGCACCTCATCACCCATCCCCGCTACGGCTACGGCGCCAACGCCAACCCCTGCGTCGACTGCCGCATCTTCATGTTCAAGAAGGCCAAGGCGCTGATGGAAGCGTGGGGCGCGAGCTTTGTCTTCACCGGCGAGGTGCTGGGGCAGCGGCCCAAGAGCCAGCGGCGCGACACCTTGCGCATCGTCGAGCGCGACAGCGG
Source organism: Myxococcaceae bacterium (assembly GCA_017500825.1). GTDB lineage: Bacteria > Myxococcota > Myxococcia > Myxococcales > UBA5297 > UBA1203. The sequence goes on along the minus strand of JAFVYB010000058.1, from coordinate 8,696 downwards.
ACTGACAGGGCGCCTTGTGCGACCGCTTTCGGCCAAGTTGCTCGAACCGACCATTCCCGAGCTGGAGGGGCTGCTCGATCGCGAACGCCTGTTTGATTTTCGCGGCCGTTCGCGCGCCTCGCAGATGGCGCTGGCCAAAGAGCTGGGGCTGACCGACTACCCGCAGCCCGCCGGCGGCTGCTGTTACCTGACCGACGAGAGTTTCGGCCGCCGCTTCCACGACCTCATGGCCCGTCGTCCTGAACGCAACCTGGCGGAAGAAGAGGTCTTGCTGCTCGCGATGGGGCGTCATTTCCGCCTCGGCGAGGTCAAGCTGATCGTCGCGCGCAACGAGACCGAGAGTGTGGCCTTTCGTCGCTTTATCGGGGGGCGTCATGCCGTCGAGGCGATCGGGGTCAATGGACCTTTGGCGCTCGTCGAAGGTGCGCCGGACGAGGAGGCGCGGCGTTGGATTTCCGCCATCGTCGCCCGTTATGGGCAGGGCAGAGTGCAGGCGCGCGTGCGTGTCGAGTGGCGGGATGTGACGGGCGCTGTCGAGCTGCGGGAGGTGGCGCCGCATGACGACGAGGCGGTGCTGGCGTCGCTGCGTATCTGAGTCGGGAGGGAAGGGCAGGGGAGCCGAGTCGGGGAAGACCAGGCTGGGGCTGTCCAAAGCGCGCGCGCGTCGCCACGTTGATCGCCTCAGGCAGCGCCGGGCCGTCGGCGGAGTTCCCGCGGGCGTGGCACTCAGGAGCGCGTCGCGATGTCACTCAATCCGCGGACCGAGGCAGGGGCAAAGCTGGCCAGCGTGCTGGCGCCGTTTCGCGATGAGACGGCGAGTCTTTTGGCGCTGGTGCCTCGCGGCGTTCCCCTCGGCATCGAGCTCGCCCGACGGCTCGATTTGCCCTTGGAAGTGTTGATCACGAGCGAGCTGTGCCTCTTGGGCGGTCGAAAGATGGCGATTGGCGCCATGTCCGAGCGCGGCGATTTTTTCCTCGACCTTGTGGCCGTGCGCGAACAGCAGGTCTCGGAGAGCGCCCTCGATCTCTGCACCGACCGCGCCTTGCTCCAGATTGAGCGCCGCATTGGCCTGTATCGCAGCGGCAGCCCTCTGCCGGATCTCTACGCGCGCACGATCATCCTCGTCAGCGACGGCCTCTCAACGCTCCCCACCGCGCGCGTCGCACTGGCCTCTGCCCGCCGCATGATGCCCCGTCGTCTGCTCTTTGCCGCGCCCACGCTGTCGAACGAGATCTTCTTTGCCCTGAGCCCGCTGACGAGCGCCGTCTACACAATCGCTTCTCCCGGCGATGTGGCGTGCGACGCGTCGGGGCCAGATTGCGCGGCGGAGCGAGCGTTGGAGGACGAGGAGGCGGCCCGCGCCCTGAGGCAATTTCGCTTCGAGGAGTCGCATCGATCGCCCTCGACCGATGAAAACGAGGATTCCGGCGAGGTGTGAACGCGTCGACTGGCGCCATCGCGTTTGGCGAAAGTTTTTGCGCTCTTCGACGGCCTTCTCTGCCAAAGAGGGCCTCCCCATGGCCAAGCGTCGCTCGAAATCCCGCGCCAAAAGGCGCCGCAGCGCGAAATTCAAGCTGGTCGCGCTCCTCGTCGTTCTCACGCTCGGCCCCATCGCCTCGCTCAACGGTGCCGTCTCCCTCGTTGGCCAGACGCCCGTCTTTCCGCTCTCGCCGTATTTTTTGAAGGAGAAGTGGGCCGCGCTCCAGGCCTACGCGCGTCATCTGCCCACCTGCCTTCAGCGCGGTCACCCCGATCGTCTCGACGAGATCGTCGCCCAGGCAGAGGCGCGCCATCATCTGCCTCGCGGCCTTTTGGCGGCGCTGATCCACATCGAGTCGGGCAGTCGCGTTCACCGCATCTCGCGCGCGGGCGCCATGGGACCGGGCCAGCTGATGCCAGCCACAGCCAGGATGATGGGCGTCCGCGATCCCTTTGACCCGGTTGAGGCCATCGACGGCAGCGCGCGTTACCTGGCGCGACAGATCGCCCGATTCAAAGACCTCTCGCTGGCGCTCGCCGCCTACAACGCCGGTCCGGGCAATGTGGGCAACCGCGTTCCGGTCAATGGCGAGACCGAGTTCTACGTGCCCAAGGTGCTCGCCGAGTATGCGCGCCGCGCAGCGGTGTTGGCCAAAGCGACTGGGGAACAGGGCGGGGCAGGGGAGGCGTCCGCGCCAATGGCGTCGGGCGTTGGCGCTGGCGAGGGAGCGAAGCGCCCGTGATGCAAGCCGCGGCGCACTGACTGTGCCTCTGGATGGCGTGTGTCCCCTCCCCCAAAAAAAACGCGCCCGACCAAGAGGGGTCGGACGCGTCGCGGATGAGTTGAGAGGGCGCGCTCAGAGGACGTTGGAGGCGCATTCGGCCAACAGGCTGCGCTCGCCCTTTGTCAGGGTGACGTGCCCGGCGATCTTCTCGTTACGGAAGCGGTTGAGCACGTGGATCAGGCCGTTGTTCATCGAGTCCAGATAGGGGTTGTCGATTTGGTATGGGTCGCCGGTGAGGATGATCTTCGTGTTGTCGCCAGCGCGCGTGATGATCGTCTTGACCTCGTGAGGCGTGAGGTTCTGCGCTTCGTCCACGATGATGAACTGGTTCGGGATGGAGCGACCGCGAATGTAGGTCAGAGGCTCGATGGCCAACACGCCGAGGTCGATGAGTTCGTGGTAGCCGCGCCCGCGTTTCTTGTCGGCGCGTGAGAGGTTCATCAGGAATTCGACGTTGTCGAAGATGGGCTGCATCCACGGATTGAGCTTCTGCTCCACGTCGCCGGGCAAAAAGCCGATGTCCTTGCCGAGCGGGAAGATGGGGCGCGAGACGAGCAGCTTGCTGAAGACCTGCGCCTCCATGGTGCGCTGCAGACCACCGGCGATGGCGAGCAGCGTTTTGCCAGTGCCAGCCTTGCCGACGAGCGTCACCAGCTTGATGTCGTCGTTGAGCAGCACGTCGAGCGCGAAGCTTTGCTCCATGTTGCGCGGGCGGATGCCCCAGACGCCGTCCTTGAGACGGGCGACCGGCGCGATCTTGTTTGGTCCCTTGCCGGGCGCGAACTTGGCGAGCGCTGTCTGCGAGGGATTGGCTTCATTTTTGAGGATGAGGAACTGGTTGGGCGCGTGGCCTTCGAGTTCCAGCTCGCATTCGCCCTTTTCGTAAAAGGCGTTGATGAGCTCGCCTGAGACCATGACCTCGGCGTAGCCCGTGTAGAGGTCGTCGACGGCGATCTTTTCATCACCCTCAAAGTCCACCGAGGTCAGCCCCAGCGCGTCGGCGCGGATGCGCAGGTTGGCGTCCTTGGTGACGAAGATGGCCGGCATGTTGGGATGCGAGTCGCGCGCCTCCAGCGCCACGGCCATGATCTTGTTGTCCATCGAGTGCACGCTGAGCATTTCGGGCGGGATGGTGCGCTTGGTGAATGCCACCTTGAGCACGCCGCCGTTGGGCAGCTTCACACCGTCTCCAAGACTCCCCTGGGCGCGGAAGCTGTCGAGATAGCGCGCCACCTGGCGGGCGTTGCGGCCCAGCTCATTCAGGTCCTTCTTGAACGTGTCGATCTCCTCAATGACGTAGATCGGGATGATCACGGTGTTGTCGCCAAATGCGAAGAGCGCCTGCGGGTCGTGAAGCAGGACGTTGGTGTCCAGGACGAAGTTTTTGGCCATGTTTTGCCTCGGGGAATGCGTCGGATGTTGAGTGTCCGACACGGGAAAGGCGGAAGACTCTAGGGCAAGGAGCAATTCACGCCCGGCTTTTTTTGCATCGAAAAGCTGTGCTCGCTGAATGGGCGGACAGCCAGTCGAGGCATCTCTGGTCGCCATTGACGCGGTCAGGCTCGACGACTAAGAGCCGCGCCCCTTTTTCGACAGGGCCCGCGCGCGCCCAATTAGGGAGTGTCCCTTGATGACGAATCCCCCGCCGCTCCTCCTCAAGGGCCTTGGGCTGTGGTCGCCCGGCTTTTCAGGCGTCGGCGCCTTTCTCTGTGGCGAAGCGCCTGATCCCGAGGTCAAAACGCCACCAGCCACCTGTCTGCCCGCCACGCTGCGTCGCCGTTCCAGCCTGCTCACACGCGCCGGCGTTGAAGCTTTGAGCGAAGCCGCGCGCATGGGGGGGGCCAATCTCGCCACCTCTCCCACCATCTGGGCCTCGGCCTATGGGGAGATCGACAACACGATCGCCCTTCTCGAGATGATGCGCGGCGACGGCATGCCTTCGCCCACGCGCTTTCATAACAGCGTCCACAACACCGCCTCCGGAACGGCCTCGATCGCGCTTGGCAACAAGTCTTTTTCAACGGCCATCGCCGCTGGCCCCGAGACTGTGACCATGGGTTTTGTCGAGGCGGCCGCCTATCTGGCCACGCACGGCGGAGATCTCCTGCTCGTCTGCCTTGACGAGCCGCCGCCCGCGCCCTTTGCGCCGAGTCCCCACTGGCCGCTGCTCGCTGTGGCTTTCCATCTCGCAGCCGACGCCGCGATCGATCCCGAACTGCCAATTCAGCCGCGCCGCCTTTCACTCGACACCATCGCCGCCACCTGCGCCCGTCACCGCGACGCCGCGCGTGCCGACGACTTGCCCGGGCCCCTGCGCCCCTTCTTCGGTCACCCCCTGATCGCGGCGCTTGCTTTCCTCCATCACCTTCATGAGCTGCCCGACGATGACAGCTCCGCAAACGAACCAGGAGGCGACAACCCATGAGCGCATTTCCCCCGCCCGCAGTGCTCTTGCCGCACTCTGCCCCGATGATCCTTCTTGACGAGCTCATCTCCTTCAGCGGCGAGAAGGCCACCGGTCGCGTCATCCTCCGCGAGGACTCACCTCTCGTTGAAGACGGTCGCGTGTCGGCGCTCGTGGCCATCGAATACATGGCCCAGTCGATCGGGCTGCTTACCGGCGTCATCGCCCACGCGAGAAAGCACCCCATTCAGGTCGGCTACCTCCTCGGGACGCGCACGCTTGAGCTCGGCGTCGATCACTTCAGCGTTGGCGACGAGCTCTTGGTCGATGTCGAGCGCCTCTTTGGCGAGGACGAGCTCGGCGTCTTTCAGTGCGCTGTCCGTCGCGGTGGCGAGGTCGTGGCCAGCGCCACTCTGAACGTCTTTTGCAATCGGGAACATGTCCTGCCGGGCCGCGGGTGACACCTGCGCCCGCGTCCCTTTGAACAGGCGCCCCAAAACTTACCAACCGAAAGGAATCCATCATGAAGACGAGAGCATTCGTCACGGGCGGCAGCCGCGGCATTGGTGCGGCCATCGCGCTGAGGTTGGCCCAGGCCGGTCATCCCATCATCCTGAATTTCCGCAGCAATCAGGCCGCTGCAGAGGAGGTTCGCGCGCGTATCGAGGCCTTGGGCGTAGAGGTGACGCTCTGCCCTTTTGATGTGGCTGACGCGGATGCGAGCGCGGCGGCCATGAACACCCTCCTCGAAGACGGCAAGGGCCCGATCGGTATCGTGGTCAACAACGCGGGCATCGCGCGCGACAACAGCTTTCCCGTGATGAAGCAGGACGAGTGGGAGACAGTGACGCGGACCACACTCGACGGCTTCTACAACGTGACGCGTCCCCTGCTGATGCCCATGGTGCGGCAGCGCTTCGGGCGCATCGTCAACATCGCCTCGTATTCTGGCGTGGCAGGCAACCGCGGCCAGGTGAACTACTCGGCGGCCAAGGCAGGCCTCATCGGCGCGACCAAGGCACTGGCGCTCGAAGTGGCGCGCCGCAACATCACGGTCAACGCAGTGGCCCCCGGTCTGATCGAGACCGAAATGATTCAGGACGCGCCCATCGACAAAATCCTCGAACGCGTCCCCATGCGCCGTTTGGGCAGGCCGGAGGAAGTTGCCGCGCTCGTCGCTTTTCTCGCGAGCGAAGAGGCTGGCTACATCACAGGACAGGTGCTCGGCATCAACGGTGGCCTTGGCTGAACGATGCGCTGAGAGGTCGTCTGGGGAGGAGCGCGCGTCGTCTCACGTTCCTCTGCCCTCCTAAAGCCTCCCTCCTAAAAAAAAGCGAAAAAGTGCGGAAAAATTGATTGACAGCCAAGTGCGAGATCACTAAAAGGCGCCGCGCTTTCGGCAGCGACCGAAAGTTTTTTGTGCCGTCGGCGTAGCTCAGCAGGTAGAGCGTCTGTCTTGTAAACAGAGGGTCGTGGGTTCGATTCCCGCCGCCGGCTTTGCTCTTTAGCAGTAATCAAGGACGGGTTCCCGAGTGGCCAAAGGGAACAGACTGTAAATCTGTCGTCGATGACTTCGGTGGTTCGAATCCACCCCCGTCCACACAAACAGTAGAAATCGCGGTCACGGCGAATTAAGCGGGAATAGCTCAGATGGTAGAGCGTCAGCTTCCCAAGCTGAATGTCGCGGGTTCGATTCCCGTTTCCCGCTCATCGCGGTAAATGAAGATTGTTTTGCGATTCTATTGAATGTTGCCAGGGCATTAGGCGGGAATAGCTCAGATGGTAGAGCGTCAGCCTTCCAAGCTGAATGTCGCGGGTTCGACCCCCGTTTCCCGCTCATTAAAAATTAATTTTTGATCTCGGTCTGCTGCGACAAGAGATTTTTAGCCCCGGTGGAGTTCGACTCCGACCGGGGTTTTTCGTTTGAGTTGTTATGATTGATGTTTTTTATTTTTTATGTTTGTTGTGCGTTCTTTATTGGGGAGATGTTTTTGGGTTGACTAAGTTTTTTCTGGTCAGTTTTGCGTCAGATGAGACTGTTTGGCGAATGAAGTTAGCCCGCTGTCTTTCCAGTTGTCAGATAAATCGTTTCAACAGAGGAATTTAATGATTTATGGAACGACGGACGCATAGTGGAGAACTTTATTGGGGAAGTATGTTCTGTCGGGTTGAGCCACGGTGTGGATGTTTGTTTTGAAGTTTGTTTCTGAATTGGATTTTTTGATCTGATTGCGTTTTATATAAGGTCCTCTGGTGTTTGTGTTTTAAAAGTATCGGTCGATTTAGTTCATGAAATGGGTCGATTCGAACTATATCTATTGTTTATGCATTCATGGGACTGAAACAAGAAAAAAGTTGCGCTTTTAAGTGTTCGCCTGCAAAGAGCAGCGGCTTCATTCGAGCAAAACGCTCCCTCGTTCCCTTAATCCCAGGAGAATGTCATGAAAACAATGCGTTTTGGGTTTGGTTTCGCCGCGCTCTGTGCCTTTCTCAGCGCTGGTCTGTATGCCTGTGGCGCGAATAATTCGGCAGTCGACGACGATGAAGGCGATGCGAACGCCGACAACAATTCGGAAAACGCCCCCTCACAAGACCAGCTCGATTACGCGAGACAAAATGTCCTCTATGGTGTGATTTATCCGCGAACAGGCTTGTCGACCGAAAAATGCCGCCCGGAAATCGAGGATGAAAGCAAGGGTGGCGTGTTCACCGGCGTCTACACCACAGCTGAAATTGACAAGATCAAAACAATGCGTTTGGCGGAGAATTCGCCACATAAAAGCGAGTTTCCCTATCGCCACAGTGTCTCAGTCGGCGGTGCCACCTATAGCGACTATTATTCGGCGATTACCGATGGCACGACCTCGCCTTATGAGATTGAGGCTACGGCGCAGAATGACGGTGTCACCTCATTACTCAGTGAAAATAATGAGCGCGTATGTGGTCTCAAATTATTGGAAAATGGCGAATACACGCTTCAGACATATGAGAGCTGGTCTGCTGCTGAAACAGATGGCGCGCGTGTCACGCATAAGGATAATTGCGGTTTTTGTTCGACGATGCAAAATCTCGCCGTCTATATGGAAAAACCTGAATTGACAGTGCTCGTGCGCGAATGCGCGATGGTCTTGCTCGGCAATGATGGAACAGAACGTGAGCGCGAAGATCGCGCGCGCCAGTGTATTCGAGACATTGGTTTTGACGAGGACTGCACCTGGGCTTGGTTTTGGAATTCAATATATACGCGAAAAGTTTGCCAGAATACATGTGTGGCTCTTTTAGAAGCGCCGCACCATATCGCGGGGGGTGAGCTGACGGGCGCGTTGAATGATTGTATGAATTGCGACGAAGAAAACAGCGGACGTGTGTTTAAGGCAGTGGCTGGACGCATTCGGCGCAATACCGGACTGCCGACTTCCATGTGTCGACCTCATGACCATGAATCGTGGATTTGTCATAACTATGCTGATAATTTTGACAATCCAATGAGCTGTATCAATAACCCCAACCGCTGGATTTGCGATGCGGGGCAATGGGTTTGGGATACAGAGACGAGCGGTCACTATGAGGGAGGTGTTTTTGGTGACTTTGATCCTGAAACGCGCACATATGCAGGCAGCGACAAGTTTATTGTCGACGAGAGTGGCAAGAGCGGTGAGTTTGTGCGCGATGCCTGTATCGAAGTGGCCCAGTAGTATTTTGGGGATTTTATGTTTTTGTGAAAATGATCATTTCAAGAAACCGTTCGAAAAGCGCGGATTATTTTAAAAACATTTTATGGGAGCTCCGATTTACCGCTCGGGAAGCGCGGACCGTGAGCGCGTCCGGCCCACCAATAGTGTCCTCAATTCACGAGGGGGAAAAACCAATGGTTGTTTCCCCCCTCGCGGCTCCCCTTTTTCCTTACCCGCCCCTCAGACGAGCGGCGTTTGCTCGATTTAATTTTTAGCGTTTGCGCGTTAGCTCGGATTCGGGGCGGGACAAAAGGCTGCCGTCGCCCTAAGCACCTTGCGATGACCGGTATTTTC
>JAFVYB010000057.1 GCA_017500825.1 Myxococcaceae bacterium | reverse complement strand
TTTTGATGGCCACCTTTTTTTGATGGCCACCTTTTTTTGATGGCCACCTTTTTTTGATGGCCACCTTTTTTTGATGGCCACCTTTTTTTGATGGCCACCTTTTTTGGGCTATATCCCCGAGGGGGCAATTTTGAAACCCATTCTTCTCTTCTGTGTCAAGCGTTTTTTGCTTTGTTCAGACGATTTTAACGACGGCGCGTTTCAAACGCGCGATTACCAGGTCTTGGCGCCCGTTTTGACGAGGTAGATCTGCGCCATTTGGCTGGAAGCGGAGGTTCCGATGTCGATTTGGATAATATCGCCGCCGCTGGTGAATTTCCAAATTGGCATCATGACGCCCATGATGTCCGGGACATCGGTAATGGTGACGGGCAGGCCGTTTTCCATATTTTCGAAATTGCCATACTCGTCGGAAACCTCGGCTGTCAGATCAAAGACGTGCTGGATAAACGCCGTGGAAGCGGTGTCGAAATCGTCGGACTCGATGGTAAACTGCACCGAATCGGAAATATCGGTCTGGCGTTTTCCCTCTTTGAATGTCCAGCCCTCGGGCACAGTCAGCGTAAAGCCGTATTTGTCCGCGAGGGTGCTCTGCCAATTGTCGGCGGTGAAGGCGGACTCGTCGTCGCCATTGTTTCCGCCATTGTTATTGCCGCTGTTTTCGCTGCCGCCTTCGTCGCCGCCACAGCCAATGACGGGAAAGGCCAGGAGCATGCCGAGGAAAAGCGCGATCAGGAAAAACGTCTTCTTTTTCATGAGGTGACCTCCATGGTTGTTGAATGGCCACCGTTTGGGTTATCCCCCCGAGGGGGTGATTTTGAAAAACATTCTCTTCTTTTGGGTCAAGCGGATTTATTTAAAATTTAAATCCGCGTGTTTGATGAAACCAAATCTGGCGGCGCGGGACGAATGGCCGGCTTTTATTTTTGGGAATTGGAGGATTTTGAACAAAGGCGCGTCCGGGCCCGCGATTTGGTGTGGCGCGTGGCGGCGAGATTCAAAACAAGCGTCAACCGCGTTGACGCGCCCTTCCTCCCCTCCCCTTCCCTGAAAACGACAAAGCACTTCGAACAGGCGCCTGAAATGGCGCGCGGCTTATAAAGAGGCGCTGTTTCGGGCAAGCCCCCGCCCGCGCACCGGCACCACCGCGCGGGAGCATTGATCCGCCCGCCGCTGTTTGATCCCCTGGCCGCGACCAAAGGCCATCCCCGTTCCATCTCACACCTCACCCCACAAGGAGCCAGACACCATGAGCCATCCCCTCGCCGGACAGCCTGTCCCGGAATCGCTGAAGTGCAACATCCCGCGCCTCATCACCGCCTACTTCACCGGCCGACCAGACCCGAGCCTGCGAGAGCAGCGCGTCGCCTTTGGCACGTCGGGGCATCGCGGCGTCTCGACCAGGCAGAGCTTTAACGAGCGGCACATCCTGGCCATCGCCCAGGCCGTGGCCGACTACCGCGCCGCGCAGAAGATCGACGGGCCGCTCTTCATCGGCATGGACACGCACGCGCTCTCGGAACCGGCGCTCACGACAGCGATCGAGGTCCTGGCGGCCAATGGCGTCGAGCTGCGCGTTCAGGAGGGGTTTGGCTACACGCCCACACCAGTCGTCTCGCACGCCATCCTCACCTACAACCGCGGGCGGACCGAGCATCTGGCCGATGGCATCGTCATCACGCCCTCGCACAACCCGCCCGACAACGGTGGCTTCAAATACAACCCGCCGCACGGCGGTCCGGCCGACACCCAGGTGACGCGCGTCATCGAGGATCGGGCCAACGCGCTGCTCGAAAGGGACCTCGACGGCGTGAAAAGGATCGACTTCGCCCGCGCCATGGCCGCGAGCACGACGCGCTTTCACGACTACGTCACGCCCTATGTCGAGGACCTGGCGAACGTGGTCGACATGGCCGCCATCCGCGACTCGGGCCTGAAGATCGGCGTCGATCCCATGGGCGGTTCCGGCGTCCACTTCTGGCGCCCCATCGCCGAGCGCTACGGCCTCGACATGACGCTGGTGCGCGAGAGCGTCGACCCGACGTTTGGCTTCATGCGCGTCGATCGCGACGGCAAGATCCGCATGGACTGCTCCTCGCCCAAGGCCATGGCCGGGCTGATCGAGCTCAAGGACCGCTTCGACATCGCCTTTGGCAACGACCCCGACTACGACCGCCACGGCATCGTCACGCGCGACGGCGGCCTGATGAACCCCAACCACTATCTGGCGGTGGCCATCGACTACCTGTTCCAGAACAGGCCGGGCTGGTCCTCGGAGGCGGCGGTGGGCAAGACGCTGGTGTCGAGCGCGATCATCGACCGCGTGGCGGGCGCCATCGGGCGGCGGCTGTGCGAGGTGCCGGTCGGCTTCAAGTGGTTTGTCGACGGGCTGGTCAGCGGCGCCTACGGCTTTGGCGGCGAGGAGAGCGCGGGCGCGAGTTTCCTCAGGTTCGACGGCACGGCGTGGACCACGGACAAGGACGGCATCATCCTCGACCTGCTGGCGGCGGAGATCACGGCCAGGACCGGCAAGACGCCCTCGCAGCGCTACTGCGAGCTGACCGAGAAGTTTGGCGCGCCGATTTATGAGCGCATCGACGCGGCGGCCACGCCCGAACAGAAGAAGGTGCTCTCGAACCTGACGCCGGACATGGTCGCGGCCGAGAGCCTGGCGGGTGAAGCCATCACCGCCAAGCTGACCCGGGCGCCGGGCAATGGCGCTTCCATCGGCGGGCTGAAGGTCGTCACCGAGAATGGCTGGTTCGCCGCGCGACCGTCGGGGACCGAGGATGTCTACAAGATCTACGCGGAGAGCTTTAAGGGCGCCGCGCACCTGACCCAGCTGCAGGAGGAGGCCAAGGCCATGGTCTCGGCGGCGTTCAGGGCGGCGGGCGTCTGAGGCCAAACCAACGCTGAAGCGCGTGAACGAGGCGGTCGTGGAAGGCATCCCACGGCCGCTTTTTTGAGTCTGAAGCGCCCGTGCCGGCGCGCCTGGCGACGGACGCCGAACGACGAAAGCACCACCAACACCAACCGACCGACGGACCGACAACCGGAGAGAGACATGCCCCTGCCGCCAACGCTGCCACCGCCCGAGCTCCTGAGTCAGGTGAGCGCGCTCGAACAGTGCGAGGTCGACCTGTGCCTGGCGACGATTGAGAGGCCGGAGCGAATCGACCCGTTGACGGCGCGAACGCTGCGCGAGGCGGCCTGTCTGGCCAAGTTGCACACCCTCTCCGGTCCAGAGGGCGATTTGGACGCGCGGGAGATCACCGCGCCGCTGCGAGAGGTGGCGCTCAGGGCCTTTGCCGACTGCGGCGTCGGCGCGCGGGCGCTTGAGCGGATGGATTTCGACGGACTGCGCGCGCTCACAGCCATCCTCAGACCCAAGACACGGCTGACCTGGAGTCGACTGAAGGCGGCGGCGCAGCATCGGCTGCCGCTGGACATCCTCAGGCGCGAGGTCCACCAAAAATCGCTGGTCATCGCGCTCGGTGGCGGCGGCGGCTCGGGGCACATCTACCTGGGGGCGCTCGACTTCCTCGCGCGGCGCGGCCTCAGGCCAAGACTCATCGCCGGAACGAGCATCGGCGCCCTCTACGCGCTCTTCCGCGCGCGGCGGCCGGACTGGAACAGCGCCGAGAGCCTGGCCATCCTCAGGGCCTTGTCGCTGCCGCGGCTTTTGGGCGCGCCCTCGATGGAAGCGCACTTTGGTCTGCCCGGCGCCATGCGGCTGTGCCTGCGCGAGTCGATCGCGCCGTTTTTCACGCCTGATCCGAACGCGCCGCCCCTGCCGCTCGACGCGCTCAGCGTTCCGGTCGTCCTCGCCGCCACTGGCATCCGCGCCGGCGCCCTGCCGCGTCCGATGGAGGAATACGCGCGCATGATCCGCGGCATCGACCTGAAGCACCCGCGCTCTCTGGCGCGCGCTGTCCCGGGCGTGATCGGCGCCTTCATCGAGCTCTTCCAGGTCTCGGAGCGGCTGCAGGCGGTCTACTTCGGGCTCGATCGCGGCAGCGAAGGCATCGACGCCTTTGACGCGGCGGGGTTTTCGGCGGCCCTGCCCGGCGCTCTGCAGTTCGACATTCCGCCCGAGGCTGTGACGCGTCACGCGGCGCTGCGGGATCTGGTGCGGGCGCGGGGAATTTTCCGCCTGTGCGACGGCGCGCTCGTCGACAACGTCCCGGCCAAAGGCGCCTTCCTCGCCATCCAGAGCGGCAAAATCGGCACGCGCAACGCCTGCGTCCTGGCCCTCGACTGCTTCGCGCCCAAGCTCACCTCGCCCTTCCTCGCGTTGCAGTCGCTCGTCGCGCCACAGGTCCACCGCAGCATGGCCTTCGCGCACGTGCGCCACGCCTTCAAACGGCCGCCCGGACCGCTCGACCTCATCCCGACCGATCGCGGCCTGAACGCCATCCTGCGACGCGGCGCGGCCGAACTCATGCCCCACGCCCCCCTCCTCGACGCGCTGATGGCCCCGCTCGATCCCGTCGAAACGCGCGCCTGAAGCGGGCGAAGGCGAGGGTTAAAGGCGCGTGGAAAAAGACGGCGGAAATCGCGGAGGCGGCGCGCGCTTTCTGTGGCGAACGCCTGCGGCTGGCGCTAAGGGGCGCGGCCTTTTTTCTGGGCCCAAGGCCCGAGAGGACGCCCGCCCATGAACTTCCCGCAGCGCTTCTGTCTGGCCTTCATCGCCTTCTTCTCTGTCCTCTTCCGGCGCGACTGTGCCGAGCGCTTTCAGGCGTTGCGTCAGACCGCCCAATCGCCCGCGCTCGCCCATGCCGGGAATGAGGCGGCAGGAGGCGACGAAGCGGGCGCGACCAAGGCGACGGGCGCCCAACCGGGCAAGGACGCGCTTCACCTGCTGGCCATCCTCCAGCGCGAGGGACGGCTTATCGATTTCCTCCAGGAGAACATCGCGGGCTTTGCCGACGCGGACATCGGCGCCGCCGCGCGCGCGGTCCACGCTGGCTGCAAAAAGGCGCTCGACACCTATCTGCCGCTCACGCCGGTGCGAACCGAGGCCGAGGGCAGCGAGGTCGTGGTCGAGGCCGACGCCGCGCGGGGAAGCGTGACGCTGACAGGCAACCTCGCGGGCGAGGCGCCCTTTCGCGGCCAGCTCTGCCATCGCGGCTGGAAGGTGACCGAGGTGAAGCTGCCGGAAGTGGCCGCGGGCAAAGACCTCTCGATCGTCGCTCCCGCCGAAGTGGAGCTGAGCTGAGACAGGCCGACGCGCGAGGCCACGCGAGGCGATTGATCCGCCTTCTCCCAGACGCGCGCTCTCACCGGACACGACATGAGCTCTCTCAACGACAAGACCGACGCCGCGCGCGCCTTCTCTGTGGGCATCGACCTGGGCACGACACACACCGCGCTCGCCTGCCTCGAACTCGCCCGGGACCAAGACGTTCGATCGACGCCCGGGACCTTCGCCATCCCCCAGCTCGTTCAGAGCGGCGAAGTGGCCGCCCGCGCCCTGTTGCCCTCGTTTCTCTATTTTCCGCACGCCTCCGAGAAGACGCCCGGCGCGCTCGCCCTGCCCTGGGACGCGGACAACAGCCTCGCCATCGGCGCCTGGGCCCGCGATCGCGGTGCGCTCACCCCCGCCAGACTCGTCAGCTCGGCCAAAAGCTGGCTCAGCCACCCGACGCTCGACAGGCGCAGCGACTTTTTGCCGCTCGGCGCGCCCGACGATGTGCCCAGGATCTCGCCGCTCACCGCCTCGGCCCGCTACCTCGAACACCTGAAAGCGGCCTGGAACCACGAGGTGGCCCGGGGCGATCCCTCGCGCGCGCTGGAAAACCAGGTCCTCACCCTCACCGTCCCCGCCTCCTTTGACGCCGTGGCCCGCGCGCTCACCGTCGAGGCGGCGCGCATGGCCGGACTGAACGACATCGCGCTGCTCGAAGAACCACAGGCCGCGCTCTACGCCTGGGTCGAGGCGCTCGGCGACCGCTGGCGAAAGGAAGTCTCTGTCGGCGATCTCATCCTCGTCTGCGACGTGGGCGGCGGCACCACTGACTTCAGCCTCATCGCCGTCGTCGAACAGGAAGGGGATCTCGCGCTCTCACGCGTGGCGGTCGGCGACCACATCCTGCTCGGCGGCGACAACATGGACCTCGCCCTGGCCATACGGCTGCAGCAGGACCTCGTCCGGCGCGGCAAAAAACTCGATCGCTGGCAGCTCATCGCCCTGACGCACGGCGCGCGCGTGGCCAAGGAACGCCTCTTTGCCGATCGCGGACTCGATCGCGTGCCGATCACGGTGCCGTCGCGCGGTTCGAGCCTCATCGGCGGCGCGCTCTCGGTCGATCTGACGCGCGAGGCGCTCAACCAGACGCTCGTCGAGGGATTTTTCCCCGAGGTCGCCATCGACGCCGTCCCCAACGCGCCGCGTCGCATGGGCCTGACCACAATCGGCCTGCCCTATGCCGCCGACGCCGCGATCACGCGCCATCTGGCCGCCTTCCTCACCCGTCACGCCCGCGCCGCCGACAAGCTCGATTTGCCCGCGCGCGCCAAAGGGCAAAGCTTCCTCCACCCGACCGCGGTGCTCTTCAACGGCGGCGTGATGAAAGCGGGCGAACTCAAAAACCGCGTGATGGCGCTCCTCGATACCTGGGTGCGCGCCGATGGCGGCCAATCCCCGCGCGAACTGCCCGAGGGCGAACTCGATTTGGCCGTGGCCCAGGGCGCGGCGGTCTTTGGTCGCGTGCGTCAGGGACAGGGCATCCGCATCCGTGGCGGCACCGCGCGCGCCTATTACGTCGGCATCGAGACGGCCATGCCCGCGGTCCCGGGAATGCCGCCGCCCTGCAAGGCGCTGTGCCTCGCGCCGATGGGCATGGAAGAGGGCACGAGCGCTGAACTGCCCGAAGACAACCTCGGCGTGGTGGTCGGTGAGC
Organism: Myxococcaceae bacterium; assembly: GCA_017500825.1. Lineage (GTDB taxonomy): Bacteria > Myxococcota > Myxococcia > Myxococcales > UBA5297 > UBA1203. The sequence goes on along the minus strand of JAFVYB010000057.1, from coordinate 45,347 downwards.
CCGCGCAATTCCGCCTCTTCGGCAGCACGGTGCGGCGCAACGACAAGGTCGGAACCGTGGTCGAGGATTTCGAGGACGAGCTCGACGAGCTGCCGCCGGTGGAGGCCACGCTGCCCGTCGCCGATGGCATGGGCCAGGGCGATGTCGTTCCGGTCCACCTGCGCGCCCACGTCACCGAGATCGGCACGCTGGAGCTCGCGTGCGTCGGCATGAAGGGACAGTCGTGGCAGCTGGAATTCGACCTCAGGGCCAACGAGCAGGCGCTCGACGCGGAGATCCTCGACGGGGAGGTCTGCGACGGCGACATCCTCGACGCGGAGATCATCGACGACGAGGCGGACGCCGGAGAGGAGGCCTAGGCGCATGATGGAGCGCGACACCTCGCCAGCCGGGCTGCTGCGGCAGAACAACCTGCGCGCCAAAAAGAGCTGGGGGCAGTGCTTCCTCGGCGACGACGAGATCCTCGACCGCATCGCCCAGAGTTGCCTGCTCACGCCCGAAGACAGCGCTGTCGAACTGGGCGCGGGGCTCGGACACCTCACGCGGCACCTCGCCGCCACGGGCGCGCGCATCGACGCCGTCGAACGCGATCGCGACCTGGTGGCCATCCTCGAACGCGACCTCAGGTTGCCCAACGTCCGCCTGCACGCCGCCAACGCCGCCAAAATCGACTTCGCGGCCATCAGTGGCGCTGCCCGTCCCGTCGTGGCCGGCAACCTGCCCTACCAGCTGACAAGTCCCATCCTCTTCGAACTCATCGACCAGCGCCAAAGCGTCCGCCGAGCCGTCTTCCTGCTGCAGAAAGAGGTGGCAGAGCGCCTCAGCTCGCCGCCCGGCAGCCGCGACTGCGGCGTCCTCTCGGTGCTCCTCGCCTCCTGCGCCACGGTCGAATACCTCTTCGAAGTCCCGGCGCGGCACTTCACCCCCAGCCCCAGGGTCGACTCGGCCGTCATCCGCATCGAGTTCGACGAAACAGAGCGCTTCCACATCCGCGACCGCGCGCGATTCACCCGGCTGGTCAAGGCCGCCTTTGCCCAGCGCCGCAAGATGCTTCGAGGCGCCCTCAAGTTCGTGCCCGACCTCTTTGTCCACGCCTCCATCGAAGAGACGCTCGCGCGCGCCGGCATCAAAGCCACATCCCGCGCCGAAGAACTCAGTCTCGACGCGTGGATCGCCCTGGACAACGCGCTCGACGCCTGACCCAGCCCCTTCTCTCCCTCTCCTCCCCCTTTTCGGAGCGCCCCTCCATGAGACTCAAAATCCTCTACCACGACGGCTGTTTCGACGGCGCTGCCAGCGCGGCGGTCTTCACCCGCTTCTATCGAGAGAAGCGCGCGCTCGCGGCCCAGGACACCATCGCCTACCAGGGTCTCTCGCATGCCGGTTCTGGACCGCTGCCCGGCGAGCTCTTCGACGGCGACATCAACGCCATCGTCGACTTCCGCTACGCGACCGACGCGCGCCTCAACTGGTGGTTCGATCACCACGTGTCGAGCTTCCCCAATCCCGGCGAGGAGGCCCACTTCCGCGCCGACAAGAGCGGACAGAAGTTCCACGATCCGACGGCCAAGAGCTGCACGCGCTTCATCGCCCGCACGCTTGAGGAGCGCTTTGGTTTCGACACCGCGCCACTCGCCGAGCTGATCCACTGGGCCGAAATCATCGACGGCGCGCTCTTTCCCGATCCCACGACAGCCGTTCAGCTGGAGCAGCCGGCGCTCAAACTGATGCTGGTGATCGAGGCCAGCCCAGGCCCGGACTTCATTCCACGCCTCATCGGCGACCTCATGGAGCGCCCCCTCGCCGACATCGTCTCCCTGCCTTACGTCGCCGCGCGCCTGGGGCCGATCTACGAGCGCCACCTGCAAATCGTCGAACTCGTCCGCAGCCGCGCGCGCATCGATCGCGGCGTCGTCTTCTACGACGTGGCAGATCAGACGCTGGGCAGCATCAACAAATTCATCCCCTACGAGCTCTTCCCTGAGGCCCGCTACACCGTGGCTGTCAGCCGGGGGCCCAGCCGCGCCAAGATCTCCGTCGGCTCCAACCCCTGGTTTCCGACGCGCCGCACCCACGATTTGGCCCGCATCTGCGAGCGCTTCGGCGGTGGAGGTCATCCGGTGGTCGGGGCCGTGTCCTATCCGGTCGGTGAGGTCGAACGCGCGCGCGCCGACGCCGAGACCATCGTCCGCCAACTGCAGGACGACTGGGAGCGCGCCCGCCTGGCGACCTGAACGAAACGCGTCGACAACCGCGAAGCCGGCCGCGGCGCTTTTGGCCATACCCAGAGCCAATTCCGACACGGGCGCTTCCCCCCGAGATCCCCGCCTCGCCCCACAAAAAAGCCCTCAGGCCTCATCAACCGGCCAGAGGGCTTTCGCTTTTTGGAGATGTTTCGTCCTGTCGCGTTGTCGACGCCCTGCCCGACGGCCGAGCACCGTCGGAGAGCGTCTTGGCGCTTGCCCAGAGCCTATTGGCTTAGAGCTTTTCCAGGAGCTTCTTGGCGCGCTCGGCGTATTCGCCCTTGGGCGCCAGCTTCAGATACGTCTGCAGCTGTTCCTGAGCGATCTCAGCGTTCTTCACCTCTTTGTTCTCGCTGAGCAAAAGGCCGAGGAAGAAGAAGGCCGGCGCGTGATTGGCATCATACATCTGCGCTTCGGCAAAGGCCTCCATGGCCTTCTTGGGCTCGCCATTCCGATCGTGCAGGCGGCCCTTTTGGACCGTGGCGATGGCCCTGAAACGGTTGGAGCCGCTCGCCGCCTTGATGGCCTCGTCGTAATACTCCAGGGCAGGCACGGTCTTGTTGCGATAGGCGGCCAGATTGCCCTGCTCGATGAAGACTTCCGCCTTCTCCTCGTTCTTGACCGCCTTGCCCTTGGCCTTCTGGAGCGTCTTGTCTGCGCTGTCGAGCGCGCCGCTCTGCATCTGGGCTCGGGCGAGGAGGACGAGCAACTTGAGGGAGTTGGAAGACTGCTGGACGAGCTTTTCAAGCGTCGGCACCGCCTCCTTGGCGCCATTGGGCTGCTGCAGAAGTGTCTCGGCCAGCTCTATCTGGAAGGAAGTCCGCTTCGGCTCCAGCTGGATGGCCTTGTTGATCGATTCGAGCGCGCCCTTGATGTCACCAGCGCGTTTCTGGCGGCTCGCCCTCATGATGTAGAGCTCTCCGTTGTTCGGATCGCTGGCCAGAGCCTTCTGCTCCTCGTTGTCCGCCTCGGTCTTCTTCGACTTGCCGTCGAGGATGATGGCGTAGGCCAGACGCGCCAGGGCGAGCTGCCGATTGGAGGGCGGCGGCTCTGCCTTGAGCAACAGCTCGATGTATTTTTCCGCAGTCTCAGGCTTGCCCGCATCGACCGCCATCAACGCCACGCCCAGCTGGGCCTCCGCGTGATTTTTCTCGTAGCGCAGCGCCTGCTCGTAGGCATTGGCCGCCAGAACGTCGTTGCCTCCCTGACGTCGATACGCGTTGCCCATCCAGGCGGAGATGCGCGAGTCGGCCGGCGCCGCCATTTGCGCCTTGCGCAGGTTGTTGATGGCGAGCTCAAGGCTGCCCGCGTGCGTCTGCAGGATACCGAGCGTCGAGAGGAGGAGCGTGCTGTTCTGACCGCGCGCGTCCTGGTCGGCGATCTTGGCTTCGAGCTCGCGGATGGCCTTCTCTGGATCACCCTGGAAGAAGTGGATGTAGGCTTCCGCCGCATACAGATATGAATGCTCCTGGCCGGACGCCTTCGCCTTGGCCAGGTGCTCCTGGGCCGGCCCCTTGGCGCGGTCGCCCTCGCCATGCTCGCCCCAGCGGATCGCGTAGGCGTAGGAGAGGAACGAGTGGGCAGAGAAGAGGTCGGGGTTGAGATCCCCTGTGATGCGCTCGCCGAGGTCGCAGACCTTTTTGTAGCTCGCGTAATTGTCGTGCGAGAGCTCGTCCTGCATCTGCTTGAGCAGCTTGGCGATCTCGGTGTCACGTTCGGCGCTGTGCTTGCGATACGCCAGGAACCCCCCCAGGCCGAGAAGCACCAAGACGATGGCGACTCCCGTGAAAAGAGCGTTCTTGACCGAGCCGCTCTTCATCATCGTCCGGTATTCCTCGTCCGGGTCGCTGTATTTGGCGGCCAGCGCTGCGTAGTCCTGCTGAGCGCGCATGTGATCCTGGCGCTGGCGCTGGGCATGAGGCGTGATCGTCGGCGCCTCGGCGAGGGAATCGGGCATCGCGTAGGGCGACAGCGCCGTGGGCGGCGCGGAAAAGCCTGCCTGCGGCATGGGCGGCATCGATGGCTGCGGCGCGGGGACAAGGCCCGTCGGCGGATAAGAGGTCGCCTGCTGGCCATAGGGGAGCATGGCCTGACTCGGCATAGGCTGAGCCATGGGCGGCTGCGACACGGCGACGGGCGCAGGGGCAGGTTCAGGCGCAGCCGGTTGTGGCACGGGGACCTTGTGGCGACGGCACAGGGCGATGGTGTCGGTGTCCGTCGGGTCGAGCGCGATGGCCTTGGACAGATACTCGGTGCCCTCGGCGTTGATGCCCGCCTTGAAGGACTGGGCGGCCAACAGGCGCAACGCCTCGATGTTCTCCGACTCCAGCCCGACCGCGAGCTTGAGCTCTTCGATCGCCTTCTTGTCCTTGTTCTGCTCGGCGTAGATGCGCGCCAGAAGAATGTGCGGCGCGGCCTTGTCCGGGTGCGCCTTGACGCCCTTCTTGCAGACGACCATCGCCTCCATGAAGCGCCCCAGCGCCAGATAGCCTTCGGCCAGTGGATGGTAGGCGTCAGAGAGCTGATCTGCGGCAAAGGCCTGTTGAAGCTGAGCGAGCTCAGCAGAAGAGGGAGGTGTCGATGAGGGAGCAGAGGACATGGCCATTCACAGAGGGTGTGGAGGAGAGGGAGTCGCTGGATCAGGCTGGAGAGAGGCGGCCAGAGCGGGGCCGGGCCCAAGAAAGCGGCGCGCTTTAGTGCAGGCCCCCAGAGCTGTCAATGAGCGGAGACCGTTGTCCCGGAAGGGGCAAACCAGGGTCGTTTCAAGAGTGAAAACCGACCATTTTGCGCGTTGGCAGCGACAAAAAACCACCTTGGCGCGCGGCGCTCTCCAACCGCGATGCGCACCGTCCCATTTCGCCGTGGCAAAGCGCCCCCACGCCCCTCCGCCCGCTGCCCACGACGCCCGCTTCCAGTCGATCCGCCCCCCCCCAGGCCGAGGCGCCATTTTGTGCTGGAAGTCTTCATCGCGCTGGGCTTTGTCCCGCGCCCCTGCCTGCGGCCCTCTATGGCCGCACTGTCACGCCACACGCTCAACCGCCCCCCTCACACAGAAATGGATGCGCCTATGACGCCTCACCGCCCCTTCCACCGACGACTCAAGCGCCTCGCCGCCATCCCGCTGACGATCCTCGCCCTGGCATTGCCCCCGTCCGCCATGGCCGCGAATTCCCTCGACCCGATTTGCCAGCTCCAGGACGGCAGCGTGCTCTTCTTCACCGAGTCGACGCGCGCCTGCCCCAACGCCACGGCTTCATGCCGCGAGACGTTCTGGTCCTACGCGACACTCTCCCCCAAGGGCGCCGGCCACTGGACCTTTGACGCGCTCGGTTCCGCCCGCCTCGACGAGAGCGCCTCTGCCCAACTGAACGCCCAGAGCGCGCGCCAGCTTTTTGACGCTCCCGCAGCGCACCCCTGCGCCGCTTTCTTCCGCGCCGACCGACTGCCCTCCCCCGACCTGCCCGACGCCGAAGGCTGGTTCCGCTACTCCTTCGAAAAGGGACAGCTCCTCGTCCACTGGAAGACGCTCAAACGCGCGCTCCCCCTGCAGGCGCGCTGGGACATCGACCTCTGCCAGCAGGGCTGCGGCGCAAAGGGCCCTGGCGTGCGCGCGACCCTCGTCGACAAAAAGCGTCTCGGCGACATTCCCGCCTCAGACCCGGCCTTTGATCTGCGGCTGGACGACGTGGCGCTGCTCGGGTTTCCCCCGCCAGGCGTCAAATCCGATCGCGCGACGCGCTGGATGGTTTCGGTGCCCCTGAGCTCGCTGAAGAAGGCGCAGGCCGAGCTCCTCCATAAGGACGCGCTGAGCTTCTCTCAGTCGGCGCGCGACGATCTCCTCGGTTCCGCGATGGTTGCCGGCCTCTACGACGCGGCCCTGCAGCTCGATCCGGACAAGCGCGCCCTCAGGCTCGACTACGCGCGCCACTTCGCAGGTCAGGCTGACGCTGCTTCAGCCGTGCGCGAGCTCAAACTCCTGCCCGCGAACGCCGACCTCAAGGCCAGCCTTGCCAAAGACTCAGCCTTTGACCCGATCCGTGCCGACGCCGCCTTTCAGCAGTTCCTCTCGTCGCTGCCCTGATCCCTTCACACGCAGACGATATCGACGCGACCGCTCCCCTTCCCCGCCAACGCCTCCCAAAGGCGCGCGGGGATTTTTTTGTCCTTCATGACGCGGCAGTCTTCTCCGCCCCTATCGCGCCGCGCCTCTTCGCTCCTGGTCGCCGATGTCTCTGCCCAGCCAGCCATAAAAAAAGGCAGCGGATGCGCTCCGCTGCCCAGTGAGACGCGCGCCGACCGACGCGCTTATCGACTCTCGTTCAGCTCTTGTTTGGCGAGACCTCAAGCAGGCCCAGGTGCCCATCCTTGCGGCGGTAGAGGACGTTCATCAGGCCCGTCTTGACGTTGGTGAAGATGCGGAAATCGTAGTCGGCGAGGTCCATCTGCATGATCGCCTCGTCGACCGTCATGGCCTCGGCCAGGATCTCGTGCGAGGTGACGATCTTCGGTCCCTGGCTCCAAGCCTCGGCCTCCGCCTCCTGCGCGCTCTGCTCCTCGACCACCTCGCGCTCCTCCGGCACCTCGATGATATCGTTGCGGACGCGGAAAGCCGCGAACTCGCTGGCCGCCTTCAGCTGCGTGGCGCGCATGCGTCCCTTGTAGCGCTTGAGCTGCTTCTCAATCTTGTCCACGGCCTCGTCGATGGACTTGTACATGTCCTCGGATTTGACCCGGCCACGGAGCACGTATTGGCCCGCGTGAATGGTGATGTCGGCATTATGAAGATAGCGCTCGAGCGACAGGACGGCCTGGGCGTCGATGGCGCGGTCAAAATACTTCTCCAAATGGCTGACGCGCTCTTCGAGGTGGCTCTTCAGGGCTTCAGTCGAGTCGATTCCGCGGAAAGTAATGTTCACCTGCATGCCAGATCTCCCGAGTAAGAGGTTGTGGGTGGACCGGAGCGTCGCCCCGGCGGCGCGCATCATGCCCACGGCAGGCAGGGCGGGCGCTTTTTTTTGAACAGTTTTTTCAACTGTCCACGCCTCGCCGATCGCGGCGGGCAAGGGCGCGCTCAGACAAACTTCTTGCGCCTGGCCGAAGTCGGGATGCGCATGAGCTCCCGGTATTTGGAGACAGTGCGGCGCGCGATGTCGATGCCCTCGCTCTGCAGGACTTCGACGATCTGCTGGTCGCTGTAGGGCTTGCGCGGATTTTCGGCGGCGATGATGCGGCGGATGTGGGTGCGGACCGCCTCGTTGGCGATCTCGTCGCCGCCCGACTTGGCGATGGCCGGGTTGAAGAAGAACTTCAGCTCGTAAACGCCCTGCGGTGTGTGGACGTATTTGGCGGCCGTGGCGCGCGAGACGGTTGACTCGTGCATGCCGATGTCTTCGGCCACGTCGCGCAGGATGAGCGGCTTGAGGTGGCCGAGCCCCCTGTCGAGAAAGGCCCGCTGATACTTCACGATCGACTCGGTGACTTTGACGATGGTCCGCTGGCGCTGGTGGATGGCGCGGACGAGCCAGGCGGCACTGCGCAGCCTTTCCTGGATGAACGCCTTGTCCTTGCCGAGCGCCTCGCCCGAGCGCAGGGCGTTTCGATAAAAGGCGCTGATGCGCAACCGCGAGAGGCCGTCGTCGTTCAGCGACACCATGTAATCGTCGCCGACTTTGTGAATGTAGACGTCGGGCGTGATGTAGCGCGGCGGCTCCCCGGTGAAGCGGCGCCCCGGCTTGGGCTCAAACTCGGCAAGCTCGCGCAGCGCGAAATCGAGCGCCTTCAGGCTGACGCCCAGCCGCTTGGCGATGAAGGGTTGGCGCTTTTGGGGCAACAGCGGCAGCCAGTCGCGGATCAGCTGTCCGACAAGGCAGTCCGCCACCCCCCGCGCCTCAGCCTGGACCATCAGACATTCGCGCAGATCGCGCGCGGCAATGCCCACCGGATCGAGCCTCTGCACGCGCCTGAGCAGCGATTCGGCGCGCGTCAGCGTGAGCCCTGCTTCGGCGGCCACATGGATCACGGGATCGCCGTCGAGCCCCTCGAAGCGCAGGTAGCCATCGTCGTCGAGGTTGCCGACGATGAGCTCACAGGCGCGCCGCTCCGCCTCGTCGAGCCTCAATTCGCCCAGCTGCCCCATGAGGTGCTCGAAAAGAGAATCGCCCTGGGTCAGGGTGGCCTCCAGGGGCGGCAAATCGCTCTCGCGCGACTCGCGGTTCGAGGGCGCGGTGTGGCCGGTCTGGGAGTTTTCGAGAAACTTCTCCCAATCGATGTCGGGCGCGCTGTCCTCGGCGTGGACCTCGGCGGTGTCGGCGGGCTCGGGCTCGGACGGCGTCTCGCGCATGTCCTCTTCGAGCGAGGCCTGCCCGGGCGCCATCTCCTCGGTCGACGGCGCGGCGTCCTCCTCCTGCTCTTCGAGAGCCGGATTCTTCTCCAGCTCCTCGCGGATGACCTCTTCGAGTTCGACCCGGGAGAGCTGCAGCATCTTGATGGCCTGTTGCAGCTGCGGCGTCATCGCCAACTGCTGCGACACTTTCAGGCTCTGCTTCAGTTCGAGACCCATCCCTGAGCTCCTGTCGAGGTGAGCGTTCTTCCCGCGGTCGCGAAGAGGAGGCGCCGGGCCTCAGCCATCGAGCTGAAACCGCTCTCCCAGATAGACCGCTCGCGCCTTGGGGCTCTGGGCAATTTGGGCGGGCGTTCCAGATTCGAGCAGCGAGCCGTGCGCGATGATGTAGGCGCGATCGCAGATGTCCAAGGTGTCGCGGACATTGTGGTCGGTGATCAGCACGCCGATGCCGCGCTCGCTGAGACTGGCGATCTGGCGCTGAATCTCACCGACGGCGATCGGGTCGACTCCGGCGAAGGGCTCGTCAAAGAGGATGAAGGCGGGCTCGCGCACGAGCAGGCGCGCGATTTCGGCACGTCGCCGCTCGCCACCAGAGAGCATCTCACCCAGGCTCTCGGCCACGTGGTTGAGGCGAAACTCGTCGATCAGCGCGTCGGCCCGTCTCTCTCGTTCGGCGCGCGTCAGCTTCATCGTCTCCAGGACGGCGAGCAGGTTGTCGCGCACGCTGAGCTTGCGAAAGATCGACGCCTCCTGCGGCAGGTAGCCAAGGCCGCGGCGCGCCCGGCGGTGCATGGGCAGCGAGGTGATGTCGAGATCGTCGAGGCGGATGACCCCGGCGTCGGCAGCCAGCACGCCGACCACCATGTTGAAGCTCGTGGTCTTGCCCGCGCCGTTGGGACCGAGCAGGCCGACGACCTCGCCGCGCGAGACCTCCAGCGAGACGCCGTGGACGACCTTGCGCACGCGCGAATTCCAAAACTGCCAGGCAGGCGCGATGCGGAAGCTCTTTTCGAGGTTTTGCGCGATCAGCCGCTGCGGCGTCTTGCGCGGCGAGCTCATCACCGTCGGCGCGCCTGTGGAAACCGTCCGCGACGCCATCTCGGACGCGGACTTTGGCGACGCAGCCCGGCCCATGCCCTCCGACGGCGCTTCGACCGACTTCTCCGGCGTCGAATCGCGCGTCCCGCTCTTGCTCTCCGGGCCCTCTGTCACAGCGCGCCTCCAGCCGCCTTCTCCGTCTCGAAAGGGGGAGGCTGACGCCGTCGCCGTTGGCTCCGCCGTGGCCGCTTTGCTGCTCTCCGGGCCCTCTGTCACAGCGCGCCTCCAGCCGCCTTCTCCGTCTCGAAAACCATGCGCGGCTTTTCAATCACGACGCGATCCTGCTCCACGTAGAAGAGGACCTTCTCGCCCTGGATGCGGTTGTCGCCCTCGCGGGCAGAGGGATTGCCCGTCACGGTGACGAGGGCGTTCAGGTTGTCGAAGTAGGCGCGCTCGCCCCACGCCTCGCGGAGCACCTCCCCGCCCTTGCCGCCACCCGCGGCCTGGCGCTGCACCATGTGGACGTTGCCCTCGCAGAGGACCGAGCGGATCTTGCGCTTCTCGCCAAACTCGGCCGTCAGCCTGTCGCAGGCGATGCGCACGTCGTCGCGCTCGGCCACCACCGATCCGGTCCAGATGGCGCGCTCGGCGTTGGGCATGATCTCGAAGCGATCCGAGGTGATGTTGATCGGGCGCAGAGGCGATCCCGCCTGGCCGGGCCGCGCGTCTGGCGTCCTCGCGGTCTTGGCCGTTTTGGCGGCCTTGGCGTTCCGGGCGGTCGGTGAACCCGCACGCGGGGTGGCGCCGTCGCCAGAGGCCAGGGCGGCGATGGAGAGAAGGCAAAGCGTCAGGCTGGTGGGTGTCATGCGGGCACCTTTGGTCGTTCGTTGCGGTGAGATGGGCGGCCAGGCGCCTGGGGGGCGGGCGCCGAGGGAGGAGGTGTCTGTGGCGGGCGCGGCCTGTGTTCGAAAAGCTCTGTGGCGCGCCTGACCTGGCTTGTTGTCGGGTTGCGGCCTCAGGAGGCGTTCAGGGCGCGACCCGAGGCGGAAAGGCGGCGCAAAAACGCGTCACGGGGCGAGGAACTGGCTGGCGATCGGTCCCTGGAAGTGGAGGACGCGATCCCCCTGGATGGCCAGCGAGAACCCCGAGCTGGCCGTGGCCTGAAATCCCTCGCCGTGGACGTTGACGGGCGTCTCGCCGAAGAAGCGCTGCTTGCGGGCGTCAAAACTGGCGCGCTCGGTCATGGCACTGGTGCCGTTGATGTCGAGCATCTGAACGCCAGACTCGGCGTCGGCCCACTTGAGCAGGAGGTTGCCGTTGACGCGCCGGGCCCGGGCCTCGACCGACCCGCGCGCCTCGTCGTGCAGGTGGGCGAAGAGCTCGTCGGCGGTCACCGCGCCGGTGGCGTTGCGAAAGGTGGCTGTCCGCGCTGTCCCGCTCACCACGAGCGTGCTGCCCTCGTAGTAGCGATAGGCGATGCCTTCGAGGACGAGCTCTGGCGGCGTCTCTGACGTGGACGCGCCCGCCTGCTCCCCGGCGCACGAAACGCCAGTCAAAAGCGCCAGGCACACCGCCAATGCGACCTGTCCCGTCGATGTCATCGATTCGCCTCGCCAGAGGGGCCGCGCGCTCACAGCACGCGCAGAAAAAAGCACTTGAGATAGCGCGTCTCGCGCATGCCGAGCAGGACCGGGTGATCGCGTCCGGCGCCACGGCGCTCGATGATTTGGATGGATCGGCGCGCGTCGCAGGCGGCTGAGCGGAGCATCTCCTCAAAGCGCTGTTCGTCGACGTGGAAGGAGCAGCTGGCGCTGATGAGATGGCCGCCGGGGCGGATGAGCTGCAGCGCCCTGAGGTTGATCTCCTTGTAGCCGCGCAGCGCGCTGTCGAGCGACGCCTTGCTCTTGGCGAAGGAGGGCGGGTCGAGGACGATCGTGTCGTAGCGCGCGCCGGTCAGGGATCGCGCCTTGAGGAAGTCGAAGGCGTTGGCTGTCTCGACCGTGAGGTTGAAGAGGCCATTGCGCTCGGCGCCTTCCTTGATCAGCGCCGCGGCGCTCTGACTGATCTCGACAGCGGTGACATGGCTGCAGCCGTGGCGCGCCAGCTGAAAGGCAAAGCCGCCCGTGTAGGAGAAACAGTCGAGCCCCTCGCCCGAGGCGTAATGCCGCGCGAGCAGGTGGTTCTCGCGCTGGTCGAGGAAGCCGCCCGTCTTCTGGCCCTCCATCGGATCGATCCGCTGGCTCACCTCGCCCTCGCAAAACTCGATGGCGCCCGGCGCCTCACCAAAGAGGACGCGCTTGATCGGCGTCAGGCCCTCCAGATGGCGCACCTTGGCGTCGCTGCGCTCGACGATGGCGCGCGCCTCGGGGAAGCGCTCGCGCAACAGCTCGACCAGAAGATCGCGCAGCGCGTCGGCGCCCTGGGTGAGCAGCTGAACGACGATCACCTCGCCGTAACGGTCGATGACGACGCCCGAGAGCAGGTCGGCGTCGGCGTGAACCAGTCGGTAGACCGTCTCGCCCGGGAAGGCGCGCCGCCTCAGGTCAATGGCGGCATCGAGGCGCTTCGCGAAGAAGTCGCGGTCGCAGGGAATGTCCTCGCGCGTCAGCAGGCGCAGGGCGATCTGGCTCTCGGTCGAATAGAAGGCGCGGCCCTTGAACCAGCCGCGGCCGTCGACGACGCGGACAATGGCGCCCTCGGGGACGCCGGGCGACGCCTCCAGCAGATCGGATCGGTAAATCCAGGTGAAGCCCTGCTCGATGCGCTCAACGCCGCGGCGCGTGATGGCGATGCTCTGTTCGTTCATGAGTCGCTGCTGCCCTGTCGTGTGGTGAAGGTCGGCGCGCGGCCGCCCTGGTCGTTCAAGAGAGGTGTCGCCCTGGCCGATCGCGTCAAAAGGCGGCGCCCTTTGGCCGAAAGGTCTGTCTGGCGCACTCAAAAAGCGCCCCGGGCCGACAAGCCAGGACGCTCAACCCCCAGCCGTCGATTTCGCTTCCCCGCGCGCCCAAGGTGTTCTCGGCGCTCACGATTCGAGGCCGCTCTCCCCGGTGGCAGGCTCGGCGCACGCGGCTTCTCGATCGGTCTCAGGCGGCGGCGCGTTTCTGCCCGGAGGCGTGCGGCGGCGCACTTCCCAGCGCTCGTAGGCCTGGACGATCTCCTGCACCAATGGATGGCGCACCACGTCGGCCTCGCTGAACTGGCAAAAGCTGAGTCCCTCCACGTGGCGCAGGATGTCGCGCACGGCCACCAGGCCCGAGGGCTGACCGCTCGGCAGGTCGATCTGGGTGATGTCGCCGGTGACGACGGCGCGCGATCCAAAGCCCAGCCGCGTCAGGAACATCTTCATCTGCTCGGGCGTGGTGTTCTGCGCCTCGTCGAGAATGACGAAGGCGTCGTTGAGGGTGCGTCCGCGCATGAAGGCCAAAGGCGCCACCTCGATCGTCCCCCGCTCGATGAGCGCGGCCACCTTCTCGGCGTCCATCATGTCGTGGAGCGCGTCGTAGAGCGGCCGCAGGTAGGGGTTGATCTTCTCGCTCAAATCGCCGGGCAAAAATCCGAGCTTCTCGCCCGCCTCGACCGCCGGACGCGTCAGGACGAGCCGCTTGACGCGGTGTTCGACGAGCGCGGAGGCGGCCATGGCCATCGCCAGATAGGTCTTGCCCGTGCCAGCCGGACCGATGCCGAAGACGATGTCGTGGCTGCGGATGGCCTCGACGTAGCGCTTCTGCGCCAGACCCTTGGGCGCGATGCGGCGCTTGCGGTTCGAGGTGAAGACGGCGTCGAGGAAGATGTCGCTCAGGCGCACGTCGGCGTCGCTCGACAGCGTCTTGATCGCCTGGTCGATGTCCTCCGGATAGAGGCGGTAGCCCTGTCGGAGCAGCTCGTAGAGTTCGCGCAGCAGGCGATCGGCGAAGGACACGGCCTCGGGCGCGCCGCTGACGAGCAGGCAGGAACCGCGCTGGCCGACGCGAACGCCGAGCTTCTTGCCGATGATCTTGAGGTTTTCGCTTTGGCCGCCACAGAGCGTCCGGAGCACATCGGCGTCGGCGAGCTCGACGCGGGCAGGTTGATTCATTCTCAGACAGACTCCTTGTTTTTCCCGCCCGCCCCGCACCGGCGGAGCGAAGCGACGGGCCAGCCTGCAAAAAACTTAGGTCGTCCCCGGCGCCATGGCGCACGCGGCCCAGGTCGGGACAACAGCGTCGCGCAGGGCGTTCATCCGGCGCGCTCCAGCAGGCCCTCGTAGATGCGGATCAGCCCCTCGGCGCGGGCGCGTGGCGAAAAATCCAGGGCGCGGGTCCGGGCACGCGCTCGCATCTCGCTTCGCCGCTCGTCGTCCCCCAGGTCGAGCAACGCCTGGGCCAGCCGATCGATCTCCTCGCGCGAAGAAGGGTCGCCCAAGCGCCAGCCCTCGTCGAGCGAGACGACGCGCCCCTCCAGACCATCGCGCACGACCTCGGCCTGGGCGCCGCCACTGCCGGCAATGACCGGGGTGCCGCAGGCCAGCGCTTCGAGAACAGCGCGACTGGTGCCGTCGTTGCCCTGGACGAGCCACACCTTGACATCGAGCGCGCGATAGGCGGCCACGAGCTCCGTCCCTGTCCGATACCCGGCAAAGGCGACGCGTTCGCCGAGCCCGAGTTTTTGAGTGAGCGCTTCGATGGCGGGCCGGTGTTCGCCGCGACCGACGACGCACAGGCGCGCGTGGGGCAGGCGGTCTGCGATTTGGGCAAAGGCGCGCAGGAGGAGTTCGTGCCGCCGCTCGACCTTGATGCGCGAGACGATGCCAAAGACGAGCGCCTCTCTCGGGATGCCCAATTCAGCGCGCAGCGCCATGCCATCGCCGGGCGTGAAGGTCGCTTCCGCCTCGACCCGGCCGGCCAGCACGTGCAGCCGATCGCGCCTCAGGCCGCGTCGCGTTCCAGACCACGCGAGCAGGCGTTCCAACGCGTGGCGACTCGGCAGAATCAGCCCATCCGCCGCGCCGATCACCAGACCGCGCGCCCGACCCGACCCCGGCAACTTCTCCAGGCTGTGGACGATCCTGGGGGGCCGCCGCATCAGACGCGCCGCGGTCAGCGCCAGCGTCAGCTCATGGGAAAAACGCGTGTGGACCACATCGGCCCAGGCCATGCGCCGCCGCAGATGGAAGACATCGCGGGCCATCTCCAGGGGGCCGGGGCGGCTCTTGCACAGGGTGAGCTCACTCATCCGCGAAAAGCCCGCCGCGTCGATGGCGCGGGCAAAGTCCTGATGCGCCAGCGGATCAACGGCGTTCGCCACGCCCTCGCCAAAATCCTGCCGACCCATGTCGTCGACGGCGCGCTCGATCGCCCTGAGATCGCGGCGCGTGTCGCAGCCAAAAAGGACCGTGTGCCCGGCCGCGCGCAAACCCACCGCGTCGCTGAGCGCCAGTTCGGCCGGCCCGGTGAGGCCCGGATAGGAGAGGAGCATCAGGACGTTCACGCCACGCCCTGCCGTCTGTCGGCCTCGACCGCCTGAGAGGAGGCCTCGGGATGGAAGTTCGCCGCCTGCGCCTCGACGGTTTCATCCGCGCGCGCCTCGGACGCGTTGTCCGGCGCCGCGTCGACCGCGCCATTTTGGGCGGCTAGCTCCGCCTGCACCTGCTGGAGGTCGAGCGGAATCGCGGGCGTGGCCAGGCGCGGGATGAGCGAGCTGGGATCGGCCGAGATCTGGGCCGCGCGACGTTCGATGTCGAAGAGCTTGGCCTGCGTGACAAAGTCAAAGAGCGCGTTGAGCGAGGCGTGCAGAAAACCGACCCAGCCGTCGAGACAGCCGAGCCGCAAGAGGTAGCGATGGAAGAAGCCCAAGAGCCTGCGCAGTGTCCGGCGCTTGGAAAACCGCTCGCCGTTCTGGTGCAGCTCCAGGGCGCGCTGGCTCGTCTTGGTGTTGAGCTTGTCGAAGTATTCGGTGAGCGACTCGTAGGGGGTGTGGACGATAGGCGCGGTGAGGCTGCCGAGTTCGCCGTCGACCACGGCGCGATCCTGAGAGCCGCTCTGGGCCCAGCGCGTCTTCGACTTGCGCATGAGGCGCAGGTTCCGCTCTCCGCGCGCGCCGCCATGGCGCAGCGTCTTGTCGAACATCCGCGTCTCGAAGGGGATGTAGTAGCCGTCGGTGTTCTCGCGCGTGATGGCCACGGCGATCTCGCTCTGAAGCTCGGGCGAAACGCGCTCGTCGGCGTCGAGCACCAGGCACCAGTCGCCCTGGGCGCGATCGAGCGCGAACTGGCGCTGCGCGGCGTAACCAGGCCAGGGGTTTTCGATGACCCTCGCCCCCATCTGGCGGGCGATTTCCACCGTGCGATCGGTGCTCCCCGAATCGACGACGAGCACATCGTCGGCGAACGAGACCGAGCGGAGGCAGTCGGGGAGGTCCTGCGCCTCATTCAGCGTGATGACGGTGACAGCCAATCTGGGCATGTGTCGCTCCCGAGCGGCGCGCGCCATTCGTCCCTCGCTGCCGGACGGCGTGGCGGCCTGCGCTGCTCAGAGGTTGTCGAGTTCGGCGTCGGACGACGCGCGCACTCCCAAAAATCGTCCCCGGGCGGCGGATATCGACGGCGGGACGGTCGAGACGCGCTCAGGCGCCGCGCAGGCGGGCGATGGTCTCGGTGGAGGAATGATCCTTGGGGTCGCCAGCGATGGCCACGCGACCGCCATAGGCCAGGACCTCGTCGCGCTCGGGAATCGAGGCCTCGGTGTAGTCGGTGCCCTTGACGTGGATGTCCGGCCTGAGCGCCCGCAAGGTCGGTCGCACGTCGAGCTCATCAAAGACGAGGACGAAGTCGACGCAGGCGAGCGCCGCCACCATCTCGGCGCGCTCCGCCTCGGGGATCAGGGGGCGGTCGGGGCCCTTGTAGGCGCGGGTCGAGGCGTCGGAATTGACGGCGACGACGAGCAAGTCGGCCATCTGACGGGCTGCCTGCAGGTAGCGCACGTGGCCGACGTGAATGAGATCGAAGACGCCGTTGGCCATGGCCACGACCTGACCGCGCGCCTGGGCGTCGCGAACGCGCTCGGCGATCTGATCGCGGGGGGCGATTTTCGAAAGGCTCAAGGCTGTGACTCCAACAGTTCGCGGCTCAATTCGGCGCGGGAGACGGTGGCCGTGCCCAGCTTGCGAACCTTGAGGGCGCCGGCCACGTTGGCCAGACGCGCTGCCTGCAAAAACGAAGCGCCCGCGGCGAGCGCCAGTGCCAGCGTCGCGGCGACAGTGTCCCCTGCCCCTGTCACGTCGACAGTCTGGTGCGTCCCGTGCGGCGCAATGGCGGTGACCTGACCATCGGCGGCGAGCATCATGCCGCTGCTGCCGCGCGTCACGAGCAGAGCCCTGGCGTTGAGACGCGCGCGCGTCGCTTCCACCAGTTCGCCCAGCACCGCCTCATCGCGGACACGCGTCTGGGCCAGCGCCTCGAACTCGGCCTCATTGGGCTTGAGCAGGGTGGCGCCGGCAAAGGCGGCGAGGTTGTAGCGGGAGTCGACGCAGACGGTGTGTCCGGCCTGGGCCAACGACCGAACGACTTCGATGACCGGATGGCACAAAGCCCCGGCGCCGTAGTCGGAGACGAGGATGGCGTCGCACCCTCGCGCCCGCTCTCGCACGAGATCCGCCAGGCCGCGCTCGATCCGGGGCGTCAGCGGGCTCTGGCCGCGATCGATGCGCAACATCTGCTGCCGCCGCGTGTTGCGACCGCCGGCGAGGATGCGCGTCTTGGTCTCGGTGGTGACAGAGGCGTCGTCCACAGAGAGAAGCTCGATGCCCATCTCTTCGGCACGGGCGCGGACCTCCCGGCCCATCTCGTCCTGGCCGACCAGCCCGATCATCGACACCTCTGCCCCCATGGCCCGCAGATTGGCGGCGGCATTTCCCGCGCCGCCCAGGGTCGTCTCGGAGGACTCGTAGCGGACGATGAGGACCGGCGCCTCGCGCGAGACGCGGTCGGTCTCTCCATAGAGATACTGATCGGCGACGATGTCCCCCACGACGAGGACGCGCTTCTTGGCAAAGGCGCTCAACATGGACGCCGGGTCGTCGTCTGGCCGGGCGCGCGAAACGGAATCTGTGGTGGGGGGCATGGAGGGACCAGTCCGGCCGGGAGTCGATGCTCACAGGATGGGGGAGGGCCGCCCGACCTCGCCGGGGAGCCCGCCAAAAGGGGGACGCGCCCTAGTCCGCCGTTTTGCGAGATTCAAGTAAAAACTCGACAAATAAAAAACCAATCAAGACAAACAATTCAAAACAATCATCAAAACCAATTCGACAAGACGGAAAAGCGACAGGAGCACCCATCAAAAACAATTCTCAAAACAATCAATCCGAATCGGCCAAACAATACTTTTCCATTTCATATCAATCCCCCCGCGCAAATTCTGGAGGGGCCCACCGTTTCGGGCTAGGGGCGCCGCCCATCATGAAGCGCTTCAGCGGATTTGAGCATGCGGCGGACGCGCTCCCTCGGGCGACCATTGTCCTCGGCACCTTCGACGGGCTGCACCTGGGCCACCGCGCCCTGATCGGCGCCGCCATGGACTGGGCCCGCGCGCGCGGCACCCCTGCGGCGGTCGTCACCTTCGATCCCGTGCCCGTGGCCGTGCTCGCGCCACACCTCTTTCGCGCCCCGCTCACCCCTCTCGACGACAAGCTCGCTCTCCTCGCCGACATCGGCGTCGACGCCACCGTGGTGCAGCCCTTTGACCGCGGCTTTGCCGACCGCACGGCGCGCGACTTCATCGAGCGCGATCTCCTCGAACGCCTGCGCCCATCGGCCATCTTCGTCGGCGAAAACTTCAGCTTTGGCCGCGGACGCCTGGGCAATGGCGCGCTCCTGAGGCAACTGGCCACCCCGCGCGGCGTCCAGATCGCCACCCCGCCGCTGCTCCGCGCGGGCGGCACCGTCATCTCGTCAACCGAAATCAGGCGGCGGCTCGACGCGGGCGATGTCACGGGCGCGGCAGAACTTCTGGGGCGGCCCTACGCGCTCGCGGGCGAGGTCGAACACGGCCGGGGGCGCGGACGGCGGATCGGGTTTCCCACGGCCAACATCGACGCGCGCGGGCGCTTCCTGCCTCGCCGAGGTGTCTACGCGGCCTGGGCCCAGGTCGACGGCGCAGCGGCGGTCAGGAGCGTGGTCAACATTGGGATGAAGCCGACCTTTGGCGAGCGCGACATCACCGTCGAAGCCTTCCTTCTCGATGAATCGCGCGACCTCTACGGCCAGCGCGTGCGCGTCGAGCTCATGGCCAGGCTGCGCGACGAGAAGCGATTCGAGTCGGCCGCGGCGCTCGGGCGTCAGATCGAGGTCGACTGCCGGGCCGCCCACAAGGCGCTGACAAACGACGCGGCCCAGCGCCCGGGACAATCCAAAACAGTGCTCTAGGCGCGTCCGTCCCCAGTCGTTCCAACGGCGTCCAGGCCAATGCCCAGAGCGGTGAGCGAGCGCGAGAGCTCTTCGGGCAGCGGCGCCTCGATGGTCAGCCTCTCGCCGGTGATCGGGTGCCTGAGCGAGAGACGGCGCGCATGCAAAAACATGCGCCTGAGGCCGAAACGGCTCTTGAGCTCGCGGTTGAAGGCGAAGTCGCCGTGGCGCCGGTCGCCGGCCACCGGATGTCCCATGGCGACGAGGTGGCGCCGGATCTGATGGGTGCGCCCTGTCTCGATCTTGCATTCGAGAAGGCTCGCCAGCTCCACGCCCGCCAGAACGCGGTAGCGCGTGATCGCCACCTGCATGTTGACGCCGCGCAACGCCTTGCTGCGAGAGCTCTGCTCGTGTTCGGCCAACGGCAAGTCGATGACGCCGCGCGGCTTGTCGAAGCGCCCCTTGGCCAGCGCGAGGTAGCTCTTGTCCGGATGACCGTGCGTGAACATCTCGGTCAGCGCCACCATGCAGGGCCGCGTCTTGGCGACGAGGATCACGCCGGAGGTGTCGCGGTCGAGGCGATGGGCCGGCGAAGCGGTGAAGTCGTTGCGCGTCGCCCTGGGACCGAGATGGGCGCGCACGAGATCGACGAGCGTGGCGCCCTCGATGCCGCTTCCCGGATGGACCGCCAGCCCCGCCGGCTTGTCGATGGCCATCAGCGCCTTGTCCTCGAAGAGCACCTTGAGCGGGGCGTCGGCCAGGG
Organism: Myxococcaceae bacterium; assembly: GCA_017500825.1. Taxonomy (GTDB): domain Bacteria; phylum Myxococcota; class Myxococcia; order Myxococcales; family UBA5297; genus UBA1203. The sequence goes on along the minus strand of JAFVYB010000057.1, from coordinate 25,584 downwards.
CCGAGGGACTGAGGACGCGCGCCTGCCGAGGCTTATCCGCCGGCTCTCGCAAGAGATCGGCCGCGTCGCCGCGCACCACGACGACATCGCCCGGTTTCAGCAGCGTCTCGGGGTAGCCGCGCCCGCCGTTCACCCGCACGCGCCTCGTCCGAAACAGCTTGTAGAGGTGGGAGAGAGGCACACCGCTGAGCCACTTGCGGACAAACTTGTCGAGGCGTTGGCCCGCGGCGTCCTCGCTCGCGGCGCGCTCAATCTGCGGGATGGGCATGGGTCACCAAAGAGAAGCAGTCCAGTCGCGTCCGTCACTCGGCCAGCGCGGGCGCCGAGTCCCACTGGTCCGGAATCGTGCTGAGCTGGTTGTAGTGACAGTGGTTGTATTCGTAGCTGGTGGGCGTCTCGACGCGCACCTCGCTGTGGACGCCGAGCGCCTCGTAAAACTCATGCGCGTCGGTGATCTCCGAGGTCAGCCGCTCGCCCGTGCCATAGGCGAACGAGAGCGAGATGCCGCCGACGAGGTCGCTGTCCGAGGTGTCCCAGGCAAACTCCTGCCACGGAACCTCGCCGCCGCAGGCCAACGCGTAGGCAGCCGGGTATCTGTCGCCATGGCGCGGGATGAAGCTCGCCGTCAGCATGATGGCCCCGCCCGACGAGCCGCCGAGGAGGACGCGCCTGTCGTCGATGTCGTAGGCCGCGCGCATCGCCTCGATGATCTCGCGCAGCGCGTCGGCGTTCTTGCCCTCGGTGTCCTGCGGGTTGTTGTCGTAGGCCGTCTCGCTGTCGCAGCTGCCGATCGCCGGCAGGGGCGCGCGCCACCAGGAGCAATTGTTGGGCGCCAGGGCCGACACGTAGAGCACGCCGTTTTCCGCCACCCAGTCGCCCTGATGCCGGAGCGCCGTGTCGTTGACGTGCGGTCGCGCGCCGTCGCCGTGCAGGTAGATGGCCAGCGTCAAAGGCCCCGCGACGCCCGTCGGCTCGACGACCTTCAGCTCGCTCTCGGCCACGCGCGTCATGCAGTAGCTCAGCTTCACGCCACCGTTTGTGGTGACGCTCTTCGTCGTGCGGCAGCTCAGGCCGCCCGAACCGCCGGAACCGCCCGTCTCGGGCGCAGCCCCCGCGTCCGACTCCCCGCCGTCGATGGGCCCCGCGTCTGGCGCTTCGCCGTCGTGGCTGGCGTCCGCGCCATCACCACTCGCCGCGTCCACGTCGACAGCCGCGTCGGGCGCCTCCACGGCAGCGTCGGGCACGGCAGCGCTTCCCTCCCCTTCTGGTTCCGGATCGTTGGCGCAGGCGAAGGCGATCGCGAGCGAGAGCGCGGCAAGGGGGCAGAGGATTCGTCGCTTCATTCGTGAGATCCTTTCCGACAGGGAGTGGCGCATTGACCCGACGGGGCCCGGGCAAAAGGCGGGCGCTCATGGATCCGAGCCCAGGGCAAATCCAGCGTTATTTGCCGCCCAGTCGAGGCGGGCGAACGCCCAATCCAGGGGATTTCCGCGACGAACGCGCGCGCCAAGACTTCAGCGGCCCAAGGCGCGTCGGCCCACCACCGTCCAAAGAAGCGGCAGGCAGAGCGGACGACAAACCGAGGTCCCCAGCGACGGCCGCATTCGCGCCGGCTCCGAAGGATTACCCATGGAAAAACCAACGGCCGCCGAGTCTCCCCGCAAGCGGCGCTCCCCGCCGCGCCACCGCAAACCCCTCGATCTAAAGAACACGCCCGTCACGCCGCCGCCCGACAGCGCCCCCGAGGCATCGCCCATCGCCCCGCTTTCCGCCGCGCGGCACGCCGGCCCAACCGCCGACAGCCCGACGCCCGACGCCGACACCAGGGCCGCCCCCAAAGCGCCCGACCAGCAGCCCGACGCCGCCCCAAAGGCCCCCGAACAGAGCGACACCCAAGCCGCATCGCCCCGCGCCTCGACCCCTGAACGCGTCCTCCTCAGCGACCTGTGCGCCCTGAGCCCCGAGGCACTCGTCGAACGCGCCCTCGCCTTGGGCGTCGACCGCCCCGAATCCAAACGGCCGCGCGATCTCTTCTGCGATCTCCTGCGCATGATCTGCGCGCGCCAGGGCGAAATCGCCGGCGGCGGCACCCTCGAAATCCTCTCCGATGGCTACGGCTTTTTGCGCTCGCCCAGAGCCAGCTACCTGCCCGGCCCCGACGACATCTACCTCTCGCCCGCCCAGATTCGGCGCTTCAACCTGCGCGTCGGCGACAGCGTCTTCGGCGCCCTGCGCCCCCCGAGCGGACGCGGCGACACAGGCGATCGCTACTTCTCCATGTGGCGCATCGACACGGTCAACGGCGAGCCTCCCCAGGGCAGCCTGCGCGCGGCCCTCTTCGACACCCTCACCCCGCTCTATCCCCAGGAGCGCCTGCGCCTCGAACACCAGCCGGACGAAAAGACGACCCGCATCATCGACCTCTTCACGCCCATCGGCAAAGGCCAGCGCTGCCTCATCGTGGCGCCGCCGCGCACCGGCAAGACGATGCTCCTGCAAAACATCGCCCACGCCATCACCGCCAACCACCCCGAGGTCACGCTCATCGTCCTGCTCATCGACGAGCGCCCCGAAGAAGTGACCGACATGGCCCGCTCGGTCCACGGCGAGGTCGTCAGCTCCACCTTTGACGAAGCGGCCGCCCGCCACATCCAGGTCGCCGAAATGGTCCTCGAAAAAGCCAAGCGACTCGTCGAACAGGGCCGCGACGTGGTCATCCTCCTCGACTCGATCACGCGCCTGGCCCGCGCCTACAACGCCGTCCTGCCCCCCTCGGGCAAAATCCTCTCCGGCGGCGTCGACGCCAACGCCCTGCACCGCCCCAAGCGCTTCTTTGGCGCCGCGCGCAACGTCGAGGAAGGCGGCAGCCTGACCATCATCGGCACCGCGCTCGTCGAAACCGGCAGCCGCATGGACGAAGTCATCTTTGAGGAGTTCAAAGGCACCGGAAACGCCGAAATCGTCCTCGACCGCAAACTCATGGAAAAGCGCCTTTTCCCCTGCCTCGACCTCAACAAATCCGGCACGCGCAAAGAGGAATTATTAATGGACGAATTCACCCGCAACCGCGTCTGGATACTGCGCCAGGTTTTCCAGCCGCTGAGCAGCATTGACGCGCTCGGCATGTTGCTGGAAAAAGTCAAAGGCGCGGCGACCAATCGGGATTTTTTAGATCAAATGAGCAAATAAACAGCGCGGTTATATTATTATTTCGCCCCGACACCGCCATCGCATTTATATTCCGCAAAAAATAATTTAAACTCGCGTTTTAAATGGCCGCGACGGCTTCAATAATTCGTATTCCTGCGCGCCGACTTTGTCCAACGCCGCGCCGCCATCGAAAGCGCTTTATTTGTCGTCGCCCCAAACGCATCCTTGAATAAATTCCATCAATCAATCCCGCGCGCCTCACAAAAAAGGCTTCAGGGCGCGGTCGAGAATGCCGTTCAAAGCGGCGATGACCAATCCATAATTGCTGATCGGCACGTTTTGCCTGCGGCATTGTTCGATGCGCGAAATCATGGCGCGGCGATTAAACGTGCAGGCGCCACAATGAATAACGAGCGAATAGGGCGTCACATCTTCGGGAAAATCGCGCCCCTGGACCGTGGTGACATTCAATTCGCCGCCAACCTTTTGATTGAGCCAGCGGGGGATTTTGACGCGGCCAATGTCTTCCTGACTCGGGTGGTGGGCGCAGGCTTCGGCGACGAGGACGCGGTCGCCGGGTCTGAGGCGGTCGACGGCCCGGGCGCCCTGGGCCTGGGTGGCGAGGTCGCCCTTGAGGCGGGCGAAGAGGATGGAAAACGAGGTGAGCGGCTGGTCTTTGGGGATGAGCGCCTCGACTTCGCGGAAGGCCTGGGAGTCGGTGACGACGATGGCGGGAGGCGCTTTGAGGTGTTCGAGCGCGCCGGGCAGGGCGTCGGTGGTGGTCACCAGGGCGTGGGCCTGGCCGTCGACGAGGTCGCGGATGGTCTGCACCTGCGGCAGGATCAGGCGGCCGCGCGGCGCCTGCTTGTCGATGGGGGTGACGAGGAGGGCGAGGCGGCCCGGACCGACGAGGTCGGCGAGGAGGGGGCGGTCGCCAAAGTGGGACTCGGGGGCGCGTTCGATGAGGGCGCTTCGCAGATCATCGAGGCCCTGGCCGGTGCGGGCGCTGAGGGAGACGACGGCGGCGCCGCGTTCGCGCAGTTGGGCCAAAAGGGCGGCGTCGGGCGCGGCATGGGGGATGGGCGTCAGGTCGACTTTGTTGAAGGCGACGACGAGAGGGGTGCGGCGGTGGGTGAACTCGTCGACGAGCTCCTCTTCGAATCGGCTCCACTGCCCGGCCTCGGCCACGACGATGGCCAGGTCTGTTCGCTCGAACGCGCGGCGCGTCTTGTCCACGCGCAGGGATCCGAGCTCGCCTTCGTCGTCCACGCCCGCGGTGTCGATGAGGACGACAGGTCCCAGCGGCAGGAGCTCCATCGCCTTTTCGACTGGGTCGGTGGTGGTGCCGGCGCGCGGCGAGACGATGGCGAGGGATTGGCCGGTCAGGGCGTTGAGAAGGCTCGATTTGCCGGCGTTGCGGCGGCCAAAGAGGCCGATGAACAGGCGCATGCCCTTAGGCGTCGACAGGGCTGCGGCGTGGTCGGTGGCGGTGGGGGCTGTGTCGGTCGTCATGAGGTGGTCTCCTCGCGGTCAAAGGTGGCCTTGGATGGCGCGCGCGCGCGTTCGATGCGGCCAGGCCAAAAATCGCCGGGGCGGACGCGGAACAGGGTGATCGAGACCGCGCCGAGGGCGAGGTGGGTGGCGACGGTGGTCAGGTGGGTGAGACAGGCGAGGGCGGCGGCATCGTCCGCTGGAACGCCGAGGGCGCGGGCGGCCCAGGTGGCGCTCAGGTAATACATGCCGACGCCGATCGGCAGGCCGACGCTGAACTGGCTCAGGGTGATGGCGCCGAGGAGGAGGGGGCCGAAGAGGAGGCCGCGTTCGACGCCGACACCCTGAAGCGCGAGTCCGTAGCCCAGCGCGGGCATGAGGACAGGACCCAGGGCGGCGAGGGCGAGCTGGAGGCACTGGCGCGGGGATCGGATGGGCGTCAGGCCCTGGCCGAGGCTCCTGAGGGCGCGAGCCAGGCGTGGGAGGCGTCCACGCGATTCGAGAAGGCGGGCGAAAGGCCAGAGGAAACGCGCGGCCAGAGCGCAGAGGGCGACGAGGAAGAGGGCGAGGGTGGCGGCCAGCGGCAGCGCGCTGTGCAGGCCCATCTGGGAGGGCGCGCCCGGTCCAAGGCGCGTGGCGAAGATGGCGAGGGACGCGAGGGCGATGAGGGCCACAAATTCGAACAGCTTGCAGACGAGCGCGGCGCCGAGGCCTTCGAAGAGCGGGAGGGCGTGTCGGCGGCTGAGGAGTTGGGCGCGGCAGAGGTCGCCGAGTCCAAAGGGCAGCGCGTTGTGGACAAAGGCGCCGGTGGCCACGGCGTGGTAGCGCGCGGCGAGGGGCGGGGCGCGGGTGTGTCCGAGGGCGAAGCCCCAGCCGAGGGCGCGCAGAGGCAGGATGGCGGCGGCGCAGGCGGCAAACGGCAGGACCCAGGCGAGGTGGCGCGGCAAATCGCTAATCCAGGCGTCGAGCGCGAAGCGCGGCGTCAGCGAGAGGCGGCCATCGGCCAAGGAGGGCTCGACAAAGGCGTTGGCGACCAGGGCGAGGCTGAGCGCGAATCCGAAAAGCGTGAGGGCCCAGCGCGTCAGGCGGCGTTGGCCGGGGGGACTGGCCGCGGGGGTGGCGCGCTTTGGCAAGAGCGGCGTCGACGGCGGACGGGGCGCGGCGGATTTCATCGAGTGCGGCGGGGTTCCTCTCTCTCAAGCGTGGTCTGGGGAAACCATGTCGCGCGCGGCAAAATTCGGCGGCGCCAAGGGCGGCAAAGGCAGAGGGACCGACCCTGAGATTGAGGCGCGGTGGCGCTCCATGACGCCAAAAGAGCGGTTCGGCGGCGAACGCGTTCGGCGCTTGCATGTCGCCAACCGATGGGAAAAGGCGCGCGCCCCTGCCCTCGCGAAAGCCAAAGGAGAGCCGCCATGCGGACAGCGCGCGTTCCCGGAAAAATCCTGCTGACTGGCGAATACGCCGTGCTCGACGGCGCGCCGGCCATCGTGGCCGCGGTCGATCGATTCGTCGAATGCCGACGCACGCCCGCCCGCTCGTTCGAGGTGCGCGGCATGGGTCTCTGCTGGCGCGAGGGAGGGCCAGAGGTCGCGGGGTTGAACTTCGCGCGAGAGGCGCTGGCAGTGACGCGGCGCTATCTTTTGGGACGTGGTGTCGAGCTGGCGGCGCACGCCTTTGAGCTGACGGACGACCTGCGCGCGCCGGACGGGCAGAAGCTGGGGCTCGGCGGCAGCGCCTGTGTGACGGTGGCCGTGGTCGAGGCGGCGCTGGCGATTGCGGAGGCGAATGGCGGCCAGGCGCGGATCAAGGCGTTGTCCAAAGCGCAAGAGCGCGATCGGATCTTCAAGCTGGCGGCGCTGGCCCACTCGCGCGCGCAGGGAAAGATCGGCAGCGGTGTGGACGTGGCGGCGGCGAGCTTTGGCGGGCTCATCCTCACGCGGCGATTTGAACAGGCGCCCTTTCACGCGGCGTTCGACGCATCGCCCGAGGCGTTTGCGCGTTTTGTCGACGGCTCGCCCGCGCATCCGATCGAACAGCTGCCCATCCCCGGCGAGCTCCTGCTCCTCTTCTCTGGCAAGAGCGCCTCGACGCCCGCGCTCGTGACCTGTGTCCGACAGGCGGCCAGGCGGCATCCAGAGGCGTGGCGCGCGTTTTTGGCGGCGAGCGAGGCAGCCACGGAGAGTCTGGCGCGGGCGCTCAGGGCGCGCGACATGGCGGCGGCGCGGCGACAGATCAAGGCGGCATGGGCGGCGCTGGACGCCTTCGAGCCGCTGACTGACGTCGACATCACGGCGCCCAACCACCGGGAGCTCATGGCGTTGGCCGAGGCGGCGGGATGCGCGGCCAAACCGAGCGGTGCCGGAGGTGGCGATTCGGCCTTCGCGATGGGCGCGACGGAACGCCTTGAGGCGCTCCGGACAACCTTGCTGCGCGATGGACAGTTCGCCTTTGTCGTCGCCGTCTGCCCGCCCGTGTGACCACCTCTGGAGCAAGCGGACGCGGCCTCTGCCCCGCGGAAGCGCTGCCACACATAAGGGCCTTGCGCTGACACGTCCCCCTGACGAGAGGCAGCCAAGAGGTACTGGCACTGTCCTGTCGTGAGCGCCGCTTGAGCACTCGCCTTCCGCTGTCCGAGGCGCGCCAGACCAGTCGCCAAAAGCGAGGCGCGACTCAGACAAAAAAAGGGCCGCCGGAGGCGTGACTCCGACAGCCCTTCTTTCATCGTGGGCAGGCTTGAGAGCCTGTGCGCTTTAGGCGCGGCGCCTGCGGATGAGCGCGCCGAGCATCAGCATGGCCAACAGGTGCACCGCGCTGACGCCCGTGCCAGCGCTGCTGCAGCCACCTTCGGTGACCACCGACTTGCTCGTGCTCTCCTCGCATTCGTCGCCGATCCCGTCCGCGTCCGAGTCCATCTGGTTCGGGTTGGGCTTCTCACGGCAGTTGTCCACGCTGTCCATGACGCCGTCGCTGTCGGTGTCACTGCAGGCGTCGCCCTTGCCGTCGGCGTTCCAGTCGGCCTGGTCCTCGTTGGCGACCTCTGGGCAGTTGTCGTCAACGTTGGCCACGCCGTCGCCGTCGCTGTCGTCGTCGCACTTGTCGCCGACGCCATTGCCGTCGCTGTCCTCCTGCCTCGGGTTGGCGACGTTCGGGCAGTTGTCCACGTTGTCGGTGATGCCGTCGCCGTCGCTGTCCGTGCAGATGTCCACCTGGTCGGCGTTGCTCTGATCCGGGCAGTTGTCGTCGGTGTTGGCCACGCCGTCGCCGTCGCGGTCGTCGTCGCACACATCGCCGATGCCATCGCTGTCCATGTCCGCCTGATCCGCGTTGGCAGCGCTGGGGCAGTTGTCGTCGGCGTTGGCGAAGTCGTCGCCGTCGATGTCCTCGTCACAGACATCGCCGATGCCATCCTCGTCCACGTCGCTCTGATCCGCATTGCTCGCGGTCGGGCAGTTGTCCTGGTCGTTGAGAACACCGTCGCCGTCCGTGTCACCGGCGCAGGCGTCGCCCGTTCCATCGCCGTCCATGTCATCCTGCTCCGGGTTGACGACGATGCGGCAGTTGTCGTCGCCGTCGAGAATGCCGTCGTTGTCCGAGTCGGTGTCGAGGTAGTCGACGATGCCGTCGCTGTCCGTGTCCGCAGGCGGCTGGCCCGGAACGACCTCTTCCATGTCGGGAACGCCGTCGTTGTCCGAGTCGGTGTCGAGCGCGTCAGGCATACCGTCGCCGTCCGAATCGACCGCCGTCTCGCCGCTGCCAAACTCGATGCCGTCGAGGATGCCGTCGCCGTCCGTATCCGCGCCGCAGGGGTTCAGGCAGCCCTCCGCGTGATGGCAGCGGTCGGTGATGATCGGGCTCTCGGCGCAGTCAGCCGCGTTCTGGAACGGGTTGAACAGGTTGGGACAATTGTCCTTTTCGTCGGCGCCGTTTTCTTCAACGCCATCGCAGTCTGAGTCGACCGCCTCGTCGCAGACGTAGTCGTCTTCGAGGCCGTCGCAGTTCACGTCGACAGTGCCTTCGCCGCACTCATAGTCCTCGGGCACGGTCGGCTGGTCACCGCCCTCGACAGTCGAGCAGGTGGCGCGCTCAACGTCGTTGGCCACGCCGTCGCCGTCGATGTCGTCGTCGCACGCGTCGCCGAGGGTGTCGCCGTCCAGGTTTGCCTGGTCCTCGTTGTTCTCGACGCGACAGTTGTCCTGATTGTCGGGGACTCCATCGCCGTCAGAGTCGGTGTCGATGTAGTCGGGCAACCCATCGGCATCATTGTCGCTCGGCGCGGTCACTTCCGGATCTGTCAGGCCGCTCTCATCGATGTCGAGAACGCCGTCGTTGTCCGAGTCGGTGTCGAAGAAGTTCGGGATGCCGTCGCCGTCCGAATCCAGGGCGTCGAACAGGCCATCGCCGATGCGTCCCGGGCTGTCGGTATTGACGCCGAGTTTGTCGACAACGTCGATCACGCCGTCGCCGGGCTCCAGTGTATCCTTGTCGAAGCCGTAAATGTCGACGCCAACCCACCAGGCAACGCCTTCCGGCTCTCCCTCAGAAAGAAGCCTGCTCTCCTGGATGGTCTCGCCGGCCTCATTCGTCGTCTCGTAGATGGCGTAGAGCACGTGACCGTCGGTCGGCTGGTTGAAGAGCGCGCCAGCCTCGATGCCGTCGTTGATGCCGTCGCCGTCCGTGTCCGGATTGGCCGGATCCAGACAGCGCTCGACGCCCTCGATGTCGTAGCAGGTCGCCAGTTCAAGCTCGTTGGACAGGCTGTCGCCGTCCATGTCGTCGTCACAGGCGTCGCCCAAGCCGTCACCATCCATATCGGCCTGAGTGGTGTTGCCGTTCTCGATGTCGGGCGGGTTGTCGACATCCGGGCAGTTGTCCTGATCGTTGGGCACGCCATCGTGATCGCGGTCATCCGAAAGCACCGTGATCGTCAGCGTCATCGTGGGCAGTTCTCCAGAACGATCGCTTTCAGGCCCTGAGTAATTGTCCGAGACTTGGATCTTGACCGTGTAGACGCCTGAAGCGCCTTCAGTCACCAGGCCCTTCTCCGGCGTCCAGCTGTAGAGACCTGTCGCGGGGTCAATGCTTCCAAGGCCGCTGATGATCGACCAGGTGAGCGTGTCGCCGTCCGCGTCAAAAGCACGAACCTCGTAAGTCAGCGTCTCACCTTCCCTCACCTCGCCTTCATCCTCGGACTCACCATACAGGACAGGTGCGTAGTTGATGCTGTCGACAGTGATCGTGACCGTGGCCACTGCTGAGTCGGCCTTGCCGTCGTTGACCTTGAACGTGAACGTGGTGGTGCCGTTCGTGTTCTGAGGCGGCGTGTAGGTCAGGTTGGGCGCCGAACCATTGAGCGAGCCCATCGTCGGCTGCGTCATGACGGTGTAGGTCAAATCATCACCATCTGCGTCCGAAGCCGTCAGTGTGATCGGGAAGTCTTCGGCGTTTTCCTCCAGCGAGATCGTTTGCGCGTCGGCCACAGGCACGTCGTTGACCGAATTGACGGTGATCGAAACCGTCTTCGTCTCCGAGTCGGCCTTGCCGTCATTGACCTTGAACGAGAACGAATCGCTGCCGTGGTAGTTGGCCTCGGGCTTGTAGGTCAGGTTGGGCGCCGTGCCCGTGATCGTGCCGTGCGAAGGCTGAGCCAGGATGCTGTAGGTCAGCGTGTCGCCGTCCACGTCCGAAGCCACGAGCGTAATGGCCTTGGTGGTGTCCTCGTCCAGCGTGACCGTCTCCGGCCCAGAGGCCACCGGCGCGTCGTTCACCGCGTTCACCGTGATCGAGACCCGCGCCTCTGCCGAGTCGACCGAGCTGTCGTTGACCTTGAACGTGAAGTAATCCGCGCCGTTGTAGTTCTCGTCTGGCTCATAGATGTAGGTGCCAATGGTCCCGCTGGCCATGAGAGTGCCGTGCTGCGGCTCTGTCACGATGATGTAGGTCAGCGGATCCTGATCGATGTCGCTACCAACCAGGATGATCTCCAGGCTGCCGTCCTCGCTGAGCGAGACGCTTTGTGCCGTGGCCACCGGATCGTCGTTCACTGCACTGACAACGATGTGAACCGCCACTGGCATGGAGGTCAGGCCACCACTGTCGCGCACCATGAAGGTGAATTCGTCCTGACCGTAGAAGTTGGCATTCGGCGTGTAGGTCATATTGGGCGCCGAGCCTGTGAGGCGACCGTTCGTCGGCTGCGACATCACCATATAGGTGAGCGTGTCGCCGTCGCCGTCTGTGCCAGCCAGGGTGATGCTCACAGAGCTGTCCTCGTCGACATTGACCTCCTGAGCCGTGGCCTCTGGCGCGTCATTGACCGCGCTGATCGAGATCGACACTGTCGCCGTGTTCGAATCAGCCTTGCCGTCACTCACCTTGAACGAGAACGAATCAGAGCCGTTGTAGTTGGCATTCGGCGTGTAGGTCAGGTTGGGCGCCGTGCCGCTCAGCGAACCGCGCGAAGGCAAGCTGACGATAGTGTAGGTGAGCGTATCGCCGTCCGCGTCGCTGGCAACCAGGGTGATGGCCTTGGTCGAGTCCTCGCTCAGCGTAACGCTCTGGGCTGTGGCCACAGGCACGTCGTTCACCGAATTGACCGTGACCGTGATCGTCGCCTGGGCTGAGAGTTGCCCATCGCTGACCCTGTAGGTGAAGGTATCTGTGCCGTGCCAGTTGGCGGCCGGCGTGTAGGTGACTCGACTACCATTGATCGAAACCGTGCCATGCGAGGGGTTCGAGGGGATATCGAAGCGCATGTCGACTTCTTCGTTGTCCACGTCGCTCCAGCCCATGGTGATCGTGACTGGGGTGTCCTCATCCGTCGACACGGACTGCGCTGTGGCAGTCGGCCTGTCATTGACCGCGTTGACCGTGACCGTGACGAGCGCCGTGTTGCTGCTCAGCGCCGGAACGCCATTGTCGCGCACAGTGAAGGTAAAGCTGTCATTGCCGTAGAAATTCTCTCGCGGCGTGTAGGTGACGAGGCCTGAGGCATTGACCGACACCGTGCCATTGGCGCCCTGACTGGTGGAGAAGGTCAGGCTGTCGCCCGGGTCCTGATCCGAAGCGATGAGCTGATACGTCTGAGCCGTGTCCTCGTTCGTGGTGAAGCTGCCGCCCGTTGCCACTGGCGCGTGATTGACGGCCGCGACATAGACCGTGACCGTGGCGCTCGTCGATGAGGCCGAACCGTCGCTAGCCGTATAGGTGAACGTGATCTGTCCTTCGCGAATCGTTGGCGTGACCACCACCTGCGCACAGCGTGAGCCCGAGCATGTAGCGCTGCCGCCGCTTGTCGGCGCAACAATGGTGTAGGTCAGCCCCGTCTCAGCTGTCTCCACGTCCGAACCGACCAATGTGATCGTGACAGGTTCGTATTCAGGTGTCGCCACCTCGATATTTTGGACTGTAGGCGCGTCGTTGACCGCGCTCACCGTCACAGGCACAGTCTTCGTCACAGATACCCCAGCACCATCTCTGAGCGTAAATGTGAGCGTAAACGACCCATTCCAGTTGGCTGCAGGCTTATAGGTATAAGTATTCGTAAGCTTTTCTCGCTTAACACCAGAGGTAGTATTGACAGTCTCTGCAATCGTCGCGGTGCTTACACTGAGCGTGCCATAGGTCGACGAGAAGCCCGTATAAGAGATGCTTCCCAGGCCATACGTATGCGTGCCGTCATTGTCATAGCCAATGATGTCAAATGTCTTTGTCGTGTCCTCATTCGTGGTGACGCTCGTCGGCGAAGAGGCGAAATATGGCGCATCATTAACGCACGAAACATTGACCGTGACTGTGTTCGAAACAGTAATGCCGTCGGTGATGCTATAAGTAAACGTATCTGCCCCGCAGAAATTGGCCGGGGGCACATATTTCACTACACGCCCCGCGTTTTGACCATATGACGTACTGCTCGTCACAGTGATTGTTCCGCCCTTGGTCGATGTGGAGGGAATGCTGAAGCTGCGGCTGCCCGTGGCGTTGTAGTCCGGAATGGAGATCGTGACGCCAGAGCTGTTATCCTCCGCCACCGACGCCGTAATCGGGTAAGCCAGCGGATACGAGTCCAAGGTCAGGGGCTTACAAGCTAATGTGCTTCCTGTGCCTGTCGCGCTTGTTTGGCATGCTGACGAGGTGCTGCCGTATGAAAAGAGCTGATTATAATACTCATAATAAGTTGAAGACGAGGAAGAAGCTGTGGCGCCACTGGTCAAATAAGAGGCAAAGCTCTTCGCTTCGGCGCGTGTGTGAAACTGTCCCGCCACATATTCTAAGCTTCTTCTCGATCCTGCGGGAATAGTGACATAATAGGTAACAACATATTTCTCATTGGATGCACTTTGATTCCCTGAAGTAAGATAAATATTTGAGGGCTTAATACCGCCACTCCACCAGAAATAATGCAGCAGCGCAGGATCGCCTCCGTTATCAGTTCCATCGTCTGTGACAAACCAATAATCGTTGGCATTAACCGTTGTATCACCCGAGGAGGTGGAAGCAATGACGGTTCCGGAATCAGACCCAAACTCTCCAGAGAGCTCCACCGGAACAGTGATTGGGCTGGAGGTCGGATTATAGAAAGTATCCACATAGCGTGCCATGGGATAGGAGGATCCAACGTAGACCTGTCGACTGACCTGCAAGTTCGACATACTCTGCGTTTTGTATCTCATAGCACGACCAGACCACTCAGTGCCTTCCCATGCAGCTGTATACTGTGTTCCATTGACCTTCAAAATATGCGCACCGTCATAGGCATCGCATTGGCCATCCGAAATAGTTCCACCAGTTTTGGAGAGATCCCACTTGGTATAAATATAATTCGTAATATTATTGGTCGTATCGGTCGCAAAAGAAGCCAACATATAATTAGACATGTAAAAATTTTTCGTCTTGCTCAGCTGTGTAAATGTTGTCGATGTGGGATATCCGTAGCGTCCAGTAGATGTATCTCCAAGCAGGTAGTAGTAGGGAGGGGCATAGGTAAACGACAACGGCCAAGTATAATAAGAACCGCAACTAGTATAGCTTGTTGACGTAGATGAAGAACCGTTACTATAAGAATACAGGCTCCGAACCGCTTGGAGCGACTTCTGAGCATCCGCCGCTGTTTCGCGCTGCGAGGCGAAATACATCAGGTAGACCGTGTCATTGGCCGGAATGGTCAGGTTCCAGGTCACTGTAATGGTGTCACAGTAGGAAGAGGTGGTCGAATTGCACGATCCACCAACCGTCGGCACAGCGGAAAAGGCCTGGCCACCGGAAGATTTAAAGTAATGCATCATGGCTGGCGCCGTTGGACCACTCGATGTATTAGGCGCAGTGACAAGATATGTCTCACTGCTCGTGCTCGTCAGGCCGTAGCTCTGCACATAACTCACATAACTGTCCTGCCACAGATTAATTTTGACCGAAACCGGAACTGTAATCGCCGATGATGTCGTGTTGGTGAATTTATCAATCCAGCGCGCCCAATATGAATAGACATAAACCTCACGCGTCACATTGAGGCCAGTCGCGCCTAGATTATTCGCCGGACCGAGGCGAATGGCCGAATTCGCAGAGAGTTCAGTTATTGACGATGACGGAAAAGAGCTACCGTTCACCGTGAGAGTCATACCCGTGTCATATGGCGTCTTAGATCCTCCGGAGTAATTGTTAGAGCCTGAGACAGTACCATTACTATTAATAGACCACGTATAACCGCCACCTGTCAGCGAGTAAGCCGCCCACGCCGCGTTTGGCGCCAAAAGAAGCAAGGCCAAAAGCAGGGGCAGGGGGCGGAACCATGCCGTGGATCGTGATGAATTCGATAAATTCCTATCGAAATGCCTATAATTGGGCGCTGATGTCCGTGAGCGTCCGGAATCATAGGACTTGCCAGTAGTGCTCTCCATGGAGGCGTCCTTTCTGAATCGGGTTGAGGTCAAGAAAAACGGCTTCGGACAAACGGCGGACTTTGTAACGACAGGGAATTTTTTCCCGCAAGGAAAAATTTGTGAGACTTTATCTGAATCTTTTTTCAGTAAATCTGAATTTTGGGGAGTCGCGACATGCGAGCTCCCCAACGCGCTCAAATCTGCGGCAGCTGTCCTTCTTGGGGCGCTTCACTCGGGCGCGAGCACCTGGCATCAAGGCGACCTGCTCAGAGAGAAAACAACGCGTCGAGGAGGACGGCTTTTCGGGCGGCCAACAGGATATACCCCTTCCCCCATCTGTCCCGTGCAAGCCCCTCAAAATGTCTGAACAAATCATCAGATGACATTCCAGAGCGGAATTTATCCCGCATTATCGCTGTATCGCGATCACCTCGCGCGTCGCGCTCTCGCGGACATCGTTCGCGTCCCTCCGCCGACTCCTGCGTCGATGACAGTGCGATGACGCGCGCCAGCCAGCCCGAAAGCCGCCGCTGATTCGCCCCTACGCCAATCGCCGCGAGAGCGGCTTTCTCGACAAGCTCAAGCCACGGCCATCGAGCACCTCGACCACCCCCGACCTCTCTCTGCCCTGGGCGCCACATCCATGGTCAGACGCGCTCGCCGCCATTCCAGAACACGCGAGCGCCGACCCGCAGTCGCCACGATTCTGTCAAAGCGGGCCACATCGACATGCCCAAACTTTGCCGCGCGCCCAATCGCAGCGGCCCAAGGTGGCAGAGCGACAGGCCTTCGCCGCTGCGCCTGAAAGTCCCCGCCTGGTCACCGCTTCAGCGCACAAAAAAACGCCGCCCTCCTGCTGAAGGAGAGCGGCGTCGATAGATTCAGATGCCGTTCGCGATTAGCGCAGCGCGGCAGCAGCGGCCGTGGCCAGACGCGAGATGCGGCGGCTGGCGTTGCGCGGATGCAGGACACCCTTGCTGACAGCCTTGCGAAGCATCTTCTCGGCGGCGCGCAAGGTCTCGTTGATCTTGGCGGGATCCTTCTCGGCGATGGCGGCGCGGGCCTTCTTGACGGCGCCCTTGCTGACCGAGGTCCAGAAGATGTTGCGCTCCTTGCGCTTGAGGCTCTGACGGTGGCGTTTGATTGCGGACTTGGTGTTGGCCATGACTCTCTCCAAGGGCTCGTCCAAAGACGAACAGACAAAGCGATAAGACAAAAAACACTCAGGTTTCTGAGCAAAAGGGCGGCGCCTCCTAGTCGAAGAGCGCTTCCTTGTCAAGCCGTCTATCGAGGCCTTTTTCAGGAGGCTTTTCCTCTCTCAAAACGCCTTGAAATCGAGCCTGCCGCCTCGGGTCGACCGCCCTTTCAGACGTCCGAGACAGTCGGCGACGGCGTCTTATCCCCCTCACCTGCCTCTGCCGCCCGCATCGCGCGCTTGGCCTGTTGCCAGAGCGCCTCCAACGTCGCGAGGTCGACGTCGACAGGTCGCTTTCCCTCTTTCGCGAGCGCGTCCTCCACGTGTCGAAAGCGCGCCTCAAAGCGGCCAATGGCGCCCCTGAGCGCGTCCTCTGGATGAACCTCGACAAAACGGGCCAGATTGACGGCGGTGAAGAGCACGTCGCCGAGTTCCGCCTCGATCGCCTCCCGATCGCCGCTGGCGATGGCCTCGTCGAGCTCCGCGATCTCCTCATCGAGCTTGGCGCGCACCTCCGCGGTTCCGCTCCAGTCAAATCCGACGCGACTGGCCTTTTCGGTCAGCCGCTCGGCCCGCATCAGCGCCGGCGCGGCAAAGGGCACACCGTCGAGCGCCGAAGAGGGCCGCCCAGTCCTGTCCCTGCGCTCAGCCGCCTTGATCGCCGCCCACTGCCTGGCCAGCGCCTCGTCGCTCTCGCACGGCGGGGCGTCTCCAAAGACCTGTGGATGGCGCCGCACGATCTTGTCGCCAATGGCGCGCGCCACCTCCGCGAAACCAAACGCCCCCTTCTCCTCGGCCAGTCGCGCGTGGAAGACGATCTGAAAGAGCAAATCGCCGAGTTCCTCGCACAGCGCCGTGTCCGAGTCAGAAGCGCCGTCGGCGATCTTGTCGAGCTCGCCCAAGACCTCGAAGGCCTCCTCGATGAGATAGGGGCGCAGGCTGGCGGCATCCTGAGACTTGTCCCAGGGGCAGCCATCCGGACCGCGCAGACGGGCCATGATGTCGAGGACGCGCTCGATCTGTTCGCTGGCGTAAGACATGTGCGTTTCTCCTCGTCGCGGCGAAAAAGCGGCGCGCCTGCTGCCCTGAACGCGCCAAAAAGCAAATTCCCGGTTGCCGCCCGCCTGACTTTTGGTAGAGGCGCGCGCCGTTTTGGCCATTGGCAGGCAACGCTTTTTGAATATCAATCAATCAATCAATCGGGAGCACCGCATGGATGTGCTATGGACAACAGAGACAATTCTTTTGCTTATTCTGTTGATTTTTTTGTGTTTATTCCCTTTATTCCACCTCATCCTTAGAGACAAACTGTTCCCGAAACATAAGGTCGAATTCGATCAATTTGGCAGAGAGCGAACGAACGTCAATCCAAACCTGACTTATTATGAATATCACTATTTCACCATGAACGACACGACCGAAGAGCTCAAATTCTTCGAAGCGCCGCTGACGGCCAAATACGACCAGATTAGATTTGGCAATTTTCAGGGTAAAATTTTCCGTCGGATGTTCAACAGGAGCCTTTTCACGGTCTTCACCATCAAAATTCCGCCGGTGGGCAACTTTCAATTCGACATCGATTTCCCGACATCACATCCGGCTGTCGCCAGATATAGAAAATACCCCAAAAAACCGAAACATTTCGTCGCCATGCTCAACATTCAGACCCCTGAAACGGAGCTCCTCGAAACCTTTCAATCAGGCGACTTTCAAAAATACCTCTGGCATCTGTCACAGCTGGCGCCGGGCAAGGTCAGCTGCCATGGCGATGAGTTCACCATCCATCTGGTCGAAGGCCTGCAGAGCCCATTCGTCCTCGATCGATTCCTCATCCTTTCACAATTGATCTTTTACGCTTACGCCAAAGTCGCGCATTTAAATATCCCGAGCTGGCGCCTTCCTGGAAACAATTACGACTGGTGGGCGGACGAAACTCTCACCGCCAACGCGCTGCGCCTGCTCGACGGGCGCCCTGTCAGCTGAAACAGAGGACGACGTCATCCCCGGTGCCCACGACATGGCAATCTCCCTGCGAATTATCGACGAAGCGCTTTCCCGCGCGGTCCTTCAAACAACGCCCGCTTCCCTGGATCTGAATTTCCATTCATTTATTGAGTACCTTTTGACATTCATTCTCTTTATCGGCGCCGGCAGTCTGCTGCCCATCACCGCTTTGATTGTAAAAAAAATGGCGGACAACGCGTTCAGCAAGGGCGTTCGGCGGCATCTCAAGAGCCGCGCCGAGAGCGCGGGTGGCGAGGCGGCCCAGGCCCTGCCCGGCGAAGTGACGGCCCATCCCACGCAGATGAACACGCAATTCATTCGCGTCGGCAGATTTAACGCCAAATATGGCACTCAATTGCGGCCCAAGTTTGGCCCTCATGGCGAGACAGAGCTGAAGATCACGACGTTTTTTGAGGTCGACACGCCGCCGACGCAGGCTTTTCAGCTCTCGATTGGCCTGAGGGCGGACCACTGGAACGGACGCGAGGCCATCGAGGCCTCTGAGCTCGCAAACCGGCTCTCCTGGAACGTGCCCGAGGCGGAACTGATGGAAGCCCTGCGCAAGTCGGAAAATTTGCGGCTTTTACACGAGCTCTTTCAGCTGGGACCGGGACAAATCACCTGCGACAACAAAGAATTTTCCATTCAGCTCGAATGCAGCCTGACGCGGGAGGCGCATCGCGAACAGTTTTACCGTGCGGCGAAATCGCTTTTTTATGTCTACGCGCGGGTGGCGCAGATGAATCTCCCCGAATGGCGCGCTCCGGAAAACAATTACGACTGGTGGGCCGAAGACGAAGAAGCTGGCGGCGAAGAGGCCCTCAAGCGCTGAGTTCGACGAATCGCCCCAAAGCACCCGTCGGTTTGTTCGACAAACGTTTCAAACAAAACCATTCAAGCGCGCGTTGATTCATAAAATTAAATCGAGCTTATCGGAGTCGTTATATTCAACGCATGATTTGAGCGCGCAGCGTCCATTCAGGATTCTTCCGCCATTTCCAGGCGCTCCATCTCGTCGAGCAGGCGGTGGCATTCCTCGAAGAGTTCGTCGACGCGCGGTTTTTCGCGGTTAAAGCCGACGACGAGTTTCATCTGCGGGGTGAGTCGGCGTTTTCCCTGCCCTTCCTGGACAAAGCGCGCGATGGCCGCCGGGTTCAGGCGTGACTGAGGCCCAAGCGTCAGGATGAGGCCGCGCGGACCGCTCTCCAGGGCGCGCATGCCCATTCGGCGCAGGCGGACTTTGATGGCCATCAGGGCAAAGAGGCGGTCGACCTCCAGCGGCGAAGCGCCAAAGCGATCGCGCAATTCGGCGCGCAATTCGTCGAGCTCGCCCTCGCTGCGCGCCTCTGCCAGCCGCTTGTAGAAGATGAGGCGCAGCGACAGGTCGGGCAGGTATTCCTCGGGCAGGTAGGCGGGGACGGGCAGGTTGACTTCGGGGTCGATTTCCTCGCGCGGCGCCTCGCCTTTCAGCTCGCCGACGACCTGTTCCAACAGCTCGCAGTAGAGCTCGAAGCCGACGGCGGCGATTTGGCCCGACTGATCCTTGCCGAGCAGGTTGCCCGCGCCGCGGATTTCGAGGTCGTGCGCCGCGATGTGAAAGCCGGCGCCCAGCTCGGTGAAGCTCTGCAGCACTTCCAGCCGTTTGGCCGCCTCGCGACGCAGCGGCGTGTGGGCCGGGATGAGCAGGTAGCCGTAGGCGCGATCCGTGCCGCGACCGACGCGACCGCGGATTTGGTAGAGCTGTGAGAGGCCAAAGGTGTCGGCCCGCTCGACGATGATGGTGTTGGCGCTGGGGATGTCGAGGCCCGACTCGATGATGCTGGAGCAGACGAGCACGTCGATCTGGCGCGAGGCGAAGGTGGCCATGACTTTTTCCAGCGCGCCCGCCTCCATCTGGCCATGGGCCACGCCAAAGCGCGCCTCGGGGACGAGCCGGAAGAGCTCCTCGCGCTTGCGATCGATCGTCTCGACGCGGTTGTGGACGAAGAAGACCTGGCCGCCGCGATTGAGTTCGAAGCGGATGGCCTCGGCCACGCGCGCGGCGTCGTCCTTGATGACAAAGGTGCGGATGGCCTTTCGATCCGCCGGGGGGCTGGCGATGATCGACATCTGGCGCAGGCCGCCGAGGGCGAAGTTGAGCGTGCGCGGGATGGGCGTGGCGGTGAGCGTGAGCACGTCGAGCGACTGCCGGAGGCGCTTGAGCTTCTCCTTGTGGGCCACGCCAAAGCGGTGCTCCTCGTCGATGATGAGCAGGCCGAGGTCGGCGAACGAAACGTCGGCGCCGAGCAGGCGGTGGGTGCCGATGGCGATGTCGACCGTGCCTCTGGCGATGCCTTCGAGCGTGGCGCGGTTGTCTTTGGCCGAATTGAGGCCCGAGAGCATCTCGACGCGCACCGGCTCGTCGCGGAAGCGCTCGCGGAAGGTGCTCAGGTGCTGGGCGGCGAGAACAGTGGTCGGCACGAGAACGACGACCTGCTTGCCGTCGCTGACCGCCTGAAACGCGGCGCGCAGGGCGACCTCTGTCTTGCCAAACCCCACATCGCCACAGACGAGTCGGTCCATGGGCACAGGCGAGCGCATGTCGGCGAGCACCGCGTCGATCGCCTTCTGCTGATCGGGCGTCTCCTCGTAAGGAAAGCCTGCCTCGAAACGGGCAAACGCCTCTTCGTCGAAGGCGAAGGCGTGTCCGGGATGGGCCTTCCGCGCGGCCTCCAGCGTCAACAGCTCCGAGGCCATGCGCAAGAGCTGCTCTTTGACCGCGCGTTTGCGCTTTTCCCACGAGAGCGAGCCGAGCCGGTCGAGCGCGATGCCGTCTGTCCTGGCGCCGGTGAATTTCTGCACGAGGCGCAGGCGCGAGACGGGCAGGTAGACGCGATCCTTGCCCGCGTATTGGATGACCATCACGTCGCCCGTCATGCCGCCGAGCGTCAGGCGTTCGAGCCCCAGGTAGCGGCCAATGCCGTAATCGGCGTGGACCACGAGGTCGCCCTCGCTGAGCGACTGAAACGCCTGGATGAATGATTTTTCCGCGCCCTTGCCCGCCCGTCGCGACCGCGCGCGCCGCGACTGCCGCCCCAGAAGCTCGCCCTCGGAGATCACCGCCAGACGGGCCGATGCGTCGACAAAGCCTGCCGCAAGTTCGCCGAGGTGGATCTGAATGCCCGCGCGCTGCCCCTCTATCGCGCCGCTCGGAATGGGACCGCTCGCCAACGACGCCTTCAGGCCCCGCGCCTCCAAAAGCCGCCGCACTTTGTCGGCCTGCGAGGGCGTGCCCAGCGCAATGGCCACACAAAAGCCATCGGAAAGAAACGCCCGCAGCCGCTCAGCCCAGGCATCGAGCGAGATGATCGAGCCCTGCTGTGCCTGTCGCGCGCGTTCAAAATGAGCGCGAATGCCCTCTGTCCCCTGCCCCGCGCCGTCCTCCGCCGCCGACGCGTGGGCGAGCGCGTAATCAAAGCGAATGGGCCGCTTCCTCCCCTCGTCCACGACGAGCGCCTGACTCTCGACGAGGCGAAACGACTGCAACGCCGAGAGGATCTCGCCGCGCGTCATCGCGTGCGCCTCTGGTGGCAGCGCCAATTCTCCGCGCGCGACGGCCTCGGAAAACCCCGCCTGAAGCGACTCGCTCTCCGCGGCCAGCGCCTCCTCGATGGCGCGCGAGTCGTCCATGAAGAAGGTCGCAAGCGGCTTCACGTCCTTGAGAAAGTCGAAGATCGACGCCAGCCCGCCCGCGAAAAACCCGGGACGGATGCCGCCTAAGCCCGCGGGCAAAACGCCCGACTCGATATCGTCGATAAGCGCGCGCAACTCGCCCGACGGCAGGTTGGTCTGTTCGCTCAGCTCCAAAATGGTGGCCACGCCGCGCTCTTTGGCGGCCGCCGTGAGCACGACTTCCCGCGCCGGGGCCAGGGCGAGCGATGAGACGCGCTGATGGGCGCGCTGCGTCTCGGGATCAAAGAGGCGGATCGACTCCAATTCGTCGCCAAAAAACTCCAGGCGCGCCGGGTGCGGCGAGAGCGGCGAAAACAGGTCGATGATCGAACCGCGCGAAGCGAACGTGCCCGCGTCCTCGACGAGCGGCACATTCTGAAAGCCGAGCGAGACGAGGTCGGCGAGCAGGGCGTCGCGATCGAGAAAATCACCCACCGAAAGAGAGCGCCGGGCGGCCGTGAAACAGTCGGGCGGAACAACGCGCTGCGACAGGGCGCTGGCGGAGAGCACCAGCGCGGCGAAGGGCGTCCCCCGGGCGAGCGAGGCGAGGGCGAACAGGCGCGCGTTCGAGCGTTTTTTGAAGTGCGAGGCCGGCAGCTCGTAGGGCGTCAGCGGCTCCGCGGGCAGGCGCAAGACATTCGGCGCCTCTGGCGTTCCGCCACCCACAAACAGGCGCAACTCGTCCGCCAACGCCTCGGCCGTCTCCTCGCTGGCTGTCACGCAGACAAAGGGCCACCCTTCGCGCTCACGCAGCGCGGCGACGAGATGCGAGCGCGCCCCGGCAGGCACCCCGGCGATGGCTACCGCGCGCGAACGGCCCCGGAGCTTTCGCGCCAGCTCGTCGACAGGAGCCCGACCCAGGGAACCCCGATCCCGCGACCGCCCTGGCGATCGACTTTTGGGAGGTGAACTCATGCGTTTCGCCATCCACGCCCGGCAGCGCGGTCCCTGTCAGTCCCCGATCGCTTCGGCCCGCACAAAGTCGTAGCCGCCCTCCTCGACCACCGCCTTCAACACGTCGAGCGGCACCTCGGCCTTGGCTTCGACCGTCAACAAACCAGCCGCGATATCCGCCGCCACCACGGCGACACCGATTTCCTCAAAAGCTCGCGCCAGATGTTTCAGGCAGTTGGGGCAGGTCATCCCCTCAACCCACATTCGTTTTTTCATTCGCTTTTTCCTTGTCCTCTCTGGCGCGCGCGGCAGATTGCGCGGTCGCCAAAAACGGGGGGCATTCGATTCGCCATCGCGCAAAACGATTCATCCTTTATTTTGCCAAACGCCCAATCCTCGGGTGAATCCCCTCAAGCAGGCGGGGGCGGCTCTCTGGTTTCCCCTTCTGTTTGTCTCCTTTCGCCACGCCCTTTTTTCGGAGCCCGAACATGACATGTCCCCATTGCGGCCAAGAATTATCGAAAAGCGCGCTCTTTTGCGGCGTGTGCGGCGCCAACGCGCCAGAAATAATCCTCGAATCCAACCCTGCGCCAATCCCTGAAACCAATCCCGAACCAAAACCAAACGCCGACGTCGATAACGCCAAGATCAATTATTTATCTCCCGACAGTTCGACCCGCGATTTATCCGGCGACTCATCCAACAATTCATCAAACACCGAATTAACAAAACCGGCGATTGCCAAAGACGAATCCATGACGCGTCAGAGAAGGCCACCGCCCGAGCGCGACCAGGCCTCCCACGAGCGCGCCAATCAATTCATCGAACAGGCCACCCGTCAGCGCGCCTACGAGGCCGCCGTCAACGCCCTGGTTGGCAAACGCGCCGCCGCCTATCAAAAGCGCTTTCAGAGCAATTCCATCTTTAATATCTGGGGCTTTGTTTTTGGCCCTTCGTGGTATGCTTGGCGCCGCATGATCGGCAAAGCGTTCCTCTCTTCCATTATCTGCGCCATCCCCATTATCGGCCTTAGCGCCTTTTTTTATTACGCGTTCACTGGCGACAAACATTACCGCCAGCGAATCGACAAACACGCCCAAAAACTCGCCCGGTTTCCAATCGACAGCAAAGAATGGAAAGACTATGTCGACCGACACGGCGGCACGAGCGTTTGGATGGTCATCTTGTATTGGTTTGGCTGCGCTGTTCTGACCTGTCTTCTCAACATGCTGCTGCGCGCCCTTTGATCAATGCGCAGGCCCGCGTCCTCCCCTCCCCTGTCAACGCCTTTTCTCGGAGACGAATGATGAAATGTTCCAATTGTGGCGAAGAATTATCCCCCCGCGTCCCTTATTGCGGCCTGTGCGGCACCTACGCGCCAGGTTATGAATCCTGGGGCGATCAAGAAGTCAGCGGCGGCCAGCAGAATCATTTTTCGGCGAATCATTCCCGGGCGGAATACATCGATGACTATCGCTCGGCCAATGGTTGGGATGAATCCCGGGATTTGGCCATTCCTGACGAGACGGCCCATGCGCACCGCCCGCCCCCGCCGCGCCAGAGTGTTCAAAACGCGGATGACGAGGACGGACCAATCGATTTCGTCAAATATGAACACGCGCTCATCGCCCTGCTCGGAAACGATTACGAGGATTATCTGGATCGTTTTCGCAGCGACTCAATATTCAATGGCTGGGGATTCTTTTTGGGGCTCAACTGGTATGCCTACCGCGGCATGCTCGGCCTGGCCATCAAACTTTTTCTGATATACTGCATTCCCTGCGTCGGCCAAATCATCGCCATCTATTTTCATTGCACCGCAGACAAACAATATCGCAAACACATTGAATCCCACGCCCAAAAGCTCGCCCAATTCGAAGAGGGCAGCCAGGAATGGATTGAATACGTCAACGTCCATGGCGGGACGAGCGTCGGATCGGTTTTTATTCTGTGGGCCATCGTCATCGGCGTCAATTTTACCTTAAGATTGTTTGCTGAGATATTTTTCTCATGACATTTACAGGCATTATCGTCTCCCTGTTCAATAAGCCATGACCTCTGAATTTTCTCTCATCGATCAATTCCTGGAGCCCTTTGACAGACGCGGCGACGGCCTTCTCCTCGGCCCCGGAGACGACTGCGCGCTTGTTCAGATATCCTCAGGCATGTCGCTCTGCACGACGGTCGACGCACTGGTCGAAGGCGTCCATTTTCTGCCCGATCTTTTTGGCGACGAGGAAATTGGCCACAAAGCGCTGGCCATCAATCTTTCAGATCTGGCGGCCATGGGCGCGCGCCCGCGCTGGTTTTTATGCAGTGTCGCCTGTCCCAATGACCAAACAAGGCTTTCACGCCTGCCCGGCATTGCCCGTGGCATGGCCGCTCTCGCCCGCCGCGCCCATTGTCTCATCATTGGCGGCAATTTTACCCGCGCGGATCGCCTTTCTCTGCACATCACGGCCATGGGCGAGGTGCCAATCGCTCAGGCTTTGCGACGCGACGGCGCGCGACCGGGCGACCACCTCTTTGTCAGCGGCACCATTGGCGGCGCCGCGCTCGGGCTCCAACAATTTCTCAAAGGCGAATTACCCGATCAAACCATTCGCCAGCGCCAATGTCGCCCTGAGCCGAGAATCGAGCTTGGCCTTATCGCGCGCCAATTCGCCAGCGCCGCCATGGATATTTCCGACGGCTTTTTGCAAGACATCGGCCACCTGGGCGCGCGCAGCCACTGCGGTTTTGAGATTGATTTTTCGGCCATTCCCATGGAGCCGGGCATTGTCGCGGCGGGCTTTTCTCCACCTTGGGCTTTACGCGGTGGCGAAGATTACGAACTCCTGCTGACCGTGCCGCCCGCCAAAGCCGACGCTTTTGTCGACGCCTGCGCCGCGAAAAACATCTCGGTGACACATATCGGCGCCGCGCGCGAAGAAACTCAAATCCACTGGAAAAACGCGCCCAAGGATCTGGATTTGGCCGCTGGCCGCGGGTTTGATCATTATATTTAATTGTTTTTTATTTTGGCGCATCAAAGTCCCGAATTGACATTGGCAGGTCAAAGTCCTGAATTGACATGGGCGTGTCGGCGCCCGCTCTGCCCCGTTCGAGCGAATTTAATTCGTTATTGTGCGAGAGTGAAAAACCCATGTTTTTTCCCTCTCGCGCTCTCCCTTTTCCTTCCCCGCCCCTCAGACGAGCGGTATTTGCTCGATTTAATTTTTGGCTTTTGCGCGTTAGCTCGGATTCGGGGCGGGACAAAAGGCC
>JAFVYB010000056.1 GCA_017500825.1 Myxococcaceae bacterium | reverse complement strand
ATTGGTTTTTCCCCCTCGTGAATTGAGGGCACTATTGGTGGGCCGGACGCGCTCACGGTCCGCGCTTTCCGAGCAGTAAATCGGAGTTCCAATAAAACGTTTTTGGAACTTTAAAAACAATTCTAAAACGCGTCTTTTTTTGAATAAATTAAATCGAGCTTATGCGGGTCCAACCCAAAAATCTGCCCAGCGCTCAAGCGTTTTTAAACTGCCCCGCGCTGAAGCGGATTTGAAATACCGTGCGCTCAAGCACAAAAAACAAAGGTGTGCGCTGAAGCGAAAAAGAAATAAGGAGGCGCTGGCGCACAAATAAAAACAACTCAAAGTCGCGTTTTTAAAGATTGCAAATCAATCAAAAAGCCTTAGAGGGCCACGCGCTTAAGCGCATTGTTTTCCCTTTTTCCCCCTCTTTTTCCGGCGCTTCGACGCGCCACTCTTCAGGAGCCACACATGACCGACCTCATTCTCGACACCGCCGCGCGCGCCGCGCTGCTCGACCGTTTCCTCCGCTATGTCCGCGTCCACACCAATTCGAGCGAGACGAGCGATACCTTCCCCTCCACCCCGGGCCAGTGGGACCTGTTGCGGATGCTCGAAGGCGAGCTCAAGGCGCTGGGGCTGACCGACGTCGACCTCGACGAACACGGCTATCTCTTCGCCACGCTGCCGGCCAACCTGCCCGCCGGCCAAACCGCCCCCACAATCGGCATGCTGGCCCACGTCGACACCTATCCGGGTACCTGCGGCCAGGACGTGAAACCCCAAATCGTCGACTACGCGGGCGGCGACATCGCCCTGCCCGGCGACAGCGCCCAGGTCATCAGCGGCGATCACCCGCTGCTCAAGCGCTGCGTTGGCCACCAAATCGTCACTTCTGACGGCACGACCCTGCTCGGCGCCGACGACAAGGCCGGCGTCGCCATCATTATGACCATTGCCGAGTGGCTCCTCGCCCATCCCGAGGTGAAGCACGGCGCCATCCGCATCGGTTTCACCCCTGACGAGGAAATCGGCGCCGGCACCCGTTACTTTGACGTGGCCAAATTCGGCGCCCAGGCGGCCTACACCTTCGACGGCTCAGAACTCGGCGAAATCGAGGACGAGACCTTCTGCGCCGACGCCGCCACCGCCACTGTGCGCGGCTTCGACTGCCACCCCGGCAGCGCCAAAGACATCATGGTCAGCGCCATTCGCGCCGCTTCCCGCCTCGTCGAGCTGTTGCCGCGCGACCACCTGCCCGAGACCACCAGCGGCCGCGAGAGCTTCCTGCACCCCGTTGCCATCGAAGGCGATGTCGGACAGGCCACCGTCCGCTTCATCGTCCGCGCCTTCACCGACGAAGACCTCGCCGCGCGCGAAAACGACCTCAAAGCCATCGCCGCCCAGGTCGAAAGCGAATTTCCCGGCGCCCACATCGACCTCGCCTTCAAGGCCCAGTATCGCAACATGAAACAGGTCCTCGACCGCCACCCGCGCGTCATGGCCCTCGCCCTCGAAGCTGTCCGCCGCGCTGGCATCACCCCCAGGCAATCCTCTATCCGCGGCGGCACCGACGGCGCCCAGCTCTCCTTCAAAGGCCTGCCCACGCCCAATGTCTTTGCCGGCGGCGTCAATTTCCACGGCAAACAGGAATGGGTCAGCGTTGAATGGATGGTCAAATCAGCAGAAACAGGCCTCCACCTCGCCGCCCTCTGGGGAAATGAATGATTGGATGTCCTTTGGGGGCTGGACTTGCAGAAGCTCGATTTAATTTTATTAAAAAACGCGTTTCCGAATTGTTTTATGTTTTAAACATTTAAAAACGTTTTCTTGAAACTCCGATTCACCGCTCGGAAAGCGCGGATTCTTTTAAAAATATTTTATTGGAGCTCCGATTTACTGCTCGGAAAACGCGAATCGTGAGCGCTCCGGCCGCGCTCCTCTGCCCTGCAAGCACGAGGGGGAAAAACCAATGGTTGTTTCCCCCTCGTGGCTCCCCTTTTTCCTTGCGCAACCGTCGGTCCTCGCTCCCACCAAAGGTGGGGCCGGCTGCGGGCCGCCGGACAAAAGCCCGCCCTAAGCGCCTCAATGGCCTGTTTTATTTGCCCGGGTTT
>JAFVYB010000055.1 GCA_017500825.1 Myxococcaceae bacterium | reverse complement strand
GGCCTTTTGTCCCGCCCCGAATCCGAGCTAACGCGCAAAAGCCAAAAATTAAATCGAGCAAATACCGCTCGTCTGAGGGGCGGGGAAGGAAAAGGGAGAGCGCGAGAGGGAAAAAACATGGGTTTTTCACTCTCGCACAATGACGAATTAAATTCGCTCGAACGGGGCAGAGCGGGCGCCGGATTTTCGCGCGATGAGGGGCGCGACAAAGGCGTTTTATCCAAATGATTCAAACATAATAAAAAGGCGCGACAATTGCCGCGCCTCGCTTTGAAAACAGGAAATTATTATTTAAATCAGGGATATATTTATTCCGCCTTGGGGGCTTTGGGCTGTTTGGGCTCGACCTCGATGTCGACGATGTCGAATTCACCTGGGGCGATGTCGTCTTTTTCGATCAATTCAAAGGCGTGGGTGCGCGTGGCTGTGACGATTTCGGTCTGAACGCGCCTGAAATCGCGGGCCGTGGCCGGATTCATGGCGAGGGAGAGCCTCGTGAGGGGGCGGCCGACGCTGGCGCCGAGTTCGCTCTTCTTTTTGTTGATGGTGAACCAGGCCTTTTCGGCGAGTTCGAAGGTCGTTTCGCAGTCAGGGACGGCGACGGCGGTGAGTTCGTCGAGTGTGGGCCAGGGCGCCTGATGAATGCTTGGCTTGCCGGTCTCTTCGGCGAACGCCCAGCGCCAGACCTCGTCGGTGATGAAGGGGAGGATGGGGGCGAAGAGGCGCAACAGGACGTTGAGGCCCAGTCGGAGGGTGGCCACGGCGCTGCCGCGATCGGCGTCACTGTTGCCTGCCTCGCCGCGGGCGCGGACCTTGCAGAGCTCCAGATAGGTGTCGGTGAAGCTCGACCAGAAAAAGCGCTCGGTGGCGTCGAGGGCGGGGGCGAACTCAAAGTCGGCGAAGCTCGCGGTGGCCACGTCGACGAGCTTGCGCAGGCGGGCGATGAAGGCGCGGTCGAGCTCGTTCGTGATCGGG
Organism: Myxococcaceae bacterium; assembly: GCA_017500825.1. Lineage (GTDB taxonomy): Bacteria > Myxococcota > Myxococcia > Myxococcales > UBA5297 > UBA1203. Next base: position 49,063 of record JAFVYB010000055.1, on the reverse strand, counting down.
TGAATCTCGGCGCTCTGGCTGAGGACGTATTTGCCGGCGTTGTAGAGCTTGGTGACCAGGCGCTTGCCGACCTTGAAGACGGTCTCGTCAAAGGCGGTGTCGGTGCCCATGCGCGCGCAGGCGGCCCAGTAGCGGACCGCGTCGGCGCCGTAGCTGTCGATGAGGTGGACGGGCGTGACGACGTTGCCCTTGCTCTTCGACATTTTTTTGCGGTCGGGGTCGAGGATCCAGCCGCTGATGAGGACGTGAGCCCAGGGCGTCTTGGCCTCGTGCAGCATGGCCTTGGCGACGGTGTAGAAGGCCCAGGTGCGGATGATCTCGTGGCTCTGGGGGCGGATGTCGGCGGGGAAGAGGTTCTCGTGGCGCTCGGGCTTGAGGAGCCAGCCGGTGGCGATTTGCGGCGTCAGCGAGCTGGTGAACCAGGTGTCGAAGACATCCGTCTCGGCGGTGAAGCCGCCCGGCACATCGCGCTGTTCGGCGCTGAAGCCCGGGGCCACGTCGACTGTCGGATCGACCGGAACCATCTCGCGCGTGGCGAAGATCGGCTCGTCGTGGAGCACGTTGCCGGCGGCGTCGAGGCGATACCAGACGGGGAACTGCACGCCGAAATAGCGCTGGCGGCTGATGCACCAGTCGAGCTGCAGGTTTTCGGTCCAGTTGCGGTAGCGGCTGCCCATGTGCGCCGGGTGCCACTCGATGCGCGCGCCGTAGTCGATGAGGGCGTCTTTTTTGTCGAGCAGGCGCACGAACCACTGGCGGGTGGAGATGAACTCCAGCGGGCGGTCGCCCTTTTCGAAGAACTTGACCGGGCGCTCGATCTTTTTGGGCTCGCCGATGAGGGGGGCGCCGAGGCCATCGCGGGCCGCGCCTTCGGGATCGCGCAGCATGTCGGCAATGGCCGCCTTGGCCTGGTTGACGTTCTTGCCGCTCAGGCCGTCGTAGAATTTTTGCGCGCGCGCGGGGTCGAGCGACTCGAAGTCGGCGCCGGAACCGGGCAGGCCAAAAGTGACCGGCATGAGGCGTCCGTTGCGGCCGATGATCTGGCGCAGGGCGAGTTTTTGCTCGCGCCACCACTGCACGTCGGTCTGGTCGCCGAAGGTGCAGACCATGAGGATACCGGTGCCCTTTTCCGGGTCGGCCAAAGTGCTGGGGAAGATGGGCACGGGCGCGCGGAAGAGCGGGGTGATGGCGCGCCTGCCGAACAGGTACTTGAAGCGCGCGTCTTCGGGGTGCGCGGTGACGCCAACGCAGGCGGCGAGGAGCTCGGGGCGCGTGGTGGCGATGGTGAAGGTGTCGTCGCATCCCTCGACGGCGAACTTGAGGTCGTGGAAGGCGCCCGGCTGGTTGCGATCCTCGACTTCGGCCTGTGCCACGGCGGTCTGGAAGTCGACATCCCACATCGTCGGCGCGGTCACCGAGTAGACGTGCCCCTTTTCGAGGAGGTCGAGGAAGGAGAGCTGGGCCAGAGCGCGGCTCTTGTCGTCGATGGTCGCGTATTCCTCGTTCCAGTCGACGGAGAGGCCGATGCGGCGCCACAGGGCCTTGAAGACCTTCTCGTCCTCGCGCGTGACCTGGTGGCAGGCGTCGATGAAGTTGGGGCGGGAGACGACGCGCGGCGGCTTTTTGGCGTCGGCGCCTTCGGGCGGCGCGAGGGCGAGGCCGGGCTCGAAGGGCGCTTTCACGTCGGCGCGGATGTTGAAGAAGTTCTGCACGCGGCGCTCGGTGGGCAGGCCGTTGTCGTCCCAGCCGAGGGGATAAAAGATGTTTTTGCCGCTCATGCGCTGCTGGCGGACCACCACGTCGGTGTGGGTGTAGCTGAAGATATGGCCGACATGGAGCGAGCCGGAGACCGTGGGCGGGGGGGTGTCGACGACAAAGGTCTCGTCGCGGCCGCGCGCGGGGTCGTAGCGGTGGATGCCCTTCGCTTCCCAGTCGGCGTCGAACTTCTCTTCGGCGGCCTGGGTGTCGAAGTGCTTGGGGAGCGAATCGGGGTCGATGGTGCGAAAGGAGCTCATGTCGGCGTGGTCTCTCTTGTCGTGAGGCGGGGTGGGGGTCCCGGGGCGCGTGGGGCGTCGTGGCGACACGCGCTGGCCAGAAACCGAGGCGCGCACGGGCCATCAACTCTCGACGGGCGATGTCCTCTGTGCGCGGGCAACGAGGCAGGCCTCCGCCAGACTGGGGCGGCGGCGAGGGCGCGGCGCCTTAGCAAAAAGGCGCGAGCGAGGAACAGGGGCAAAGCGCGCGGGCGCAGAGAGGACGGCGGGCACGTCAACAGGCGCGTCAGAGGTCCGTCGCGAGTGGGCGGACGATACCTGACAGCGGCGGCGCGAATGGCCAGGGCGCAAACCAGCGGCAGAGGGGCACCAGGGCGTTCCACGGGGATTGAATCCCGCGTTCACCGCGCGTGGAGACGGGGCGGCGCTTTCTCCGGCGACGAGCTCAAGGCGACGCGCGTTCAGGCGAACGTCGAGAGGCGCGCGTTTACTGGGGAAGACGCTGTGCTGCCGCGACGCGTTCAGGCCTTGCTCGAAACCGACTTGGCCGAGCTCAGGCTCGTCGAGAGGCGCGCGATGCCAGCGCCGAGCACGTTCGTCACGGTGCAGGCGTTCCACACGTAGAAGCAGACCGGAGAGATGGCGAGCAGCGCGGGGAAGAGGTTGATGCCCACGACAAGGGCCACGATGCCGAACGAGAGCATCACGTCGAGCGCCTCGCCGAGGTCGCTGAAGCGATGGCGCAGGGGACTCACGCCGATCAGCCAACTGAGCAGGCACACGGGCACGACGCGACGGCCGAGGAAGGTGAGCGCGGCCAGGTTGATGGCGTTGAAGGCAAAGTCAGCGATCGCCAGAGCCAGGAAGGCGCACCCCAGCGCGCGTATCAGCGGCGATTCAGAGGCGGTGAAGAGCAGCATGGCCGCCGCGAACTTGTAGCCAATGAAGGGGAAGCCGATGGTCAGCTCGGCGAGGAGGAGCGAGCCATTCTTCTGGATGTTGTGCGGGACGCGCTTCCAGAACGGCGTGCCCGGCACCTTGGGGACGACGGTGAAGGGCGGCTTGGAGATGGCGATCGTGGATCCTGTCGAGGTGTTCATGGCTGCTTCTCTTCTGTCTTTCGTCTGTCGGGGCGCTCTTGCCCCGGGCGTCCGCGCTCAGGCGGGCGCAGGTGTTTCAAGGTTGGGTCGCGTTCTCGCCCTTGGATGCCAGGAGCGGGGGCGCGGTTTCGCGGCGCGGGCACACGTCACGCGGCGAGGCCAGGGCGCACAGCTGGCGCACTGAGGCGGTCCGATTGGCGCGCACGGCGTTTCTTTCCCGTCACCTTCCCGCCACCACCGCGACGAAACGCGCGCGCTCATCCGGCCTGTCGGCTGATTTCATGCCTGTCGGGCCGTTCGGCGGCGCGCCCCCAGCACTATTTTTTGGCCAAAGGCAAGTTTTTCGCCGCCTGTTCGATCGCGTCGACGATCTGCTGGTAGCCGGTGCAGCGGCAGAGGTTGGCGTTGAGCGCCCGGCGAATCTCGGGGCGCGTCGGCTGAGGTGTCCGCGCGAGGAAGGCGACGGCTGTCAGGACCATGCCCGGCGTGCAGAAGCCGCACTGGATGGCGCCGCGGTCGACAAAGGCCTGCTGCACGGGATGGAGCGGTTCATCGGGCGCGCTCAGGCCCTCGATGGTGACGATGTCGCGACCCAGGACCGAGGCCACCGTCTGTCGACAGGCGCGCACCGCCTTGCCGTCGATGAGCACCGTGCAGGCGCCGCACACGCCGATGCCGCAGCCGTTCTTGGCGCCGGTCAAATCGAGCGACTCGCGCAGGTAGTCGAGCAGGTTCATCGAGAGCTCGCCTTCGCCGGGCGCGATCTGCTGGCCGTTGACGCGGATCGAATTCGTCATCGCTCCCCCTTCCCGCTGTCTGTCGGCGCCGCGCTCAGTTCGCCGCTTCGCCCGCGCGCCTCGTCACTTGTCCGCATGTCAGCCGCGTCGATGAGCCGCCCGCGAAGTTTGTCTGGCGTGGCCGGGCTCTCGCAGAGCCGGACGCCGGTGGCGTGGAAGATGGCGTTGGCAATCGCCGGGCTCATCAATTCCAGCGCTGGTTCGCCGATGCCCTTGGCGCCAGAGGGCGAGGTCGGGTCGGCGTTTTCGATGAAGAGGGCCGTCATCTCCGGCAGGTCGGCGGCGCGCGGCAGTTTGTAGGTGTCGAGGTTGAGCGACTTGAGGCGGCCGCCCTCGCACTTCATCGCCTCGCAAAGGCCAAAGCCAACGCCCTGGACCATGCCGCCGAAGATCTGTCCGCGCAGCATCGGCGGGTTGACGGCGCGCCCGACCTCGTGGGCGGCGACCATGTCGAGCAGGCGAACCCGGCCTGTTTTGCGGTTCACGGTGAGCGCCACCGCCTGACAGCCATAGACCCAGGTGAAGTAGGCCTCGCCCTGCCCTGTCGATTCGTTCCAGCTGACCTTGGGCCCGTGAAAGACGCCGAACGCGTGCGGCGGCTCCTGGCGCCAGTAGGCAATCTCGCCGGCCTCTTCCCAGGTGAGCGAGCGCGCGTCGGCAGGCCCCCAGATGCGGTCGCCGAAAAAGCGCACCTCGTCGGGGCGACATTCGAGCTTGTGGCAGAGCGTGCGGGCGAGTTTTTGCCGGAGTTTTCGCGCGGCGATGACGGTCGCGCCGCCCCCCATGAGCGTGCCGCGAGAGGCCACGGTGGTGCCGCCGTCGGGGATGTTGGCGGTCGAGGGCTGGCGGTAGCGGACGCGCGTCGGATCGCAGCCGAGCTCGCGGGCGGCGATGAGGATGAAGGCCGACTCCGCGCCCTGACCGTTCTCGTGGATGGCCGTCTCCAGAAGGATCGAGCCGTCGAAGTTCATGTTGAGGATGGCCGAATTGAAGTCCGCGCCCTCCGCGCCGAGGCTCATGCCGCGCGAGCTGATGGCCAGACCCACGCCAAAGAGCTCGTCGCCGCCGTCCGAGGCGACGCCGTGGCTGCAGCGCGCGAATTTCTCGTCAAAGCCGATGGCCCGCGTCACCGCGTCGAGCGCCTGATCGAGGCTGACGGTGTGGCCTTCGAGCTTCTGGCCGGTGATCGTCTCGCTGCCCTGGCGCACCATATTGCGGCGGCGAAACTCAACCGGCGAGAGCCCCACGCGCGCGGCGGCCATGTCCATGAGCTGCTCGACGGCGAAATTGACCTGCGGCGAGCCAAAGCCACGGAAGGCGCCGGTGAAGGGGTTGTTTGTGTAGACGCCGAAGACATCCGCGTGGACGTGCGGCACCTCGTAGGGACCGCAGCACTGGACGGTCGAGCGCCAGGTGACCCAGGGCGTGGACGAGCAATAGGCCCCGGCGTCGGCGATGATCTCGACCTCGACGGCGTGGACGCGGTCGCCTCGGACGCCCATGCGGTAGCGCAGCACATAGGGATGGCGCTTGTAGCTTTCGCGCATCGACCACTCGCGCGCGTAGGTGAGTCGAACCGGTCGGTTGAGGATGCGGGCGGCGAGCGCGGCGCGGGCACAGACGATGGCCGCCGTGTCGTCCTTGCCGCCAAAGCCACCGCCCATGGGGATGGAACGCACTTCCACGTCGGCGAGCGGGCAACCGAGCATCGCGGCCACAAAACGGCGCGTGCTGAAGGGGTGCTGCATGCTGCCGACGACTTCCATCACGCCGTCCGGGCGCGGGACGCACAGGGCGCTCTCCGGTTCGAGATAGGCGTGCTCGTGCAGCTGGGTGCGGAAGGTCTGGTCGAGGACAAAGTCGCAGCGGCTGAGCTCGGCGCGCGCGTCGCCACGGCGCACCTTGTAGTGGTTGACGACGTTGCTCGGCGCCCCCTCGAAGCGGTGGTCCTCGTGGACAAAGCCCCGGGGATTTTTGAGCGCTTCTTCGACATCGAGGATCGGTTCGAGCGGCCGCGTCTGACAGGTGACCATTCTCGCGGCGTCGATCGCCTGTTCGCGCGTCCTGGCCACCACGAGCGCGATCACGTCGCCATGGCAGCGGATGCGATCGCCGACGCCCACGAGCATGCGGTGGTCGCAGAAGAGGTAACTGAAGGTCGATCTGCCGCCGATGCGCCGCGCGTCCTCGGCTGTCAGCACCGCCAGAACGCCGGGCATGGCGCGCGCTGCGGCTGTGTCGATGGCGAGTAAGTCGGCGTGGACCTCGTCGGCGTAGACCGGGGCTGCGTGGACCATGCCGTGGCGCTTGATGTCGTCGCTGTATTTGGCGCGGCCCGTCACCTTGGCGCGCGCGTCATTGCGGAAGGCCTTGTCGTCATTGGGTGCTGCTGTGTCGCTCACGTCGTCCTTCTCGATCCGGCGGGTCATCAGGCTGCCACCCACCGCGAGCGGGCCGATTGCCCACTCCCTGTCCATCCAAAAATTCGCGCGCTGAAATTCAGAAATCGCCCCCAGGGGCAAGGTCTCCGCCAGACCACGCGATGCCGCGAAACGCCCTCTTCGACGCGCCTTGACGCCCTTTGGACCACCCTTTTTCGCCCGCTGCCGCCCTCTGGCACCGATGGCTACCCTGCGAACGGGAACAGTCGGAGGCTCGCGGCAGGATGTCTGGCCGACTTGGCGGCGGACGCGCGGGAGCTTCAGGGGGAGGTCGCTGGATGGAGCGAATGTTTGGGAGCCGGGGAGGCCGTCGTCTGCTCTGCGCGGCGCTGACAGGCGTCTTTTTGGCCTCGGGCTGCGCTGTGGCGCGCGTGACGGTCGACTCGGGAGGAAACGCCAAAACACCGCTGGCGAGCGGGGAGGCGTCGGAGCCTCGGCGCCAGGTGCCGGTCGTGATGCAGCTGGCCTTCGCGCCTCAGGAAAGCGACCTCGTTCGCGCGCAGCGGGAAATCGACGAAGCCACGCGCGCTCTCGAAGGCACGGCGCTCTTCTTCGAAACCGACAAGGCCGACCTCTCCAAGGAGGGCAAGGTCAAGCTCTACCGGGTCGCGCAAATCCTCAGGCGCTACCCAGACTTTCGCATTCGCATCGAGGGGCACGCCGACGCGCGCGGGACACTCGCCTACAACGACGCGCTCGGCCAAAAGCGCGCCTGCAACGCCCGCGACTACCTGCTCTCGCTCCAGGTCGACGAACTCCAGGTCAGCTGCGTCAGCTTTGGCAAAGAGCGACCGCTGGCGCCCGGCGACAGTGACGCCGACCATCAGCTCAACCGGCGCAACGACATTGTCCCGGCCCAGGCCCGCGAGAGAGCGCCGCGCTAGTTGGGCGAGGCCTGAGAGGCGTCGGCGACGATGAGCGTGCCCGCGCCCTCGTTGGTGAAGATCTCGGCCAGGAGGCTGCCGTGCTGCTGGTAGCCGATGAGGTGGACGCGCTGAACGCCGCCCCGAAGCGCCCGCGCCGCGGCCCGCGCCTTGGATTGCATCGCGCCATCGAGGGCCCCGCGCGTTCGCAACGACTCCAGACCTTCGAGATCGACGTAGGCGATGAGGGAGTCGGGGTTGCCCGGATCGCTCCACAGGCCGCGCCGCTCGGTGAGGTAGACGACTTTTTCGGCGCGCATGGCCACGGCGATTTCGGCGCTGACGAGATCCGCGTCGAGGCTGAGGCGTTGCCCATGTTCGTCCGCCGCCAGCGGGCAGATGACGGGAACAAACGCGGCCTTGAGCAGTGTGTCGAGGATGGCGCCGTCGACCCCGACCACCTCGCCGCTAAAATCCTGGCGTTCGCCTTCGCGGGGCGCGCTCGCCGCTTTGCGCTGTCGCGCGGTGATCAACCCGGCGTCGATCCCGGTCAGGCCAACGGCAGGCACCCCGGCCTGGCGGCAGGCGGCCACCAGTTCGACGCTGTTCATGCCGGCGCAGGCCATTTCCTGCAGGTCGAGCGCCACGCCGTCGATCACGCGCTCACCGCCGACAAAGCGATCGCCGATGTTCATGCGCTCGGCCAAGAGATCGAGCTGCGGCCCGAATCCATGGACGAGGACAACGCGGACATCGAGCGCGCGCAAAACGCCGATCTGTTCGGCCAGCCGCTTCTGGGCCCGCGCGTCCGAGCAAAAGGCCCCCTCCACCTGAAGGACGAAGGTCTTGTCGCGGTAGCGCTGAATGTAGGGAAGGGCGCGCATCAGGGCGCCGAGCATCACGTCGCGGTCGTTAAAGGCGGTCATGGTCGGATGTGCCTCGTGTCACTCATGTTTTGGGTCGTTCGAACCTCGGGGGGGGGCCGCGCCAGTGGACAAAGCGGCGTTCCGAGTCGGCGCGCGGCGAAAATCACCGGGCGTCACGAGGCCGTCATCTGAGCCAGCCGCGCCTCGACGACGATCTGCTCGCGGCGCGACGCCGTCGCCAAAAAGAGGGTGTCGTCGCCGGAAATCGTGCCGAGCACCTCGGGCCAGGCCGCGCGATCGAGCGCCACGCCAACCGCCGAAGCGAGCCCCTGCGGCGTGTGGAGGATGAGCAGGTTGGCGCCCGCCGCGTGGAAGGAGCGCACCATGCCGATGATCTCGCGAATCTCCTCGGCCGTGTCGGGGATGTAGGGCTCGCCGATGAGGTAGCGCCCACGGACCTTCACCACGCCCATCTCCTGCAAATCGCGCGAGATGCTCGACTGATTGACCCGCACCCCGCGCATCGACAGCGCCATGAGCAAGTCCTGCTGGCTGCCGATGTTGCTCTTCTCGATGAGCTCCCGAATCAGTTCCCGCCGCGTTTCGCGGCTGCTGGAATTTCCACTCATAAAATGAATCCTTTGCTGTCAGTTTCGCCCAGAAGACTTCGGGCTCTGGCGCCCGAAAAACCGGCGCGGCTTCTAGCGGAAGATGCATAAAAATGCAAACCTGAGACTCAAAAATCACTCCAACCTTCGACAATCATTCAGGTTTTCTGTCGCGGCTGCCTAGATTTCGAAAAAATTCTCAAAATTATGCTTGACATACAAAGCGTCTGACGGGTCTCGCGCGCCCCTTTCATGCCGCCCTCCGCACCTCGCCGCCCTGCATAGACCGCGAATAAATGCAGCTAGCGCGTCGGCTTGAAATCACTTCGAGTTTTTGACGTTTAGCCCGCTCTTCTCTCGCCAAAGGTGCCCCTGCCCATGTCGCGCTCTCTCTCCTGGATCTCGCTCGTCTTTGCCGCCGCCGCCCTGATCGCCGCCTTCACGGCCAAACCCGCCAGCGCCCCCTCTTCAGACGCGGACGCCGTCACCGAGCGCGATCTGCACGCCATCCGCGATCGCCTCGATCTTCTGGAGGCCTCTGTCGCCGATCTCGAATCGCGCATCGACAACCGCCCCATGGCCCAGGGCCAGCCTCCCGTCGCTGCCCGCGCTGTGCCCGCCGGCATCCCAGGCGAATCCGATCGCGAGGTGTGGACCCAGCTGAGCGATCTGCGCCGCGAGTTGAAGGAACTGCGCGAGGCGAGTTCGACGCGTTCGCCCGAGTCGCAGGAAGAGCTCAAGTCAGCCATCGCCTCGGCCCAGCGCGAGATGATGAACGACCGCTTCCGCCAGCATCAGGAGCGCATGGCGACGCAGCGGCGCGAAAGCCTGGAACGGTTCATCGAGTCGCAGGGGCTCTCCGGCACGCAGGCCGACGACCTCAGGCGCGCGATCGAGGACGATTTGAGGGCCTCGCAAGAGACGTTGCTCGCCATGCGCGAAGGCGATGCGCAGTTGTCGCCGGCCGAGCGCTGGCAGGTCATCGAAAACCAGCGCGAATCGCTGCGCCAGACGCTGAGCCAAATCTTGAGCGAGGAGCAGATGGCCACCTTTGAGCGCGAGGTCATCCCGCGAGGTCGCGTCGTCCGACCGCAGCCGCCCGTGCGGGTCGAGCCCTGAGGCGCGGCAAAACGACGAGGTGCCCGACATGCAGCTCGACCTTCTGCTCGACCTCTTTCTCGATTTTCTCAAGACGGAGCGCGGGCTCTCGCTCAACACGCTGGAGGCCTACGCCCGCGACCTGCGCGACTACCTGAACGCCCTGGATGCGCGCGGCCTCACCGAAATCGACGCCATCCGCCCGGAAGATGTCGAGGCGCACCTCGTGGATCTGCACGCCCAGGGACTCGCCCAGCGATCGATGGCGCGCCACCTCGCGGCGATTCGCGGCTTTCACCTCTTTTTGCTGCGCGAGCGCCATGCCCGGGTCGACCCGACCGAAAACGTCGAAACGCCGCGCGTCCACCGCAAACTGCCCGTCTTCCTCACGCTGGAAGAGGTCGATCGCCTGCTCGCCGTCCCCGATCCCGCGACAGACGCCGGGCAACGCGACCGCGCCATCCTCGAAGTGCTCTACGCCTCGGGCCTGCGCGTCTCGGAGCTGTGCGCGCTCACCACGCAGGATGTGAACCTGCGCGACGGCTTTCTCATCGCTCGCGGCAAGGGCAGCAAAGAGCGCGTGGTGCCACTCGGCGACCTGGCCATCGACGCGCTCAGCGCCTGGATCGAAGGGGGACGCGCCGCGCACGCCAAAGCCGACTGCTCGACCGCCATCTTCCTCGGACCGCGCGGGACACCGCTCACGCGCCAGGCCATCTGGAAGATCATCCGCAAGTGCGCCCTCGCCGCCGGCATCGCCAAGCCGCTCTCGCCGCACAAATTGCGCCACAGCTTCGCCACCCATCTGCTCGAACGCGGCGCCGACCTGCGCGCTGTTCAGTCGATGCTGGGACACGCCGACATCTCGACCACGCAGATTTACACGCACGTCGATCGCACCCAGGTGCGGCGCGTCTACGACAAGGCCCATCCGCGCGCCTGAATCTCGCGGCGACTCTCGACGCGGCGCGTCACGGTGAATCGGCGTCGGTGGGAGCAGACGAGCTTCCAGAAGGCCAAAACGACGCGACGGCTGCCAGCGCGAGAAGAATCGTCGAGGCGACGAGCGGCGCGAGCGGCACCGAGGCCCCGCTCAGAACGGCCAGATGGCGGACGATGAAGAGAAACGGCGCGCCCGCGACAAGGCTCAACACGACCAAAACGCACCGCGCCCACATCTCGCCACGCCTCAGCGGAATCCAGGCGATCGCGGCCAAAGCCACGGCCAAAGCCAGAGCCAATGCCCCGGCGCCGCGCTGAAACGCACTCAACAGCCAGCGAAAGCGCTCGGGCACCTCTCCCCAGGCCATGCCGACGATTTGCGCGTGGTAGGGCATGAAGCTCGGCGACACGAGATAGGCGCACCCCACGAGGGCAATGCCGATCGCGACGACGAGATAGAGGATGGCGGCGAGTTGAAGGCCGCGTCCGAATCGGCTTGGAGACATGGCGTGGTTCCGTTCCGGAGCGCCGCTCGCGGACGAGCTGACGATGGGCTGGGGACGACGACAAAGCTGGGCGCGCGCGGGTCAACTGTCGCGTTCCAGCGCTGTGCCGCCCTGAGCGGTGGCCGCGAGGTTGCCGCAAGAAGCCCCGATCTCCGCGCCGCCGCTGTAACGACGGCCAATCGGCACCTTCAGCACCTGCAACAGATCGCGGAAACGGCGGAGCTCCTCGGCGTCGGGTGGCTGAAAGCGGCCGCTGGCGTCACAGACGTCGATTAGGTCGAGCTTGATCGGGATGCCCTCGAAGAGCTGGCGCAACGCCTCGACATCTTCGGGACCGGTGTTGACGCCGCGGATGACGACATAGGCGATGACCGCCCGCTCGCCGCGCGCCCGGGTGAACGCGCGGATGGCCTCGACGAGCACAGGCAAGGGGTAGGCGCGCTCGACAGGCATCAGCTCAAGCCGTTTTTCGGGGATGGCGCTCGTCAGCGAAAAGGTGAGGCGGAAGGGGTGGCCCTCGCGCGTGAAGCGCTCAATCGCCGGCGCGATGCCCGCAGTCGAGATGGTCAGGTTGCGCCCCGAAATCTGCAGGCCGCCCGATCTGGTGAAGAGACTCGCCGCTCGCAGGACGCGCTCGTAGTTGAGGAAGGGCTCGCCCATGCCCATGAAGACGGCGTGTCGCACCGGCAGGCGCGCTTCGTCGCGCACCACGCGCAATTGTTCGACCATCTCCCAGGTTTCGAGATTGCGGGAGAAGCCGAGCCGCCCCGTCGCGCAAAAAGCGCACCCCAGCGCGCACCCCACCTGCGAGCTGACGCAGACGACGTGCTTTTTGTCGAAGAGCGGGATGCGAACGGCCTCGAAGCGACCGCCCAGCGGCGATTCGAAGAGATATTTGACGAACCCGTCCGAGGCCTGGCGACGGTCGACGACGCGCAGGCGCCCCCAAGGCGCAGCCGTCACGTGATCAACGACGCGCGGACTCACCTCGTCGAGCTTCCCGAGGAGTCCCGCCGCCACATCGCGCCCCGGGCGATAGAGCGCGGCGAAGAGCCTTCGCGCCTGACGTTCCTGGCCTCCGCACGCGCGCACGAACGACGAAAACTCGTCGAAATCCATGTCGTTGAGCGGTCGGGTCGTCAGGGCGTCCATGGTCGAGACTTTGGCGCGGTCCCCCTCAGCGCGAGCTGGGCTCGTCCTCCACCTTGGCCTTCAAAAACGCGCGCAATCGCTCGACAGCATCCTCCGGCATCGAGCGCTCAAGCGCGCGCTCACAGAGCGTGGGCAGGCACCGATACTGGCGCAGAAACTCGCGGCACGGCGGGCAGAGCTTGAAATGGCGGTCGAGCTGCCGCTGGTCCTCAGTGGAGAGCGCGCTCTCGACGTAGTCGAGCATCCGATCGACGACGCTCTGGCACGAGCACCACTCGGGTGTCTTGATCTTGGGAGAGTTGGCGTCACTCACGGAAGCGTCCTTGAAGATGAAGGCGGTGTGCGAACCGCAAAAGCGAGACGAAACAGCGGAAGCGCCGCGACATGCCGCCGCCCCCTGACGAACGGCGATTGAGAACACGGCGCGACATGCGATCCGCCCGCGACGCGCTTTCACCACCGCCGATTCGTCTCAGATGCCCGACGTGCGGGAACGTCGCGACGATTGGCCATAAAAAGCGTTGATCGATTCGCGCAGCGCGACACGTGCTCGATGCAGGCGGCTTTTGACTGCGGCGACAGTGACGCCCACGGCCTCGGCAATCTCCTCATAGGAGAGACCCTCAATGTCCTTGAGCAAAAAGACCGTCCGGTAGTCCTCAGGGAGGCGCGCGGTGGCCTCCTCGATGGCCAGGCGCAGCTCGCGATCGAGCACCTTCTCCTCGGTCCCACGCGACCAGTCGTAGGAAAACGGCGAGAGGAGCGATCCATTGGCGTCGAAACGCGGCTCAGGCAGGTCCGGCGCGTTGGAGATGACAGCTTCGAGCTTCTGTCGACGCAGGCGCATCAGGACGAAATTCGCGCAGATGCGGTGCAACCAGGAGCCAAAAGCCGACTCTCCACGAAAGCGCGGGAGATTTTGCCAAGCCGAGAGGAAGGTTTCCTGCGTCAGTTCCTCAGCCTCGCTCGGGTTTCGAATCATGCGCAGCGCCAGGGCGTAGATCTTGGCCCGGTGCATGGCGACGAGCGCCTCAAAGGCCTGAAAGTCACGGCGCTGAGCCCGCGCCACCAATTCCGCGATTTCTTCCCGCGAAGACTCTTTTGCTTCAGTCACGTCCAACTTCCTCAATGATCACTTGGCGATCGGGCCACGGGGCTCGAACGCACGAGAGCCGACCCCGCCAGGCGAGATCGGCCCGAGATGCCTGTCCTCAAAAATCACTGACCGAGCGAGTCACGGACCATCTGCGCGTCCGGGTGCTTCGGCCACCGCTTGAGGAAGATCTTGTATTGCTGCTCGCCTTTTTCCGTCTCCTGTGTGGCGATGTAGCAGGAGCCTAGGAACATGTAGGCGTCGCCGTATTGCGGGTTCTCCTTGATGAGGCGCCGGAGCATGCCGATGGCCTTCCCCGGGTTGTCGCACATCTCGCCCAAGTAGCTGTCCAGCACCTCCATCTTGTCGGCGGGAATCTCCACGTAGGCGGATCCATAGGGATGACGCGCCTTCTTGGCCGCCGCCTGTTTGCGCGCCTCCGCCTTGGCCCTGGCCGCCGCCTGACGCTCCTCCTCGCGACGCTCTTCCTCCTCCGCCTCGGCCACAGCCGCCTCAATCTCCTCTCGCAGAGACTTGGCCTCTCCCTGCAGCGCGCTCTTTTCGGGAATCGACTCCAGCTGCGCCAGCGCCTCGTCGAACTGCCCCTCGTCAAACAGATCCTGCGCGGTCTTCAGTGTGTCGACGGCATCCGACTCTCTGGCCGCCTCTGCCACGAGCGCTTCGGCGCCTTCGATTTTGGCCTCTGCCGCCTTTTGCAAGAGCGGCAACGCCTCGGCGTATTTGCCTTTGGCCATCAGCGCTTTGCCCTCGTTCATCGCCTGGAGCGCGCCTTCATCGATCTGCGGGGCAACGACAGGAGCGGGTTCAACAGCAGGTTCGGCCGCTGGCTGTGTTGCTGGCACGGGCTCGGGCTCGACCGGCTGAGATGGAGCCACGGGCGGTTCTTCGGGAACAGAGGGCTGCGACGCGACAACCTGCGGCGCCGACTCATTCGATGCGGTCCCCCTGGCAAAAAACACGCCCGCCACTGCGCCGATAAGCAGCAGTCCAACGCATCCCCCGATCATCGCGATGCGTCCACTCGCCTTGCCGCCGTGCCCGCTCGAATCCGCCTCTTCCGGCGAGATGAAACGGAGCTTGACGCGACCGATCGTCACCGTGTCGCCCGACGCGAGCGTTCCCACGGAATAGGTCTCTCCGTTGACTTGAACGCCGTTGGAGGATTCGAGATCGACGACCTTCCACTCGCCGTTGGGCGTTCGGATGAACTTGCAGTGGCTACGAGAGAGGCTGCGGTGATCGATGGCGATGTCGTTCTCAAAATCGCGACCGCAGGTGAGGACCGAGCGAATGCAAGAAAACTCCCGCCCTTTGAGATCGCCAGTGAGGACCACGAGTCTCGGCGCCTCCTCGCTGGGGATGTCCACCACCGGGACGTTGTCGTAGTCGGCCGCGTTCTCGATGCTGATGATGGAGGTCGACAGGCGCTGTGAGGGGATCTTGGCAAAAGCTGGCTGAGTCTGATCCGGCGCGGACTTAACGGCGACACTCGCGCGCGCCTCGACTTTGTCGATCTGGAGGCCGAGGTCGTAGTCGCCAATCTGAAACACATCGCCGGCGGCAATCCGCGTTACCCCATCGATTCGCTGCCCATTCACCTTGATCCCGCAATAGCTGCCGAGATCCTCGACGAAGACTTCATTCTTCTTGCGCGTCAGTCGGGCGTGCTTTCTCGAGACGTTGCGTTCGGTCAGGCGAATCGCGTTGTCCTCCTGGCGACCGATCGTGATCTCCATCTCCTCTTGGACGAGCGGGACGACTGTCTTCCGACCCTCATCATCCTCGATAATCAGCTTCATCCGACCTCCGCGAGCAGATCTACGCGAGTGATTCAACCTGGCGGCAGCCTGGCCCCGCACTAAAGGCCCAAACCGCCCTCCCTCCGAAAAGACGCGCCCTTTTAGCGAAGTCGTTTTTGAACGCCAAAGTTTTACCTCTGGCCCTCTCGGGCGGCGTCGAGAGCGGCCAGGACAGCGCTCTCGCGGCCTCATCACCTCCCAAACGCCAAAAAATCGTCAAAAACCGCAAAAAAGTTCTTGACGGCACGGAACGAGGCGACTAAAAGGCCGCCCGCTGTTGACGGCCCTCGGGCCCAACCGGGCGGGTAGCTCAGTTGGTTAGAGCACTGGCCTTACAAGCCGGGGGTCACAGGTTCGAGACCTGTTCCGCCCACAGCAACACAATCAAGCGCAGTTTCCTGGGGTGGTAGTTAAGTCGGTTATAACGTCGGCCTGTCACGCCGAAGGGCGCGGGTTCGAGTCCCGTCCACCCCGCAAAGCCGAGGATCGAAAGGTCCTCGGCTTTTTGTTTTTGCGCGCAAAAAATGCGTGCCCGTTCCAATGTCTCGACTTTCCATCGAGACATTTCATTGATGCGTCCACACCGCCCGCTGAGCCTGTGAGACTTTGTTTATCGAAAGTTCACCGTTCGAGCGCGGTCCAAGGACCACTTTTCCAATTAAAAACGCCGCGACCAAATGGGTCATGGCGTTTTTGATTTTTACAGATCATATCTCTCTATATTTTAAAATAAAATAGACAGCATACTACACATAATCCACAACGAAACAATCGCCGCCTACGAGCCTCTCAAAAAAATCATAATCGCCCGACAAATTTGATTCATAAAACAATTAATTTAAAACATCAAACGGTTCATGGAAAGATCGCTCCAAGTATCGTGTCTAAAAATAATTTATTTAGAGCTTGTTGACGAATTTCAGAGCCAACAGCGGCATACACCCTGTCCCAGAAGGGCGATGACACGGCCAACGCGAGAATTTTAAAACGCGCGGGTATCCCATCGGACAGGGAGGAATCAAAAAGTTATTTCAAATGCTTTTTAATTCCCTTCTGAATCGCTCCCGAGAAAACACTTCAATTTCTCGTCTGTTTTCCAAAAAAATTATCCAAGGCCGGCACGAATTGTCTCGACCGGCGCTTCAGCGCAAGTCATCGATTTCTTCGCAGCTGCCCAGGCCGAGTTCATCCAAATGCAGCGCCTCGACAATGCGTTCGATTTCGAAATCCTGGCGGCGATCCTCGACCGTCATGGGAACGATGGCGCGCACCGCGTCGTAGACCGCGCGGTTGCCCTTGGAGCAGCCGTCGAGTCCGCGCAGATCGAGCGCCTGAACAGCGCCGAGCAAAGTCACCGCAAGAGTGCGTTCGGTGAGCTCGATGACGCGCAGGGCGTCGCGGGCGGCGATGGTGCCCATCGAGACCTTGTCCTGGTTGTGGCACTCGGTGGAGCGGCTGAAGACGCTGGCCGGCATGGTCAGTTTGAGTGCCTCTGCTGTCAGCGCGCTGGCCGTGATCTGCATGGCCTTGAAGCCGTGGTGGGCGTTGGCGGCGGCGCCCTTCATGCCGAGCAGGTTGGCGGGCAGGCCATTGTTGAACGACTCGTTGCACATCAGCGCCAGCTGGCGGTCGGCGAGGTCGGCGAGGTTGGCCACGGCTGTTTTGAGCGCGTCCATCGCGAAGCAAATGTGGCCGCCATAGAAGTTGCCGCTGTGCAGCACGTCGCCGGTCTCGGGGTCGATGAGCGGGTTGTCGTTGACGCCGTTGAGCTCGATTTCGAGGAAGCGGCGGACCATGGGGAGCGCGTCGATGAGCACACCGACGACGTGGGGCGCGCAGCGGATGGAGTAGCGGTCCTGGACGCGTTCGGCGTGGGGCGAGGTCTTGGGGTCGTAGCCGAGCTGGCGGGCGATCCAGCGCGCGCACAGGCGCTGACCGGGATGCGGCTTGAGGGCGAAGATGCGGTCGTCGAAGTGCGCCGGCTCTCCTCTCATCGCCGCGCTGGCGAGTGCCGTGATGGCGGAGGCGAGGCGGGCCAGGCGGCGGGCGCGGTCAAAGGCGATGCAGCCGAGCGCGGTCATGACGCTGGTGCCGTTCATCAGCGCCAGGCCCTCTTTGGGCGCGAGTTCGAGCGGCGTGACGCCGGCCTTTTCCAGTGCCAGAGCGCTCTGGAGCACTTCGCCGTGCAGCGTCGCCTCGCGTTCTCCAATCAGCATCGCTGCCAGATACGAAAGAGGCGTGAGATCGCCGCTGGCGCCGACCGAGCCCTCCTCCGGGATGCGCGGCAGGACGCGGGCGTTGAGGACCTCGCACAGGCGGTCGAGGAGGATGCGCCGAACGCCCGAATAGCCTCGGCTGAGCGCGCTCAACCGCACCGCCACGACTGCCGCAGCCTCGATTTCCCCGAGAATCCGCCCCGTGCCGCAGCCGTGGTAGCGCACCAAATTGTGCGGCAGGGATTTGGCGAGCTCGACCGAGAGCTTGTTGACGCACGAGTCGCCGAGGCCGGTGCTCACGCCATAGATGGTGAAGCCGCCCTTGAGCTTGTCGCCGAGGATGGTGGCGCTCATTTCGATGCGGCGCGCCAGCTCGGGCGAGGGGTCGAGGGCGACGCGGCTTTCGCCAGTGGCCAGCGCGAGGATCTGTTCGATGGTGAGCGGGGTTTCGCCGACAAGAATCGTGTCGCGGGTGTCCTGGTGTTTCTGGCTCATGAGGCGGGTCCTTTTTCTCTTGGCTGTGGGCTCTTGATCGCGAGGGGCCGTTGAAATGTCGCGGCCCTTTGCGCCTTTTGTCGCGGCGTTTGAAGCGCGTTTTGACGATTATTCCTGAAAGACGACGCGTCAGGCCAAAACGCGGGCGCCGTTGTCCGAGTCATTGTCGGCGAATCAACGGCGAGTCGAAAAACAATCCTTCAAAACAATAAAATTCCCCAATTCCGGCCAACCATTAAAAACTATTCAGAATCCCAAAAATCATAAAAATTAAACCAATTAAACGGCGCTTTTCGACAATGGTCGGCAAGGCGTTCGGCGTATTTCTCGATGTATGGTCTGATCGAGCCGACGCGATCGCGGCGATTGAGTTCGATCTTTTCGGCGAATGGTTCGCAATACAGATCGTAGCGGTTTGGTTCGGAATAAACGCCAAAGGCCAAATAGACGGGACAATTCAGCGCGGCGGCCAAAAGATATGGCCCGGTGGGAAAGGCGGCGCTTTTCCCCAAAAAATCGACGCTCAATTGTTTTCCGTCCGGCCCGACGCGGTCGCCCATGGTGGCGATGAGTTCGCCTTTGTTCAGGCGCTCTTCGGCCTTGAAGACGAAATCGAAGCCGCCTTTGGCGCCGATATCGATGAGGCGCGTGTCGGCGCCGGGGTTCATGCGCGCGAGGGCCTCGTTGATCAGCCGCGCGTTGTGAAAGTTGCCGAGGATGTTGATGGCGAATTGGCGTTCGCGGGCCAGCGCGCGTCCAGCTTCGAAGCTGCCGAGGTGGGCCAGGATCAAGAGGGCGCCGCGCCCTTCTTCGCGCAGGCGGCGCAGGTGCTCCTCGCCGTGAAATTCGACGTGGAAGGCGCGCGTCTTGCCGGCGGCGAGAAAAATTCGGTCGAGCGTGACGCGGGCAAAGGTCAGGACATGGCGGAAGACTTCGCGGCGAGTGACTGAACGACCGTGCAGGCGCTCCAAGTAGGCGCGAGAGCAGCGGCGCAGGTGGCCGTCGAAGAGGAAATACCAGGCGGACAGGAAGGTGATGAACAGGCGTGCGGCAGTTCGTCCGAAGGCGGTGCAGAGAAAGACGACAAAGCGGATGCCAAACACGCCGCCGCGTTCGCGGACGCTCAGCCAGCCTTCGCGCGGGGAATTTTCAGCGCGCGCGCTTGGGGACTCGGCGCTCATGACTCGGCCTCTTTGTGCGGCTCTGTAGGAGAAACGGGGGGCGGCGCCGGGCAGGTGGCTTCGGGAGGCTCGTTCGCGCGGGCGGACACGGAAGAAGGGGCGGGCAGCGACAGGTCGTCGGGGCAGGCGAGCCGCTTTGCCTCAGAACGGGGGGCGCCAAAGAGCGAGCGCGCCATGTTCCAGAGGAGCGTGCAGACGAGGCGCGTGTGCATCCAGCTCATCAGGACGTTGTCGTGGAAGGGGCGGAAGTGGGAGATGCCGCCCTCGTCGACCGAGAGGTAGCGGACGCGCGTGGCGAGATTGAGCACGGGCACGCCGGCCCAGACCATGCGCACGGCGATTTCCGGGTCGAACTCCATGCGGTCGGTGCGCGCCCGGGCCGAGATGGCCGCCTCGACGGGGTAGACGCGAAAGCCGCAGCAGGGGTCGTCGATGACGCGGCAGAAGCCGGTCTCCAGCGTGGTCCAGAAGATGGAGATCTGTCGACCGCGCAGGCGGGCCTTGGGCGCTGTCTCGTCGAAGAGGGGGGCGCCGAGGATGAGCGCCTCTGGATGCGCGCGGGCGGCGGCGAGAAAGCGCGGGATGTCCTCAAAACAGTGCTGGCCGTCGGCGTCGATCTGCAGCGCGTGGGTGAAACCGAGCTCGCGGGCGAATTCGAAGCCGGCTTTGACCGCCCCGCCCTTGCCCAGGTTCGCGGGAAGTCGGCGGCTGTGGACGAGGCCCTCGGCGGTGAGTGCCTCGACGGCGAGGCGGCCGGCGTCGGCGCTGTGATCGTCGATGACGACGATGTCGGGGCAGTCCTGACGGGCGCGCTCGACGACGCCGCGCAGGGTGGCCGGGTTGTTGTAGGTCGGGATGAGGACGCAGGGGTTGAAGGCGGACATGGGGTGGGCTGGAGGCGTCGCGCGAAAGAACGCGCGCGGCAGGGCTCAGAAGAAGAATTGCCCCTGAGAGCAGGCGCCCTTGTCGTTGGTGATCTCGAAGGTGACCTTGCGGGCGTTGGGCGCGCGCCGCAGCGTGAGC
This sequence comes from Myxococcaceae bacterium, assembly GCA_017500825.1. Lineage (GTDB taxonomy): Bacteria > Myxococcota > Myxococcia > Myxococcales > UBA5297 > UBA1203. The sequence goes on along the minus strand of JAFVYB010000055.1, from coordinate 28,868 downwards.
GTGAGGTCGGTGCCGGGCGTGATCAGCTGCTTGAACTTGAGCTGGGTGACGCGGCTGAGGCCGTGGTCGAGGTCAGGCCAGAGGCGGGCGATTTGGCGGCGAACGATGAGCTCCAGCTGCACCACGCCGGGGAGGATGGGCAGGCCGTCGAAGTGGCCGCGGAAAAAGTAGAAGTCCTCGGGGATGTGGAAGCCGAGGGCGTAGCCGTCGTCGAGGGCGGTCTGACTGCGGGGAACGAGCGGTTCGGGCGTGTCGGCGAAATGGAAGTCGGCCTTCGCGGGCACAAACAGTTCGCGCAGCCTGGAGCGCGTGATCTTGCCGTTTTCCTCGCGCGGCAGAGCGTCGACGACGAGGACGCGGCGGGGAATCGTCACCGGATCGAGCCAGGAACGCAGGGCCATCTTGAGGGCGAGCGGCGTTTGTCCGGGCGAGACGACAGCGGCCCAAATCTCGTTGCCACGGCCCGAATCGACCTCCTCTGCCAGGCAGGCGGCGTCGCGCACGCCATCGAGTGAGAGCAGGTGTCGCTCGATTTCCTGAAGTGAGACGCGCTTGCCGCCGATCTTGACCACGCCGTCGAGGCGGCCCCTGAGCGAGAAGCGACCGTCGGCGTGAATCTCGACGCGGTCGTCGCAGGGCATCGGGCGCGGGGTGTTTGGCGAGAGGAAGGGCGAGTCGAGGCGCAGGCGTCCGTCGGCGTCGGCACTGACGCGCACGCCGTCGAGGGGTTGAAGCGGGGCGCCGGGCTCTTCACGAAAGGCGATGCCGCCCGTCTCGGAGGAGCCGAAGATCTCGGTCACGCGGAGGCCAAAGCGGTCGCGAAAGCGCTCGGCGGTCTCGGCCGGGAGGGGCGCGCTGGAAGAGGTGACGCGGCACAAAGGCGGCAAGGCGTCGAGTTCGGCGATGCCGCGCAGGTGAGCTGGGACACTCACGAGGAACGTCGCCTTGAGCTCGGATAGGCGGGCGGCCACGGCCTCGGGAAAAAACGGCGTCTGACGCGCGAACACGCCACCGGAGAGGAGCGGCACGAGCACGCTCCAGAGGAGCCCGTAGATGTGGTGGCCGGGGACAGTGGCGACAAAGCGTTCGCCGGGCTGGATGCCGAAGCTCCTGACGTGCGCCGCGGCCTCGCCGCACAGTTCAGCCGCGGTCTTGGGACAGCGCTTGTGCGCGCCGGTGCTGCCCGATGTGTAGAGCGTGGCGATGGTCCGTTCGGCCGGGATGGAGATGGGCACAAAGGGCCAGTTGCCCGACGTGTCGCCGCGACGAGCGAGCGCCTGACGCAGGTCGAGCCCTTCGCCGCCGTCCGTGTCGTGGACGATGAGGCGGATGTCGTCGCCCGACGCCAGCGCGTGAACCGTGGCGGGCGCGCCATTGGGGGGCAGTGCCGCAATGAGGCCGAGGGACCAGACGGCGATGAGCGAGACGGCGAAGTGGTAGCGGTCGGCGCAGATGACGAGGATTTCGCCGCGCGCGCGGGAGGGACCGAGTCGCTCGCGGATGGCGATGGCGAGCAGGGAGGCGTCGGCCATAAGGTCTGCGGCCGTGCGATCCCCCGGGGGGCCCATGGCCAGCAAATCCGTGGGCGCGCGATGGGCGGGGAGCGAGAAGTTCATGGGGCGTGAGGGGGAAAGACGCGCGCGAAGAGGCGGTCGAGGGCGTTGGCGGGCGCGTGATGCCTGAAGCGGTATTTGCGGATGACGAACTCGACCGCGAAGCAGGCGCCGATGAGGAGGTAGGCGACGAGCCCCGTGTAGAGGGCCCAGGCGCCGCGGCTGGCGAAGATCGCGAGCGCTGCCGAGAGCGCGCCGTTCGCCACAAAAAAAAGCGACCAGAAGAGGGTCACCGAACGGCAGTAGGCGAGCTCGGCGTCGGTCAAATCGTCCACCTGCATCCGCGCGAACCGCTCGACCATCGAGGGCGGCCTCACGAGCGTCCAGGCGAACTGCGAGAGGAGCGCCGCGTTGATCAGGACGGGGTAGGCCCGCATGAAGCGCTCGTCGTCGAAACAGAGCGCGAGGGCGACGAGGCAAAGCGCGCTCAGCGAAATCCCGATGAGCTGTCTGGCCTGGTCGCGGCGGCGCCAAATCCTGAGGATCGCTCCCGGCAGGAGCAGGGCGAGGATGAGGAGCGCCACGGAGCGCACGCTGAATCGGGAAAGGCCGACGTAGACCGCGATTGGGTAGGCCACCGCGAAGAGGGCCGAGAGGATGCCGAGGACGATCTTCACGACGCCTCTGTCAGCTCTTGTCCGCCCGCTTGGCCAGCTCGCCCTCGACGTAGTTCGCGAGGTTGCGGACGCTCGAATAAATCGTGTGGTTCTGGTCGTCGTCGGACTGCGTCGTCAGGCCGTATTTTTTGCGGACGGCCATCGCCAGTTCGAGCGCGTCGATGGAGTCGAGCCCCAGCCCGTCGACAAAGAGCGGCGCCTCGGCGTCGATTTGATCGGCGGTCATGTCCTCCAGCTTGAGGCTGTCGATGATGAGCTGCTTGATTTCGTGTTCGAGTTCGGGGGTTGCCATGCGTCTCTTTCCGCGAGGGCCACGCGACCTTCTGGCGGCGAAGGAGGACAGGGAACCTCTCGACGCGCGCTCGGATCACGCGTCCCGCGCTAAGCGGCCGACTCCTCGGCCTGTTGTTGGTTGTCTTTGTCGCCTGTCTCACCCGGGAGGGCGGATGGCTGAGCGGCGTCGTCGCGCACCATGCCGAGTTCAGTCAGACGGCGCTCGTAGACGGCCTGCACGCGCGACTTGAGCTGGCGGGCGCTCTCGTCTGGCTCGGCGTGGATCAGTCCACCAATCTCGATGCGGATGGTCACGCGCTCGGTCGGGATTCGATACCAGGGCATGCCCTTCATCAGGGTGCGCGGACGCGTCGTGATGAAGGCGGGCAGCAGGGGAACATCGGCGCGAGTGGCCATCTCGAAACCGCCCTGGCGAAAGGTTCCAAAGCCGCGCCAGCCAGATCGCGTTCCCTCGGGGAAGATGAGCACCGGCGTGCCCGCGCGCAGCCGCTCCACCGACGCCGTGACCACCGACGCGCCCGAAAAGACGCCGCCGTCGCCGCCGTCGATGAAGTTGCAGCGCCGCAGGATGGGGCCGAGCAGCGGGTTGTTGAACATGGTGGTCTTGGCCACCACGACGAGCTCGGGAAAGCAGGAGAGCAGGGCCACCATGTCGACGAGCGAGGGATGGTTGGCGATGAGCACGAAGCGCTTGTCGTCCGGGAGGTCGGCGGACGTGGGCCGGTTCGAGAAGTCGAAGATCGAGAACCAGCACATGATGCCGAAGAGGAAGCGCAGCGAGGCGCTCACGGCGCGGCGACAGGCCATGGCTTTTTCGCCCGCGTCACCCTCACAGCGGCGCTCGACGATTGGCAGCACGATCCACGCCAGACAGGTGCCCCAGACGCCGAAGAAGGCGAACGAGAAGGCCGTCCCAAAGAGGTGCCAGAGCTTGTGGATAAGCCGCCTCATGAGCGCACCACGACGGTCGCCGTGGCCAGCGACTTCACATGGCTCAGGGTGACAAAGGCCTCAGAGGCGCCGACGCGTTCGAGGGCCGCGCGCGCGCTCGGTCCCAGGGCAAAGGCGGGGCGGCCGCTCTCTTCGTTGACGACCTCGATGTCGGCGAGGGCCACACCCGAGAAGAGGCCGACGCCGATGGCCTTGAGGAAGGCTTCCTTGGCGGCGAAGCGGGCGGCGAAGTGCTCGCCGGGACGCGCTGTCGACTCGCAATAAGCGCGCTCGCGAGGGCCGAAGACCTCTTCGACGAAGCGCTCCCGGGCAATGCTCCGCGCCATGCGCTCGACCTCGACGAGGTCGGTCCCGATTCCAAAAAAGCCAGCCATCGCCCCAACCAACTCCTTCGAGTAACCAAATGATTCCAAAATCGGGGGCCGCAAGGGCGCGGCGGGCTACTTCAAGGGCGTGGCGCCGTCAAGGTGGGCAGGCGCGCGCGGCAAAGCGTCGATCGCGGTCGGCGGCGGACCTTCGAAGGGGGCGAAAAACAGCTCGCGACCCCAGCCCGGAATCGAGTCGCAGCCCGGGAAGAAGTAGCCCTTCCAGACGCCGCGGTAGCTCTGGCGCGGGTAGGCGTTGTCCGAGGGCGCGATGGAGACAAATTCGCTCCAGCCCTGAAAGGCCGCCCGCGCCGAGGTGACACGCCAGGCCAGTTCAAACCCCTCTGGCACGGGCGATGACGTGGACGTGTCGACCTCGAAAAAGAGGTCCGCATCCGCCGTCTGACCGGGCGCGACGGTGAGCGATTCGGCCACCTCGCCCTGGGCGCGCAGCTGGGCCGGCAGCATCAGAGGCAAACCGTCGATCGTGGTCACGCGCTGGGCGTTCATCTCGACGCTGAGCGGCTCGTCGCCCTCGTTGACGACGAGAAGCTCGATGTGCAGCACCCGCCGACGCGGCTCACCGGGCGACAGCGCTATCTCGTAGACCCCCTGAGCGCCGAGGCAGAGCGTCCCGCGCCTGTGTCCTGCGCCATCGACGAGCGGAATGGACGACACCGGCAACGCGCCGGGTTCACGCCCGCGATCGCTCTCGCCGCTGGGCCGGAAATAGAGCCGTGGCGAAGCGCAACCGGCGAGCGCCTGCAAAGTCGTCAGGAGGAGGCACATCGGCAGCGCCAATCGCCTCGAAGTCCTCCCAGACCGTGAAGTCGTCGACGGACACGCCCGCCCCGAAGGGCTCGACGGCCCCGACGTTTTCCAAGGCATCGACGGCGGCGAAACGGGCGTCGGGCGCGACTTGGCGCGGGGCGGCTTTTGTCTGGACCACAGGGCTGTGGAAGACAGGGCGGCGGGCTCCTTTCTGTGAGGCTGCCACCCAAATTAAGCACCCCGGACTCAACCGACCGGCTGCACAAAGGCCACGCACGCGAGATCCCCGCCCGGCAGGCGACAAAAGAGGACGACCTCGTCGCCGAAGTGCTCCGAGCCGCAGGTCAGCTCCAGACCGCGCGCCATGCCGCTCAGCGAAAAGCGCCTGTCGCCTTCGACCGTGACCGTCTCGTCCGGCAGCCCCAGCGCCTCGGCGCCCGTGACGATCGTCCGCGCGCAGACCTCGCTCTCATCGCCGAGCACGTATTCGCCGCCCTCGTAGCCCTCGGGGGAGGGACCGACGACGAGCACGCCCTGCCGCAGGCTGCCGCCGCAATCGGAGACGACCTCGTAGCGGCCATCGGCGGCGGTGTCCCGATCGCAGTAGGCGCAGGACGCCTGAGTCAGGCCCATGGCGAGCGCGGCGCCAAGAGCGGTTCGAAGGCTGGGGAAGCGGGAACGGGTGGGGCGGGAGCGCATGGCTTTCGGCGTTGGGCGACTGGCTGCGGGGCGTTTGGGGGAGGAAGCGGCGCGAGCGTCAGGAGGCGTCGGCGCGAAAACGTCAGAGTGGAAAGACAAAGGCCGCGCTCAAGCCGAGGGTGATGCCGCCGGTGTCTTCGAGCGCGTCGCTGAACAGGGGAGAGGCCGCCCGGGCGCGCAGTCCGATGGCCAGCCAGGACATGGGCATCACGACGAGTCCCATCTCGACGCCGAGCGTGAACCCTTGCGCCGACGACACGCGCGCGTCGCGCCGTGAGACGCGTTCGCCGTCCACCTCCTCGTCGACGCGGATGCCGCGATCGAACTGGGCCAACGCCACGCCCGCGAGCAGGGCCAGATGGAAGCGGATGCGCCCGCCAAACTGCATGCCGACGAGCAGCGAGAGGAAATCCGTGCGCAGCCTGAGCGACATGGACGCGGCCAGGGTGTTGAGCGTGGTCTTGCCCGAGTGGTGCGCCCAGTCGACGCCGACGAGCCCGCCCCAGCTCGACAGGTAACCGGCCTGAATCGAGAGGGCGGCGCCGTCGAAGAGGCGGCGGTCGTTCGAGTCCTGCTCCATCGAGAGCGACTTCATCGCGTAGCGGTGCAGACCGTAGCCGACGCTGACAAAGGGGCCGCGCGGGCGGAAATCTTCGGGCGGCTCGTCGAGGAAGGGCGCGCTGTTGTCTGACTCGACCTCGCCAGCGGGCAGGGGCGCCGTTGCCTGAGCGACTTCGGGCGCGGCGGCGACTTCTTCGGTGGCCATGGCGGACGCGGGCGCGACGGTGAAGAGCGCGATCAGGGCCAGAAGGGCGGCCAATGTGAGCGGGAAGCGCGGGCGCATGGGCAGGGGCTTTCGAGAGGGTGGCGCGACCATCATGCGAAATCGACGCCAGCGCGTGTCATCTCGCAACCACTTGAAATCATTGGGCTTTTTAAAATCCCTGAAGGCAAGCGAGCGGTCGGGCCTGATCGCCGTGTCAGGTGCGACACGAACGCGCGGGCAGTCCCTCGACTGGTTTGTAGAAGACCTCGACAAGGAAGAGCCCCTGGGGCGGCGCTGTCGGGCCAGCCTCGCGGCGATCCAGCGATTGCAGCGTCGCGGCGACAGACTCGGGCTGCCTGCGGTGAAGCCCCACCTCGACCAGGGTGCCGACGATGTTGCGCACCATCTGCTTGAGGAAGCCGTCGCCCACGAATTCGAGCGTCACCTCGTCGTCCTCGCGGCGGATGTCGGCGCGCGTGAGCAGTTTCACCGGGCTTTTGGCCTCGCAGTTGCTGGCGCGGAAGGCGCTGAAGTCGTGGCGGCCAAGAAGCGGCTGAACGGCGCGGGCCATGGCGTCCACGTCGAGGGGCTGGAAGACCTCCCAGCGATGGCGGCGGCGCAGGGGGGAGCGCTGCGGGCGGTTGAGGACGCGGTAGCGGTAGCGCTTGCCCAGGGCGGAGCGGCGCGCGTCGAAGTCGTCCGGCACGTGGCAGGCGTCGATGACGGCGATGTCGCGCGGCAAAATCGAGGTGAGTCCGGCGACGTAGGCGCGCAGCGGCAACTCGAACGGCGGGACAAAGGTGGCTGTCTGACCCAGCGCGTGCACCCCGGCGTCGGTTCGTCCAGAGGCGCTGACGCGCACCGGCTTCTTGAGGAGCCTCTCCAGCGCGGCTTCGATCGCGCCCTGAATCGAGGGGCCGTTCGGCTGCCACTGCCACCCGACGTAATCGGTCCCGTCGTATTCGAGCGTGAGCCTGACCTTGGACACGTGACTCACCGCCCGCCGCCAATCATGGACGCCCGCGCCGCCTCCTGAAGCGCCGCCTCCGGGTCCACGTCGAGCAGCGAAAAATCCATCGGGTAGAGCGAGAGGTGGGTGCCGTCGCCGATGGCCAGCGTCCGATCGTCGCGCGAGAAGGCGATGCCCGTGGCCTCCATGACGGTGTTGATGATGAGGAGCAGCTCGCCCGTTCCGGCGTTCCAGACGCGCACGCTCCTGTCGTCGCTCGCCGTGGCCAGCAGCCGACCGCTCGGGGAGATCTCGACGTTGTTGATCCACTGCTCGTGGCCGAGGAAGCGGCCGCTCTCGACGCCGCGCGCCAGGTCCCAGCGAATGGCCAGGGCGTCCTTGCCCGCCGTGAGCAGCGTCTCGTCGCCCGGTCCCCACTCGACATCGGAAATCCAGTCGCCGTGGCCGCCCGTGAATTGATTCATCACCGCGCCCGTGGCGACATCGAAGACGAGCACCTTCTTGTCGCGGCTCGACGAGGCCAGGCGCCTGCCGTCGCGCGAGAACGAGAGGGACGAGACGAGCGCCTGATGCCCTTCGAGCGCCCTGAGGAACGCTCCGCTCCTGGCGTCCCACAGGTAGATCTGGCCGCCCATGCCCGAGCCCGTGGCGACGAGGCTGCCGTCTGGAGAGAAGGCCGCGCATTCCACCTCGCTGCCGTCGCGGTTGATCAGAGTGCGCTCCAGCGTTCCCAGGACGGTGTCCCAGACGCGCGCTGTGCCGTCGCGCGAGGCCGACAGAAGGCGGCGTCCGTCGGGTGAAAAGACGATGTCGGTCACGATCGAGGCGTGGCCGCGCAGGGTGTGCAGCAGGCGTCCGGTGGCGGCGTCCCAGAGGCGCACCGTCTTGTCCCAGCTGCCCGAGGCGATGCGGCCGCCGTCCGGAGCGTAGGCCAGGCTGTGGATGGCCTCTGTGTGGCCGACCAGTCGCGGCAGCTCGGTGGCGCGCTTGCTCCAGAGTCGGACCGTGTTGTCGAAGCTGGTGCTGGCGAGCAGGCTTTTTTTGCGCGCGAAGGCCAGTCCCGAGACGAAATCGCGGTGGCCCTCCAACGTCAGCACCGGCGCGCCCGACAGCGAACTCCAGACGCGCACCGTGCCGTCGTAGCTCGACGAGGCGATGTATTTGCCCTCTGGTCCGTAGGCCAAATCGGAGATGCCGTTGCCGTGGCCCTCCATGGTCATCGTCGGCCGCCCGTTTTCGTCGATCTCGACGATGCCCTTTTCGGTGCGGCCCGCGGCCAGAAGACGGCGCTTCTCGTCGTTCTGCAGGACCTCGATGGTCCAAATCTCACCGGTGCGGCGCAAAAGCGTCTCGGGCGGCGCGTCTGTCAGGAGCGAAACGCGGCGCAAGGTCCCGTCGGCGCAGCCCAGCGCGAGGTGGGTGGCGTCGGCGGAAAAGGCCACGTCGTTGATCTCGACCGTTCCCTCTTCGATGGCCACGCGGCGCAGCGTTTGGCCGCTCGCGACCTCCCAGACCCGGGCCGTTCCATCGAGGCCAGCCGAGGCGAGGAGGCGGCCATCCGGCGAAAAGGCGACAGCGCGGACAGCTCGCGTGTGGCCTTCCAGAACGCGCGCGATCCTGCCGGTCGAGGCGTCCCACAACAGAACGCGAGGTTCCTGCGCCGCCGAGGCGATGAGGCGTCCGTCGGGCGACCAGTCGACGCTGGTGATGCGCGACTCATGGCCCTTGAGCTCGCTGAGGAGCGTGCCGCTCGTGAGGTCCCAGATGCGCAGGCGCGCGTCGTAGCTGCCCGCCGCCAGAAGCGTCTCGTCGGGCGAGAAGACCGGCGAGGTGAGCGCGTCGTCGCCGACGAAGATCCAGTCTGTGGAGACGAAGTTGCGCAGGCGCGCCTGGTAGAGGGCCGAGGCCGCCAGAACGCGCAAAAAACGCGCCCGCTCGCTGAAGCCGTGCCGCTTCTCCGAAAAGTAGGCGCTCTTGGGGTGCGCCGGATTGTGCTTGAGCGAGAGCAGGGCGCTGTTGGCCGCGGAGGCGAATCGATGCTGGGCGATGAAGCGCTCGGCGGCGCGGGCGTGCATGTCGGCGAGGTTGAGATTGGCCCCGAGGCGCTCGCTGTATTCCTGCTCGCGTGACTCGGCGAGGGCGGCGTTGGCCTCCCGCTGTTGGCGCAGAGACACGCTCACCACCACGAGGGCCGCGCAGACGACCGCGAAGAGGAGCGCCGCGCTGGTGATGAGCAACCGGTGCTGGCGGGCGAAGCGGACGAGGAGCTCGCGCGAGCTGTAGGCGTAGGCAGAGACTCGACCGCCGGTCATGTAGGCGTCGATCTCCTCGGCCAGCTCCTTGGCGCTCTGGTAGCGGGCGGACTTGTCGGCCTGAAGCGCCTTTTCGGCGATGGCCGCCAGCGGCCTGGGCGCGTCCTGGCAGAGCTTGAGCACGCTGGCCACCCTGCCGCTGCGGGCGCGCGCGAGCAGCTCATCCTCCTTGCCGCCTCTGTAGGGCGGGGTGCCGGTGAGGATTTGGTAGAGGATGGCGCCGAGCCCGAAGACATCGGTGCGCTCGTCGATCTCGTCGACCAGCCCCCTGGCCTGCTCGGGGCTCATGTATCCCGGCGTGCCGATCGCCTCGCCCGCGACGGTGTTGGCGATGTCCTGCTCCTGCAGCAGCTTGGCCTCGTTGGAGATGTCGACGCAGCGGATCTCGTCGCGCCCGGTCACTTTGGCGATGCCCCAGTCGAGCAGCACCGTCTCGCCGAACTCGCCCACCATGGCGTTGGCCGGCTTGAGGTCGCGGTGAATGACGCCGCGGCTGTGCGCGTAGGCAATGGCGTTGCACAGATCGAGGAAGGGCTTGAGCAGGCGCAGTCGCTCGCCGAGCGTTTTGCAGGCCCTGAGTCGCTGCGAGAGGGTCACGCCCCGGACAAAGCGCATCGTGTAGTAGAGCGCGCCGTCGCGCCGTCGCCCGAGGTCGTAAACCGGCACGATGTTGGGGTGCTCCAGCTGCCCGGTGACGCGCGCCTCCCGAAGCAGCCGCTGCATCTCGGCGCTGGTCAATGAGCTTCGACTGGCGCTGGTCCTGTCCGCGGCCCGCAATTCGTCGAGGGAGACCTCCTTGAGCGCCACGTCGCGGCCAATCTGTTCGTCGTGGACGAGAAGGATGCGCGCCTGCCCCCCGCTCGCGTGCAGGTAGCGGAAGCTGTAGCGGCCTGGCTGCTCGATGGCCAAACCCTCGGCGCCCGGCTCGGCGACGGCGGTCCCGTCCTGCGAAACCAGAGGTGGCACGACCTGCTGGGCGCAAGGCCTTGTCCCGGGCGTTCTGATGGGCCCGCGAACGCGCGGCGACTTCGAGAGCCGTCCCGTCCTCGTCACCTGCTCCTCGCCCCCGTCACCCGCGGCTGCCTGTCCAGCGCGGGGCGCTTCCTCGGCGCTCATCGGCGGCGGCTGGGTGGGGCCAGACTCGTCTTCCATCGGCGGCGCGATCGGCCTCGGTTCCCTGGGCTTGGGAGCCGTGGCCTTGGGCAGGCGTCCCGGCTCGGGCGCGGTCGTCTCGCGGGTCGATTTGCTGGCGAAAACGGGCGGCCGAGCGGACAGGTTCGCCCCCGGCGAAGCCTCGGACACCGACAGAGAGAAGGTCTCCCCGGACTCCACGGCCTGCGCCATCGACTCTCTGAGGCAGGCCATCGACGACTCGCCAATCATGCCGCGCGCGCGCAGCCATTCGACAGGATCAGACACCTCGCCGCGCTCAATCGCCGCCAGCGCGATCGCGGCCTCGGCAGTCGAGACAAGCCCGAGATCGAGGGCGCTCTGGACAACGCGCGCCGACCGGGCGGCGTCATTCAATGTGGGTTCCACTCGGGGCCTCTCTCGAAAAAAGGCGCGCACCCTACAAATTCTTCGAGTCGAGACAAGGCCTCGCCCAGGCGAACGAACCACCTCGGCGAGGGGCGTTTTTCCAGCGCGACGCGGGCGCGTTTTCAGCCGCCGCGGACCTCGCCACCTTTGAGCATCCACAGAAAAAACGGCGCGCCGACAAAGGCGGTCAGGGCGCCGACGGGCGGTGTCGTTCCAATGAGGGGCAAGAGGCAGCGCGCGCCGAGGTCGGCGAGGAGGAGAAAAACGGCGCCGGCAAGGGCGCTGGCGGGCAGAAGTCGCCGCTGATCCGCCCCGCTCGCCCGGCGCACGAGGTGCGGCACGACGAGTCCGACAAAGCCGATCATCCCCGAGACAGACACAGCCGCGGCCACGAGGAGCGAGAGGGCGAAGAAGAGGGTGGCGCGGGCGCGATTCACGTCGAGGCCGAGCAGGGCGGCGCCGCGATCGCCGAGCGAGAGGAGGTTGAGGCTGTGGGCGCCGACAAAGACGACGGCGATGGCGATGGCTTCGAAGATCGCCAGCGCGATGAGCGTGCCCGTGCCCGGATAGCCGAGGCTGCCGGAGAGCCAGTGCGTCACTTCGCCGAGTCGGTCAGGGGGCGAGAGGACCTTGACGAAGGTGATCGCCGCCGAAGCCAGGGCGTTGAAGACGACGCCAGCGAGGAGCGCGCGCAGGGGGCTCACGCGGCCAGAGACCTTGGACGCGCCGTGGACAATGGCCGTGGCGGCGAGCGCGCCGATGAGCGCCGCGAGTGTGGTGGGCGATTCGCCAAAGGTGGCCTGGCACAGTCCGGCGACAGTGCCAGGCAGATGGCGGCAGGGCGTGGCGAGAAAGAGTCCGAGCGAGGCACCGCCCAGGGCGAGGCTAGTCGTGGCGCCCAGGGCAGCTCCCCCGGAAACGCCGAGGATGAAGGGGTCGGCGAGCGGGTTGCGCAAAAGCGCCTGCAGCGCGGCTCCGGCGAAGGCGAGCGCGGCGCCGACAAGGGCACAGAGCGCGGCGTGCGGCAGGCGCAATTCAAAGAGGATGGCGGCGGCGGTCGACTCGGGACGCGTCAAAGCCTCGGCCACATCGAGCGACGACTCGCCCAGAGCCACCGAGAGCTGGGCAGAGAGGACGAACGCGAACGAGAGCGCGGGCAAGAGCCAGCGACACCTCGGCGGCGACAGGCGGGCGGTCAGGGCGGCACGGGGCGCGGCGTCATCACTCGGGGACATCCCGACTCACCTTCCTTCTTGAGCGCCGACATCTGGCGACTGGGCGGGGATTTCCGGCGATCGGACAGAGCGCATGGCCCGGTGCAGTTCCTCGACAGCGTCGGCCAGGCGGACGCCGGGTCTGAGGAGCGCCGGACTGGCCTCACTCATGTGAACGCCCCGCTTTCGCGCCCATTCGACGATGTGTCGGCGAGAGGCGGTTCTGTCGTGCGCGGCGTCGACAATCACCCGCGGCGAGAGCGCGATCAGGGCCTCGGGCGTGAGCGCGGGATACTGGATGGCGGTCGACTCGATGGCGTTTTGCCCCCCCGCCAGGCGCACGAGCTCGTCGGCGAAAGTGCCCGGACCCGCGGCCACGATCGGCTCCCAGCCATAGACGACGAGGGCGCGCGGCGCGGCCTGCCCCGATGCCTCCCCGGTGACTTTCGGCGATTCAGGCGTCGACTGAGTGAGCGCGTCAATTCGCCGCTCGATGTCGGCCTTGAGCATTCGCCCCTTTTCCGGACGCCCGACGAGCTGAGCGACCTCCTCGATGGCGCCGAGGATTTCCGCCCGCGTTCCCAAAAAAAACGCGCGCGTCGGCACACCCCGCGCCGCGACGCGTTCCACCGCCTGCCTGTTGCCAGGGCCAGCCTCCGCCAGGACGAGATCAGGTCCGAGCGCGATCACTGCCTCGACTGAGGGATCGCTGTAGCCGCCGACGCGCGGCAGATGGGCCACCGCCGGATCGTCGTCAAAGCGCGTCACGCCGACGAGGCGTTCAGACAGCGTCGGGTCGAGGGCGAGCGCGATCTCTGTCAGCGAAGGCGCCAGCGAGACGATGCGGCGCGCCTCTGATTTCAGCGCGGGCCCGAGGACAACCGTCGGACGCGGCGCCGCCTCCCCCACAGGCCCCTTTGCCGAAGCATTCGCCGGACCATTCACCGGATCAGGCCGCGCGCACCCCGCCGCTAGACAGAGACAGAGCAAGAATCCAATCGCCCCGTCAGGCGCGCCCATCCCCTGCCCCGCCACTGTCGTGAGCGCGCGCATCGATCACTCTTCCCCGCCGAGGTCGATTCGGATCAGGCGGTTGCCAGCCGCGTCGCCATCCGGAGTGCAGGCGCCGAGCAGCGTCACAAAGAGCGAATCGCCCGCGAGCGCCGCCGCATAGGGGTTGGTGTTCGTGGCCAGCGGCGAAGTGGTCGAGGCCGTGGGGATCTGATCGACGGTCCGCGCCGTGGAAAAGTCGCCGCCGCGCGCCAGCAATAGGTCGATGACCTGCACCGCGTTGTCGGTCGAGGCGATGGCGTAGGCGGTGTCGCCGTCCACGAGAAGCTGGTTGGCCGCCATGCCCAGCCGGTCGCTGCCATTCACGGGCGTCAGGGCAGCCTGTGTCAGGTCGAGCGCGTAGAGCGCGTTGTCGAGCGTGTCGCCGACGAGGAGTTCCGCTCCATGCGCCGCCAAAAGCTGCGCGCCCGATCCGAGAACAAGGCGCGTAGCGTTCTGCAGCGAGGCGTCGAGCCGCACGATTTCACTCGTGGCAAAGCAGGTCGCGAACACGCCCGCGTCGGTGCTCACGATGTCACCCGTCATGTTCCAGAAGGTCTCCGGATGCGGGTCGCACAGGTGGACGCCGTCGGGGCGCGCCGCATCGACAGCGCCAGTCATGGGATCGACCGCGAAGAGCCGCCCGCTCGACGCATCGCCGACGAGGAGCCAGTCGCCCGCCATGGCCATTTTTCCTGGCGTGGCCGCCGTGCATTCAGCTTCGCCCGCGCCGCAGCCCAGCCGCGTCGTGAACAGCGCCTGACCGCTCGACGCGTCGACAGCCACCAGCGCCTCGCTCGGCGTCGCGCCCCAGCCAAACTCGCCCGCGCAGGCCACAAAGACGCGATTGCCCGCCTCCCAGCCGAGGACGTTCTGCGGGTTGCGGCACCCCTCTGGCAGCTCGATCAGCGCGTAACCCGCCTCTCCAGCCTCGGGCGCGGCGGCGAGGTCGACGACGGCGAGATAGCCCGGACCAGCGGGCACCATGCAGTCGACGGTGAGGTTGCCGAGCGCCACGAAGAGCTTGTTGCCCAGCGCGGCCACCCCGGCGGGGCGGGCGGAATTGTTCGGCGCATCCGCGTCCCGGGTCAGGCGCGCGGCGTCAAAGGCGATCTCGGCAAAGTCGTTCCCGGCACCTGGATCGTCGCCGTTTTCATCGGTGTCGCCACAGGCGGGCAGGGCGAGCGCGAGGGCGAACGCGAGCAGTTTGGATTGCGTGGTCATGGGGGGTCCTTTCTTCGAGTGAAGTCGGCGTCGAGGCCGAGCGTGAGGTGAATGGCGCGCCCTGAATGCGGGTAGCCGTAGAGGTCCTGGCCGCGCGCGTTAAAGGCGTTTTTCACCTCGGCGGAGAGCGTCAGGCCGCTCGGGCGGTGCAGCAGGGCGGCGAGGCCAAAGTCACAGCGCGTGCGCGCGTCGATGGCGTCGGTGTTCGAGCGGTTGATCTGCTGTCGTCCCTGAAACTCGACCGCGGCGAACGCGTTCAGACGCCAAATCTCGGCCTCGAATCGGCCCACGGCGCGGTGGCGCGGGTGAAAGGGCAGTTCGCGACCGCCGTAGCGCTCGTCGCCGCTCTGATTTCTGGAGAACGAGAGCGTGTAGGCGCCGTTCAGTCGCAGCGTCGCCAGCGGCAGGGTGAGCGCGGCCTCGACCTCGAACTCGCCGCCCCAGACGAGCGCCCGCCCCAGGTTGAAGGGCTTGATGCGCATCGGCGCGTTCAATTCGTAGAGGATGACTTCGCCGTAGCGCGTGACAAACCCGGCCGCCGCGCCGCGCAGGTGAAGCGGCGTTTGGGCGACGGGCGAGCGCTGAACCTCGACGCCGAGGTCGGCAAAGAGCGCCGTTTCCGGTTCGAGGTCGGGATTGGGCGAGATCGACCCCTGCTCCAGATAGAGCTCTCCAAAGGAGGGCGGACGGAAGGAGCGGCCAACGTTGCCGCGCAGCTCGACGCCGTCGACGACCTCCAGCGAGAGCCCCAGCTTGGGAGAGAGGCCAAAGCGCGCGCCGACAAATTCGCCGCGCAGAGCGGGGTGGATGGTCGCCGGGCCGAGTTCGATCTCGTCGCTGGCGAAAAGAGAAGCGCGGAGGCGGTCGTGAACGCCGTGCGACGCGCCGCTCAACCCCTCGTGGCCCAGCCGGGCGCTCACCTCCAGCGCGTGCCAGTCGAAGAACCGCCGCGCCGTGAATTCGCCAAAAGCCAAGTGCTCGCGCTGCCATGGCTCGTCGACGCCGCGATCAGGCGCCCAGTTGAGCCAGCCCAGCCGCGCGCCCAGCTTTCCCTCCATCTCCAGGCCAAACGCCTCGCCCGACACCTTGCCCACGAGGTTCACCCGCGCGTCGCGCTGTTCAGAAGTCAACGTCGGCGCCTGCACCGCGCCCGGCACGCCGCGAATGCCGCCATCGGCCTCCAGCAGGAGTTCGAACCGCGCCCGCCCGCGATGGCTCAGCCGCGTCAGGAGCCCCAAACGCCGCGATTCATTGTTCTCGCGCCGCCGCTCGACGAGCGCGTTGCCGGTCACGAGCGGTTTGGGGTCGTAGAGGAAGGGGTAGTCGCCGCGCGAGGAACGGGCGTGGGCGCTCACGAGCAGGGCCGTCCTGGTCCACCCGAGCGCCGCGCCAAGGCTGCCGTCAAAACTGAGAAACGAGCCGTAGCCGAGTTCGCCAAAGAGCCGCCGTTCGCCTGCCTTGGGCTCGATGAATTCCACGTCCACCGCGCCGCCGAGCGTCCCCGCGCCATAGCGGGCCCCATTCGCCCCGCGCGCCACCGAGAGCCGCTCCACAAAGGGCGCCGGCAAACTGCCCAGGTCAAAGCCACCTCCGGCCAGGCCGTTGAGCGGCAACCCATCGAGCATCACCGTCACCTGCTCCGATGACGCGCCGCGCAGCGAGATGGAGGTCGGCTGGTTGAAGCCCTGATCGCGCACCATGACCCCGGGGGCGCGGGCGGCGAGAGCCGCGGGCGTGGCGCTGTCTCCCTCGGCGCGGACAATCGGCGTCACAAAGGATGTCGGCTCATTCAGCGCGGCGTTCGAGGGCGCGGACGACTTCAGCGCCGGACTCGAAGCGTTCGCGGGCCCATCCCCCAGCGCCACCACCTCGGGCAGGACGAGCGTTTCCCCAGACTCGCCTCCAGACGCGTCTTGCAACCCGCCCCAATCAGCGCCCCCAGGCGCGTTCGACGCCTTCGACACATCCCCCGCGCTCTCGGCCAACGCCACATCGGCGGCACACGTCGCGCCCCAGAGACAGGCGGCAAAAGAGATCGCTGTAAGGCCGCGCGCAGCGGCGACGGGAGGGTGTCGAGCCATCGGACCAGGGCCTTTTCCGTCGAAAGGCGTGAGCTGGAGGCGCGTCTGGCGCCAATCCGGGCAGGTCTCCTGGCTTGCGGGGCCCACCGAACGACGCGCGCTCGACAGGGCCACCCTCTCCCAAGCCTTCCCCGCGCCCGCGAACGATGTCGACGAGTCTGCGAGTGGCCTCGCGCCGTGGCGCGAAAGAGCGGTGGCGAAAATTCACCCGATCACAGTGGCGGGACCGCGCCGGATTCGCACCGGCTTCCCTATTGAGCCCGACATGGGCACCCGAGATCGGCGCGACGCTTTAGGGACTCGACGCGCGTCTGTCCAGTGGCCTCCGCCGCTTCCAAACAGCCTGTCGCCAAGGGCCTCTGCGGCCGTTTTTCGCGGGTGCTCAGGCGGATTTTCCGAATGGTTTTCGCCGTCCGGAACGCCTGACGCGGCGCGTTTGACATCCGCCGAGGCGATCTCTAAGGGGGCGCCCCTTTTTGCCCAGGGCCGATTTTCCGGGAGGCCCAGCGCGTGCCGGTCGGCGCGTCGAACAGCGCTTCCCGCCAGGAGTTCGAACGGGATCCCGCCATGGTCTCAGGGGCCAGCGCCCCAACCTCCCCAACCCGCTCCCGATTCAGGGCCCGCTGCCCGTCGGCGCGGGTTTTTCGGCG
Organism: Myxococcaceae bacterium; assembly: GCA_017500825.1. Classification (GTDB taxonomy): domain Bacteria; phylum Myxococcota; class Myxococcia; order Myxococcales; family UBA5297; genus UBA1203. Next base: position 11,752 of record JAFVYB010000055.1, on the reverse strand, counting down.
CCGATTTCCACGTTCCTCCACGAGGAGTTTTTGATGCACCCGCGCTGTCCATCCCTCTGCCGCCCACTCGCCACCTTTGTTCGCCCACTCGCCCTGCTGGCCGTCCTGATCCTCGCCGCCATCCCGGGCGTCGCCCGCGCCAACGCCTTCGATGTCTACGGCTTCGAACCGCGCGGCATGGGCATGGCTGGCGCCCAGACCTCCACGGCCGACGACTACACCGCCGCCTACTTCAACCCCTCCCTGCTCGCCTTCCAGAAGAAGGCCTCCATCGGCGCCTCGTTCAACTGGTTCAACCACCACCTTGAGACAGAAGCGCTCGAAGGCGACACGCGGCCCCTCGATCCCGTCGACCCTGACGACGCCCTCGGCTGGACGCTCGGCTTTGTCTTCCCCTTTGGCGGCAAGGTCGAAAACCGCCTCTCCCTCGGCGTCGGCATCTACCTGCCCTCCGACGTGGTGCTCAGCGCCAACACGATCAATCCCGACTCGCCCAACTGGTATCTGCACGACTCGGGCAACGACCGAATCACCATCGCCGCCTCGCTCGGCGTGCGCATCACCGACTGGCTCTCCCTGGGTGTCGGCCTGCAGATGCTCGGCGGCATCACGGGCGCCATCGATTTCCAGCTCGACGCCATCGAATTCATCTTCGACTCGCGCGCCTTCCGCGCCGACGTGACCACGGCGGTCGCCCCTCTGGCCGGCTTCACGCTCAACTTCGATCCCATCGGCCTGCGCTTTGGCTTCAGCTACCGGGGCGAACTGGAGGTCGACTACGAGCTGCCGACCGTCTTCCGCGTGATGGGCGACCTGGGCGACGGCCGCAAAGAGCTCGCCGTCATCGACTTCATCGTCTCGGGCACCGTCCACTACTCGCCGCACATCTTCAGCCTCGGCGCGCAGTGGCGCGTGATCGATCCCCTGCTCCTCACCCTGGAAGCGCGCTTCGCTCTCTGGTCGCGGGCGCCCGATCCCACGGTCAACGTCCAGCTCAACCTCGATAGCGACGTGGAGATGCTGCAGGACATCCTCGGCGAGAGCTTCGACGCCAACGGCAAGGGCAAAAAGCCCCAGTTCTCCAACACCCTCTCGGTCCACTTCGGCGCCGAATACTGGTTCGTCAAAGACTTCTTCGCCCTGCGCGCCGGCTACGCGTTCACGCCGACGCCCATCCCCCTGCAATACGGCTCGACCAACCTCCTCGACGGCGACCGCCACACCGCCTCCCTCGGCGCCGGCATCTACTTCCACGACCCGCTTGAGATCTTCAAAAGCCCAATCGCGGTCGAGATTGCCTACCAGATGCACATCATCCCCGAGCGCGAGGCCATCAAGAAGGAGACCGCGTCGATCGCCAGCTACCGCTACGGCGGCATGATCAACGCCCTGTCCGCGGCCATCCGCTACGCCTTCTAAGGCGCGGCCCATCCCCAGACCGGAGACTGACGATGAATGTCTTTCAAGGCCGGACGATCGTCCTCGGCGTGGGCGGGGGCATCGCCGCCTATCGGGTGTGCGAGCTGGCGCGGCTGTTCATGAAGCGCGGCGCCGACGTGCGCGTGGTCATGACCGAGAACGCCCAGCGGTTTGTCACTGCGGGCACCTTCCAGGCGCTGACGGGCAACCCGGTCCTCACCGACCTCTTCGACCTCCATCAGAAGGCCATCTTCGGCCACCTGGAGACAGGCAAGCGCGCCGACCTCTTCATCGTGGCGCCGGCCACCGCCAACCTCATCGCACGCATCCGCTTTGGCATGGGCGACGACGCGGTCACCACCTCGCTCCTCTCCTCCGCCTGCCCCGTCCTGATCGCCCCGGCGATGAACTTCCAGATGTGGCGCAACGCCCAGGTTCAGGAAAACGTCGCCGCGCTCGAACGCGACACGCGATTCGCCTTTGTCGGGCCCGAGGTCGGCACCCTGGCCGAAGGCGCTGTCGGCGAAGGTCGCCTGTCCGAGCCGGAGGACATTCTCGAAGCGGCCGAGGCGCTGCTGACGCCCCAGGATTTTGTCGGCAGGCAGCTGGTGATCACGGCCGGTCCCACGCGCGAATACCTCGATCCCGTGCGCTTCCTCTCCAACCCATCGACTGGTCGCATGGGATTCGCCCTGGCCCACGCCGCCGCGATTCGAGGCGCCGCCGTCACGCTGATCAGCGGCCCGGTCGAGCTCAAGACGCCGCGCGGGGTGCGCCGGGTCGATGTCACGAGCGCCGACGAGATGTTCCTGGCGGCCAAGCTCGCCATTGATGGCGCCGACGTCTTCATCGCCTCCGCCGCGGTCTGCGATCAGCGCCCGGCCAAGCGCGAGGATCACAAGGTCAAGAAGGAGGACTTCGGCGACTCGCTCTCCCTCACGCGCACGCCCGATGTCCTGCACGAGTTGCGCGCCCTCTACGGCGAGGCTGCCTTCCCCGAGCGCCCGCTGTTCGTCGGCTTCGCGGCCGAGACCGACCACATCCTCGAACACGCGCAAAAGAAGCTCGCCCAGAAGCGCCTCGACCTCATCGCCGCCAACGACGTGACCGCGCCCGGCAGCGGTTTCGCGACCGCCACCAACCAGCTGACGATCCTCAGCCGCGAGGGCCAGCAGTCGCACCTCGACATCATGTCCAAGGAAGAGGCCGCCCACCGATTCCTCGACGTGGTGCGCGCGCGCTTCCCCAAGAGCTAGAGGCCCGGCGCGATCGACATGGCACTCGACCTGCACGCGCACTTGCTCTGGAACATCGACGACGGCCCCGCGAGCGAGTCCGAATCGATCGAGATGATCCGTCGCCTCATGGCCCTCGGCTTCACCGGCGCCGCCCCTTCGCCCCATGGCGACAGCGATCCCACCCTCGCCCGCGCGCGCCTCGATGAACTGCGCGCCGCCCTTCAGCGCGCCGACATCGACTTCGAGCTCTTCGACAACACCGAAAACGCGCTCACCCCCGAACTCGTCGCCGACCTGTGCGCCGGACGCGGTCGCATGCTCGCCAAGACGCGCTTTTTCCTCGTCGAACTGCCCTTCCACGGCCCCTTGCCCGCGCTCGGCAACATCCTCGAACGCCTCTCCCAAAAGGGCCTGAACGCGATCGTCGCCCACCCCGAGCGCAGCGCCCACTTCGCCGCGTCCCCATTTGCCGCCGCGTCCGTCGTCCACCGCTTCGGCGGCCTCTTGCAGCTCGACCTCGGCAGCCTTGTCGGCGTCTACGGCACCACCGCCGAGCGCACCGCGCGAGCGCTCCTCAAAGGCGGTCACTACGATCTGGCCGCGAGCGACCTGCACCGCCCTTCCGACTGTCGCTGGCTCGCCCACGCCCTCGACGAACTCGACGCGCTCGTTGGCCCGGCCACCGCCCGCCGCCTCATCGACTTCACGCCCAGGCGAATTGTCCGCGGCGACCCCCCGGTTTAAGGCGCCGCGCCCACATCCAGCCCCACACGCCGCGCCCTCCAAGGAGACGGGATGAACAGCACCGCCAAGAGATGCCTCCAGCTCGTGATCGGCCTGGCCATCAGCGCCTTCTTCATCTGGCTGACCCTGCGCGAGGTCGACCTCGGCCACGTCGCCCTGGCCCTGTCCGCCGCCAACCTCGGCTACCTCGTCCCCTACTTCGCCATTCTCACGGCCATCCATTTCTGCCGCACCCTGCGCTGGGGAATCCTCCTCGAACCCATCGGCAAACCGACCTTCAGCCGCCTCAACCTGGCCAGCGCCGTCGGCATCATGGGCCTCGTCGTCATGCCCTTCCGCCTCGGCGAACTCGCCCGCCCGCTGCTCATCGCCGAACACGGCAAAATCCGCCCCAGCGCCGCCATGGGCTCCATCGTCGTCGAGCGCGTCGTCGATGGCCTGTGCATGGCCCTCGTCCTCTTCATCGCCCTCTTCTTCAGCACCCCGGTCGACACCGCCCCAGAGCAGCTGGCCTGGGCCCGGCGCGGCGGCGTCCTCGTCTTCTGCGCCTTCCTCGCCATCCTCGCCTTCATCGTCCTCGCCTACGCCAAGCGCGCCTTCGCCGTCGGCCTCGTGCGCGCCATCGTCGGCCGCCTCACGACCAAACTCGCCGACAGGCTCGCCGGCATGCTCGACGCCTTCATCGGCGGCCTGCGCCTCGTCCCCGACCGCCGCAAAATCGCCCTCTTCTTCGCCCTCACCCTCACCTACTGGACGATCAACGGCCTCGGCATGCAGCTCCTCGCGCGCGGCTTTGGCCTCCATCTCGACGTGGCCGCCGCCTTCACCGTCCTCGGCATTCTCGTCATCGGCGTCATGATTCCCGCCGGCCCCGGGATGCTCGGCACATTCCAGGGCGCCGTCATTCTTGGCATGGAGCTCTTTTTCCCCGGCGAGGCGTTCAAAAACGCCGTCTTCGCCTACGCCTGGCTCCTCTGGGCCGCCCAATTCGGCCAGCAGGTTCTCTTTGGAATGTATTATATTCTTTTAGGCAAGGTTTCCCTGAGCAGCCTCTGGAAATCCGAACCAAACCTCCAAAATCAATCCCCTGCCAATCCCGGTCTGAATTAAACCCCGCCGCCGTTTCATCGATTTATTTCATCAAACAGCTCGATTTAATTTATTATTATCGCTCTCGCGTCCGTCCAAAGACAGCCAAGGAACCCGCCGCCCATGATGATCAACATCCAGGACGATATTTTACAGCTCGCCGCGCTGGGCCTCTTGGATCGTCTGCTCGTCGATAAAGCCACCGGCGGCCATATCCTCTGGGCCACCGACGCCTACGCCCATCTGGGCGAGCATTACGCCCCCGGCGACGAGATCCGCCCCGCGCGAATTACCGGCAACAATTCCGATCTCATCAAGACGCGCGCCCGCCGGGCCATGGAACAGCGCGCCGAGCGCACCCGCCAACACGCCGAAGTCGCCACCCCGCGCCCCATCGTTCAACAGATGAACGATTTCGCCGACAAAGAATGGTTCGATCGCCCAGAAGGCTTTCACCAAAAGACCGATTCAGGAAAAATCGATTTCCCAAACAAAAAAACCTGGAAATCATATGTCGACGCCCGCCGCCTGGAGATTACCTGCGGCGAAGCCCCCTTTCTCGCCTCGCGTTACGACGTGGAGACCGGCGAGGCCCTGCCCATCGAGCAGAGGTTTGGCCTTTTAGATCGCAAACTTAAGGCCGTTTCCCAAAACGCCCGCGATCAGGACGAATATAAATCCTGGGCCCTGCGCGCCGTCCAAGCCATTTATGGCTACGAATTGCAGGGCGACAGTTTGCTCATCGCCCGCGTCAATATCCTCTGCACTGTCCAAGAGCATTTCCGGCACCGCTGGCAGACAAAGCCCGACAAAAACTACCTCGGCAAGCTCTGCAATGTGATCTGCTGGAACCTCTGGCAAATGGACGGCCTCGAAGGCTCTGTTCCCGTGCCGCCCGCGCCCAAATGTCAGCAGCTCGATTTATTTCCACCCAAGAAAATCAACAAAATCCTCCGCCAGTGGAAAAATCTCTTCGGCGAAGTCGAGCCGCTATCCCCTCAAAATAGCCCCCAAAACACCCCAGACCCAGAATCAACCGCCATCCCCTGCGTCGTTTACGATTGGCGCGCCCAACGCCGCCATCATTATTCGACCCTACGCGAGAAAGGAGCGTCCGCGATGAAGTTTGATTTTATTATTGGCAACCCGCCGTATCAGGACGAAACAGTTGGCGAACAAAAAACGTTCGCGCCGCCGATTTATCACCATTTTATGGACGCGGCCTATCAACTCGCCGACAAAGTCGAATTAATTCACCCCGCGCGTTTTCTTTCTAACATTGGGAGCACGCCCAAGGCGTGGAATAAAAAGATGATGGCAGATCCCCATTTTAAAATATTATTTCATGAACAAAATAGCGCCTCTATATTCCCAGGCATGGATATACGGGGGGGGGGGGGTATGCTGCACGTTTAGGGATGCGACCAGGACATTTGGGGCAATTGAAGCATACACAAAACATGACCAATTAAATCAAATAAAAATAAAAGTATCATCAAAGGAAATTTCGGGATCACTTTCTGATATTATCTTCACGCAATGCCGGTTTAATCTTGATAAACTATATTCTGATTATCCAGGTCTTCGTTCCGTCATCGGTAGCGATGGAAAAGAAAAACGGTTTCGAAATAATTCATTTGATAAAATTCCAATATTTACAGAAGAACAGGGCGATAACGACATTAAAGTATTAGGCATTTCAAGGAATAAACGCATCTATCGTTATATAAACAAGAAATACGTCGACAATAGGCATGAAAATTTATTTCTGTGGAAAGTTCTGGTTCCAAGTGCAAATGGAAGTGGAGCACTAGGAGCGGTTCTCTCCACGCCGCTCATCGGCACGCCGCTCATCGGCTATACACAATCTTTTATAGGAATCGGTGCATTCAAAACAGAGTATGAAGCATTGGCAGCGTTAAAGTATGTGAAATCTAAATTTTCAAGAGCCATGCTTGGTATTCTAAAAGTTACACAGCATAATGATCGCGAGGTTTGGCGATTAGTCCCCCTCCAGGATTTCACACCTGCCTCGGACATTGACTGGTCGCAATCCATTCCCGACATCGACCGCCAGCTTTACGCCAAATACGGCCTCGACGCGGATGAGATTGAGTTCATCGAGACCAAGGTCAAGGCCATGGAATAGGCGCGGCCACCTGCCCTGCCATTGCTTTTTCCACCCCAAACGCCGATCGATTCCGGGGGGGGGGAGAAGCTCACATCATGGAAAAGATCTCAAAAGCTGTGGAAATCCCTGCGCCCACCGCTCAATCACTCAACGCCATTTCTCCGCCAGCGCCACCAGCTGGTTCCTTCTGCCATAAATCACATTGAGAATATAAACCTTTTTCGCGGATTCATCAACTCGATAATAAATAAACGAGTTTTTGATCAACATCCGCCGAATCCCGCGTGAATGCCATGGCTCATCCTCTACCAGTTGATATCTATCAGGCATCGTCGACAAAGCGGCAATCGCTGCCCGCAACTTTTTCAGATATGCCTGCGCTGTCATCGGAGCACCGAGAACGCCAACAATATAATCCCGAAGCGCCGTCAAATCATCTATGGCGTCAGGCGTTATTCGGATTTCATAGTTTTTCATCCGCCCGATCGCCCTTCCAATGCATCAAAAACTTCATCCAACGCCTTTCCCTCTCCTGCGAGCGACTGTTCATAGCTGTGCTGGAGCTTGGCCTCCAGATCAGCCGCGCTCATCGCATCCATGGTTTTGGGCTCATGGGGAAGCGTCAGAGAAAATGGAATCCCATTCCGATATATAATCTGGCGATACAGCGAGTTAATGACCACCGACACGGGAACGCCGAGCTTTTGCAAAATAGCCTCCGCCTCGCTTTTGACCGAACATTCAACCCGCGCGCTGACAGTTGCGTCTTTCATCGAATCATCACCTCCAGGCAAAAATGTAAAACACTGTCTGTCCAATCGCAAGACATTTATCCCTAAATTTCATTTCCCTCCCCTCATGGACTCAAGCCTGCAGCAAAGCAAGCCTCCCCCCACCGCCCTCCAGCTTTCTCCCCCAATCCCCGGAATGGAGACCCCGACATGACCACGCCCAAAATCCGTGCCTTTGAACTCATCGAGCCGATGATCTATGCCTACGACACCCCAGGCATTGAGTATCACAACGGATGGATCAAAATCGGCTACACCGAAAAACAAAAGGTCGAAGATCGCATCCGCCAGCAAACCCAAACCGCCGACATCGATTATCGCCTGCTGTGGAAGGCCTTCGCCAAATACACCGATAATTCCGGAAAAACTTTTCGCGACGACGACTTTCACCGATTTCTCGAACACGAAAAGAACATCGAGCGCAAGGGCGACGCCGAGGGCCGCAAAAAGGAATGGTTCAAAATCACCAAGAGTGACTCCCGAGATTATTTCGATGAATTTGCCGCGCACAGTTCGCGCTTTTTGATCGCCCAACAAAGCTACACCCTGCGCGACGAGCAAGCCCGGGCCGTTTCTCAAACAAAAGAATGGTTCCAAAACGCCGAAGCCGATGGCTATGAAGGGCAATTTCTCTGGAACGCCAAGCCGCGATTTGGAAAAACGCTCGCCACCTATGATCTCATCGTCCGCATGGGCTTCAAAAACGTCCTCATCGCCACAAACCGCCCCAGCATTGCCAACTCATGGGCCGACGATTTCAATCAATTTATCGGTTGGAAGCATCCACTCTGTTTTGTCAGCGGCACCGATGCGCTCAAGGGCAAGCCCGGCGTTCTCACCCGCGAAGAATACATCAATTCATCAGAGAACCGAAAGAAAGGCATGATCGCCTTTGTTTCCCTGCAAGATCTCAAGGGTTCCCTCTATTTTGGTGGCAATTATAATAAATTGGGCTGGATTGCCAAAGAATCTATCGACAAAAAAGGAAACAAGCAAAAGGGATTGCAATTCGATCTTCTCGTCATCGACGAGGCTCAAGAAGGCGTCGAAACCTACAAGACAGAGCTGGCGTTTGAGAATATCGACCGCAAGCACACGCTCTATCTGTCGGGCACCCCCTTTAAGCAGCTAGCCTCTGATCAATTCGCGGACAATGAAATTTTTAATTGGTCTTACGCCGACGAACAGTCGGCCAAACAAGATTGGACAAGTGAAGAACAAAACCCCTACGAATGCCTCCCTCAACTGTCAATGTTGACTTATCAGCTGGGCCCCATGATTCACGACGAATTAAAGTCTGGAATCATTCTCGACGACGAAAAAGAGGCCGTCGATCCCGCCTTTGATCTGAATGAATTTTTCCTCACCGACGACAAAGGCAAATTCCGCCATCAAGACGACATCAAAAAATTCCTGCTCAATCTGTTTACCTGCGAAAAATACCCCTTTTCCACGCCTGAATTGAGAAACGAACTCAAGCACACACTGTGGCTCTTCAACCGCGTCGACTCGGTCAATGCCCTAAAAAAGCTCATGCGCGAAGACGAGGAGCTCAAACCGCTGTTTGCTGAATATGAAATCATTATCGCGGCAGGCAAAAATGAAGACGACAGTCGAAAAGCCTATGACCGCGTCAAAGAGGCCATTGCCAAACATGACAAAACAATAACTTTGTCAGTTGGGCAGCTGACAGTCGGCGTGACAATTCCCGAATGGAGCGCCGTCCTCATGCTCTGCAATCTGCAGAGTCCGTCGGCCTATATGCAAGCGGCCTTTCGCGCTCAAAATCCCTATTCTTACACAGACGCCAACGGCCAAATTTACCGCAAAGAGCGGGCCTATCTCTTCGACTTTGATCCAGCGCGGACACTGATCATTTACGATCAATTTGCCAATAACCTGCGCCCCGAGACAACCCAGGACAGTGGCACCTCGGAGGACAGAAAAGAAAACATTCGCCGGCTTCTGAATTTCTTTCCCGTTTTGGGCGAAGACGAAGAAGGGCGCATGGTGGAGCTCAACGCCGAGCAAGTTTTGACCATCCCGCGCAAAATCAAAAGCGCTGAGGTCGTTCGCCATGGCTTTATGTCCAACTTTTTATTTGCGAATATCAGCGGCATTTTCGGCGCGCCCGGAATTGTCAGCGATATTCTCAAAAAGCTGCCCACCGCGGCAGAAGAAAAAACGCGTCCGTCCAACAGCGGCCATCTGGACAACTTGGACAACATCCAGCTGGACAAGAGCGGCAATGTCGTGGTCGATGAAAACATCGTCATCGGCATAGTGCAGGATATTTTTGGCGATAAAATCTATGAGACCATTCCCCAAGCCATCGAAACCGCTGTCGACGCAGTGGCGACTGCCGAACCCGACAATATAAACAAGAACATCAACAAACTGACCACAGCATTCAAAAAAGAGATAGAACAAAACATCGTCGCACCAATCTCAAATAAATACAATTTAACGCAAAAAGCCAAAAAGAAAATCTTGGAACAGGCCCATAAAGAGATCGAGACCCAAATTTCCCGGGCCAAAGAAAATTTCGACCAAAAATATCGCCTGGCCGACACCGCCCGCAAGGCAAAGCGAGACAATGCGGAAACCACAGCCGAGCTTGGAGAGGCCGAAGTCGAATATACAAAGACTGTGCGGCAGGCGCAAAATGAATTAAACGATTCTCTCAATGAACTCATCAATCAAAAAAGGCACGAAATCCCGAAAGAAATTATTAATAAATTGGAGCAGGCAAAAGAGGAAGACAAGAAAAAGAAAGCCGAAGACGAGATCCGCGCCCATCTGCGCGGCTTTGCGCGGACGATCCCGTCTTTTATTATGGCTTATGGCGATGAAAATCTGACGCTGGCGAACTTTGACGATTACACTGAGGAAACTGTCTTTCTTGAAGTGACAGGCATCACACAAGACGAATTTCGCTTTCTGCGCGACGGCGGCGACAAACTGAATCCCGCGACAGGTAATGTGGAGCATTTCAACGGGCATCTCTTCGACGAGGTCGTCTTCAACGATTCTATTCAGGAGTTTTTGCGCAAGCGCACGGCGTTGGCCAACTATTTTGACGAAAATAATCAGGAGGACATTTTTGATTATATTCCTCCTCAAAAGAACAACCAGATTTTCACGCCGAAACATGTCGTGAAATTGATGGTCGACAAACTGGAAGAGGAAAATCCCGGCTGCTTTGACGACCCAACTAAGACTTTCGCCGATCTGTATATGAAATCCGGCCTGTTCATTACAGAAATCGTCCGGCGGCTCTATCGCAGCCAGGGCCTGAAGTCGGCGTTCCCCAATGAAAAAGACCGCATCCGCCATATCTTGCAAAATCAGGTTTACGGCATGGCGCCCACGCGGATTATTTATCTCATCGCGACCAATTATATTCTTGGATTTGACGAGACATTGAAGAGCGAACAGCACCATTTTGTGGAAGCCGACGCCGCGGAGGCTGCCAAGACAGGAAGGCTGACAAAATTAGTGGAAGAAAATTTTGGATAAAAAAGACGCGTTTCCACGTTATTTTTCGCGTGCTTCAGCGCACGGCAGTTTGTTTCCTGCTGTGCGCTTTTTTTATTCTTTTCGCGCAGCGCCACCTTATTTCTTTTGTGCTTCAGCGCACGGCATCTAAAAAGCCGCTTCAGCGCGGGGCATTTCTTTTGATTTTGTTCCTTGTTGTTTTTATCGTTTTGTGGACGTTCATAAGCTCGATTTTATTTTTAAGAATGGTTAAATGCACTTTTTGCGTGTGTTGTTCTTTCGCTGCGTGCGTTTTTTGCGTCCTGCGGTGATTGCGTGCGCTGCGTTTTGCGTTGCGTTTTTTTTTTGCAGGTTTTGAAGGAAAAAGGGGAGCGCCAAGTCAGAAAGATAATGCCGGGAAAACGACCATGGGTCTTTTCCTCTCGTGTCATTAGGGCAGATGAGTGCGGTCGGAGCACTCGCGATCCGCGCTTCCCGAGCGGTTGATCGTGTTTTTAATAAAATTATTGAAATAATTCAGGAGGGCGCTTCCCGAGAAGTGTCTTGAATTAAATTGTTTTTAAAACTTATTCCAATATACCGCTCAGAAAGCGCGGACCGTCTGCGCGTCCGAGACCATGCCTCTGCCATAAAATGTGCGAGGGTGAAAAACCCATGTTTTTTCCCCCTCGCGCTCCCCTTTTTCCTTTCGCAAACCCGCCCCTCAGATGACCGGTATTTGCTCAGGTTTATTTTGTCGATTTTGCGTTAGGTCAGATTCGGGGCGGGACAAAAGGCCGCCGCCGCCCTAAGCGCCTCAGATGAGCGGTCCTTGCCAAGTTTTATTTTGGTCTGATTGACGT
>JAFVYB010000054.1 GCA_017500825.1 Myxococcaceae bacterium | reverse complement strand
GGGAGGGGCGGGGCGGGCGGGGTGGGTGGACCGCAAAATAGATGCCAACATTTGTTTGTTCAAAAAAGAACTTTTCCAAAAGGTGCGTTTTCGAATTGTTTTATGTTTTAAACATTTAAAAACGTTTTATTGGGGCTCCGCGCTTTCCGATCGGTGAATCGGAGTTTTAAGAAAACGTTTTCAAACAATGAACAGCGACTCGGATTTTTTAAAAAACTCAATAAATTAAACCGAGCAAATTCAAGTTCAAATTAATATCAAAATAAAATTAAATTGCTCCGCGTTGAAGCGCATTGTTTTGCGCGGCGCCATGGTGGAAACGCGGCTTTTTGAATTGCCGTGCGTAAAAGCACAAAAGAACTCAATAGGGATGGGGATTTTTAAGAGGTGGCGCTCAAGCGCCTGGTTGGGTAAGGGGCCGCGCCCATGACCGAGGAATCGACGACCGAGGAGCTTCCCGAATCTTTTTTGCGCGCGTTCGCGCGGCGTTTGCCCAGCTTTCGCGCCGCCTGTCTGCCCGAGACGTTGGCGGGGGGCGCGCGCATCCACGACGCTGATGGCGTGATCCTGCGATCGCTCGATGAGAAGGGAGCCGCGGCCGAGGTCTTAGGGTCGGACGAGAGTGCTTATCAGGTGCGGATTTCGTTCGAGGGCGAAACGTGGCGTTCGCAGTGCGACTGCAGCAGTTGGGGAGCGCGCGACGATCACTGTCGGCACGTGGCGGCGCTGGTGGCCCATGTCGCGGCGATAAAGCGTCGGGCAACGGGATGCGCGCCTTTTATCGAGCTGCCTGCGAGTTCAGGCGAGGGCGACTTGGAGGAGGACAGGGCGCCGGGTGAGGCGGGGGCCAAAAAGCGGGCTGTGGACCTGGCGGCCGCGCGCGAGTGGCTGGGGCTGCGGGCAATGACGCACGCCTTTCGTTACGATCTGGAGCTGAGGCCGGATTTGGCGGTCGCGGTCATGCGGCTCGACGCCGGGGGCAAGGTTTCGACGCGTCCGGTCCAGCTCAACGCTTTTTTGAACGGCGCCACGCTGACGGTGGCCGACCGCAAGATCTTTTCGATTCTCGCCAACGCGCCGCGCGATCCCGAGGGATTCCACCATCTGAACAGCGCCATGGCAGGCGCGCTCCTCCAGGTGTTGCCGGAGCGCCATGTCCGTTTTGAGGGCAGGCCACTCGCCTTTTCCGCGGCGCCCGCGCATCTGTTCGCCGAGGTCGCCACCCAGGACCAAAAGCGCACGCTGACGATTCGGCTGCGCGCCGACGACGCCACGTTGGCCATCGAGTCGCTGCGGTTTCTCTCGGAGATGCCTGTTTTTGCCCTCCATGGCGCGACGATGTTCAGGGTCGAGACCATGGCCTCGCTCGAACGACTGAACCGCTGGCAGGCGCGTCCCACGCTCAATCTGCCGCGCGAGGAGGAATCGAAGACGGCCGAGGCGCTCAACGCGCTGTGCGAGCTGGGGGTCATCTTTGACGCGGGCGAGTCGGAACAGACAGAGGCGCCGCGCTTTACGCTCGCGCTCGACGGCGACGCGGAACACGTGCGGGCGTTTCTCTCGGTGCGTTACGGCGCTGTCGAACTGCCGCTGGCGCAGGCTGGCGCGCAGACGCATGTGACGGCGGACGGGCGACTGATTCGGCGGCAGGTGGAGACAGAACGCGCGGCCATCGAGGCGCTCAAGCGGGCAGGGCTGACGCGGGACGGGCAGGGATTTGCGGCGCGCGGCGATCGCGCCATCGATGTCTGGGTCAGGGGCGTGCCCTCGCTGCCGAGTGACTGGGCATTTTTTGGACCGCGTCCGAATGAAGTCGTGCGCCTGCGCGCGCTGACGCCACGCGTGGTGGTCTCGCTGAGCAAAAACAGCTGGTTCGAGCTCGACATCGACTTCGCCGACCGCGACCAGAGCGTGAACCTGGCCCAGCTGCGCAACCTGATCGCCGCCGGTCGCCGTTACGTGCGCCTCTCGGACGGCAGCACTGGCGAATTGCCGCGCGCCATCGTCGAGCACATCCGCCGCATCCTCGCCGAGACCGGCGCCGAACCCGACGCCTCGCGCCTTTTGCTCGCGCCCTACGAAGCGCCCGAAATCGAGAAGCTCATCGAGGCGGTTCCCGAGGCCAGAATCGACGCCCGTCCGCGACGCCTGCTCGCGGCGCTCGCCGATGTTGGTCGGGTTGAGCCGGAAGAGCTGCCCAAGGGCCTGAGCGCCACGCTGCGCCCGTATCAAAAGAGCGGGTTTGACTGGCTCGTCTTCCTTCACCGCTGCGGCATGGCTGGCGTGCTGGCCGACGACATGGGCCTTGGCAAGACGGTGCAGACGCTCGCGTTTTTGCTCTGGCTCAAGGAGCAGGGCGTCCGGCGGCCTCACCTCGTCGTGGCGCCCACCTCGGTCATCGTCAACTGGCAGAGGGAGGCGGCGCGCTTTGCCCCAGGTCTCAAGGTGCTGCTCTACGAGGGCCCGACGCGCGAACCATTGCTCGAACGCTTTGGCGAAGTGGACGTGGTGCTGACGAGTTACGCCCTGATTCGCCGCGACGGCCAGGCGCTGCGCAAGAAGAAGCTCGGCTACGTCATCCTCGACGAGGCCCAGCACGTGAAAAACCCCGCCTCGCTCGGCGCCCGCGCCATCAGTCAACTGCAGAGCGAACACCGTCTGGCGCTGACCGGCACGCCCATCGAAAATCGCCTCTCGGACATCTGGTCGATCTTCCACCTGCTGATGCCCGGCTTCCTCGGCAGTGAGACACAGTTCCGCAGCCGCTACGCCCGTCCCATCGAAGCCGACGGCAACGTCGATGTCCGCGCCCGCCTCAAGGCCCGCATCCGCCCCTTCATCCTGCGCCGCCTCAAGGAGGACGTGGCCCGCGATCTGCCCCCGCGCACCGATACCATCGTCCCTGTCGAACTGACGCCGGGCCAACAGGCCGTCTACAAAGACATGCTCAAGGTGGCGCGCGAGCGCGTCGAGTCAGTGGTCGCCTCTGTCGGCATCGAGCGGGCGCACATCAGCATCCTCTCCGAGCTGTTGCGCCTCAGGCAGCTGTGCAACGACCCGCGCCTGCTCAAGATGCCCCCGGGCACCCGCCTGCCACCGTCGGCCAAGCTGGAGGCCTTTGCGGAGCTGGTCCACAACCTCATCGGCGAGGGGCACCGCGCGCTCGTCTTCAGCCAGTTCACCGAAATGCTCGGCTACCTGGTCGAGTGGGCCGAGGGCGAGGGCTTCGGCTACGAGTATCTCGACGGCTCGACGCGCAACCGCCAGGAGCGCATCGACCGCTTCAACTCGATCGACGGTCCGCCGCTCTTCTTCATCAGCCTCAAGGCCGGTGGCACGGGCCTCAACCTCACCTACGCCGACTACGTCATCCACTACGACCCCTGGTGGAACCCGGCTGTCGAGGAGCAGGCCATCAACCGCGCGCACCGCATCGGCCAGGACAAGCCAGTCTTCAGCTACCGCCTGATCACGCAGGGCACCGTGGAGCAGAAAATCGTCGCCATGCAGGCGCGCAAGCAGCGGCTGGCGGAAGGCGTCATCGCCAGCGACGAGGACATCGGCAAACGCCTGACCTCGCGCGACCTCGCCGATCTCTTTGCCGAGGGCTTCTGAGGCCTGCCCGCCCCCATCCACACGCACGAGGACATCATGCGCATCTCAGTCATCGGCGCCGGCGCCTTTGGAACCGCGCTCGCCAACCTGATCGCCCGCAAAGGACACGACACCCGCCTCTGGGCCCGCGAAACCGAGCTCGTCCCCGAGATCAACCGCGCCCACGAAAACGCCATGTATCTGCCGGGCGTCGCGCTCGAATCCTCGCTTCACGCCGTCGCCTCCCTCGACGAAGCCGTGGCGGGCGCCGAACTCGTCCTGCTCGCAGTGCCCTCGCATGGCCTGCGCGCCATCGCCACCGCGCTTGCGCCAGCCCTGCCGCCCAACATCCCCATCGTCACTGTGGCCAAGGGCATCGAAAACGACACGCTCCTCACCATGAGCGAAGTCCTCGAAGACGTGCTCCCGGTCGAGCGCCACCCCTACATCGCCATCGTCTCCGGCCCGTCGTTCGCCCGCGAAGTGGCCGAAGGACAGCCGACCTCGGTGACCGTCGCCGCGCGCTGGGGTCGCATCGCCCGCCTGGTGCAGACGGCGTTCTCCAACGACGTTTTCCGCGTCTACACCTCGTTCGATCTCGTCGGCGTCCAATACGGCGGCGCCCTCAAGAACGTCATCGCCATCGCCGCCGGCGCGGCAGAGGGCCTCGGCTTTGGCTTCAACGCCCGGGCGGCCATCATCACGCGCGGTCTGGCCGAAATCACGCGCGCGGCCGTCCATCGCGGCGCCAACCCCATGACGCTTTCAGGCCTGTCAGGCATGGGCGACCTCGTCCTCACCTGCACCGGCGCCCTCTCGCGCAACCGCGCCCTGGGGCAGGCCATTGGCCAGGGCAAGACGCTCGAAGAATTGCAGCGCGACCGACTCACCGTGGCCGAAGGCGTGGTCACCGCCAAAGCGGCGCGCCAGCTCGCCGACAAATACGACATTGACATGCCCATCTCGCGCGGCGTCCACAGGGTCCTGTTTGAAGGCCAGACGCCCAAAGACGCGATGGATGAATTGCTTTCTCGCGCCCTAAAGAGTGAATTTTAATTAAAAAGACGCGATTTCTTATTATTTCTGCGCTTCAGCGCCCACCTTTGTTTTTTTTGTGCTTATGCGCACAGCGGGAAATGAACTGCCGTGCGCCAAAACACCAAAAAACAAAGGTGTGCGCCGGGGCGCAAAAAAATTATTTGGGAAATTTCTCGATGAGCTTTTTTTGGACACAGGCGGGGACGAGGTCGGAGACATCGCCGCGCAAAGCCGCCACTTCGCGGACGACCTGTGAGGAAATATAAAAATGTTCCTCGCCGGTCATCATGAAGACCGCTTCGAAATCCGGATCGAGTTTGCGGTTCATGTTGGCCATTTGGAATTCGTATTCAAAATCGGAAACGGCGCGCAGGCCGCGGATCACGGCGCTGGCCTGACGGCGGCGCACATAATCGACGAGGAGGCCTTCAAAGGCGTCGACTTCAACGCGCGGCTCGCCCTGAAGGGCCTCGGCGAGGAGGGCTTGTCGCTCTTCTAATGTAAAAAGCGCTGTTTTGCGCGCGTTATTGGCCACGGCCACAATCACGGTGTCGAAAATGCGCAGGGCGCGGTGAATGATGGTCAAATGACCGTTGGTCGCCGGATCAAAGGAGCCGGGATAGATGGCGATGTTGCGTTTCATGCGGGGTTTTCGGGGAAAGGGTGGGGGAGGGATGAAGGCGGAACAATTCATCGAAAAGCGCGGCCATTCATCTGTTTAATGTCCGCCATGGTCGCGGACATGGATTGATTGAGTCGCCATCGTTGATGGCGGGCTGCCAAAGGATTGATTTGGCGGATTGGATCGCGGCTGTCCGGAAAACGCAGGGCGTTAATCCGTATGGGCGCGTCCATAAAAGGCGAGGGCCGTGTCGCCAAAGCGGCGCGCGTCAAAGCGCTCAAAGCCAGGCGCGGAAGCGGGGGCTTCGACGCGGCGATCGTGCTCGATGACCAGGGTGGCGTCTGCCGTGAGGAGGCTGGGCGAGAGCCAGGCGAGGATTTGGGCGGGCGTGATCGCGGCGTAGGGCGGATCGGCGAAGGCGAGGTCAAAGGCGGGGCGGCCGGGTTCGGCGTTCTGGGCGCTGTGTTCACCGGCGCGCTGGTCGATGTGCTGGCAGAGGCGCTGGGAGAGGCGGGCGTCGACGCTGAAGGGGAGGATGTCGACGCGATCGCGACAGTCGAGGAGGGCGGCGTTGTCGCGGCAGAGGCTGAGCGCTTCGCGGCCTTTGTCGACGAGGGTGGCGTGAAGGGCGCCGCGCGAGAGTGCCTCGAAGGAGAGCGCGCCAGTGCCCGCGCACAAGTCGAGAACGCGCGCGCCGTGGACACTGGGGCCGAGGATGTTGAAGAGCGCCTCGCGGACCTGATCGGAGGTGGGGCGAAGGCCCGGGCCTTTGGGACCTTTGAGCCTGCGGCCGCGGGCAGTGCCGGCGATGATGCGCATCAGAGGTCGAACGCTCCCTCGCCGCGGTCGCGGATGAAACGCCGCACGATCTCGGCGCTCCCCTGAACGCTCAACGCCTCGAAGAGTTCCAGGGCGTAGCCGTGGATGTTGCTCTCGATCCAGGTCGCTGACAGCTCGTCGAGCGCGTCCAGTTCGCCCGCCTTGAGGCCGAGCACGTCGGTCAGGCGGAAACCATGCGAGCAGTGCTCGTCGATCTCGTCGCGGACCTCGTCTGGAAGGACCTGAATCGCGATTTCGGAGAAGGGATCGAGCGTCAGGCGGCTCACCCGCAGGTCAAAGGCGTCGGGAAGCTGGGCGTCGCGCGGGCGCAAACCCCAGGCGGCGGGGGGATCGACGAGGCCGCGCTCACCGGCCTGTTCCGAAGAGGAGAAGACCTCGACGGCGACACCGAACCGCTGACAGCTCGCCTGCCATTCGCGCGCCTCGGCTGTGGACGGGAGTGCCAGTTCGAGGAGGAGGCCGCGTTCGGAGATCTGGCGCGCCGCGGGGGCGATGGCCTGGAGCACCGCGTCGCGGTCGAGCTTGCCGGTGGGCGCGATGGAAAGGTCGGTGAAGCCGGCGTCGATCGCCTCGAAGAGGTGCTGATCAAGGGCGTCGATCGCGGTCGCGTCGAGGCTGGAGAGGTAGAGGGGGCCGGCGCTCAGGAGGATGGGATGGCGGAAGCCGATGATGTCGGCGGCGCGCAGCAGGTCGCGGACAAAATCGCCAAAGGGGCGTGCCTGAGCGTCGAGGCGGGGGCGGAAGGAGACGCCAATGGCGACGTCGAGATGCTGGGCCGCGCGCAACAGGCCGCGCGCCTCGGTGCCGACAGAGGCCAGCTCGAAGACGGGCAGACGGCTACCCGCTTCGGTGAGCGCGCGCTGGAGCAAGAGGCCGCTGAGCAGGAGCGCGGGGTTGTCGCCGAGGCGTTTGACGGCGTTGGCGGGGCGGAACGCGCGGAGCGAATCGGTGGAGGTCATGGCGTTGTGGGCCCTTCAGGAGGAAAGACGCGGCGTCCGCCTCAGTGGCGGCGGTTGGGATCCGTGGCGGGGATGGCGCGGGACGGATCAGAGCACGGCTGGAGCGTCATGCGGCCGTCGATGCCGGGATCGGGCAGGCGCGCGGCGGTCTTGATCGCGTGGGCGAGGGCGTCGCGCAGGTTGCGTTCGCTCTTCAGGCCCAGGTCTTTGTGCTCGTCGGGGACCTTGGCGAGGAAGTCTCCGAGGCCGTCGCCGCCCATGGCGAGGAAGTCGCTGAGGGCCACGCGGTAGAGGCGCGCGGGATCGAGAGCCTGGCCGCGGCTGTCCTTGGCGCTGACGACTTTGGCGCCGTCGGTGCACTGCTCGACGGTGAGCCTGAGGCCGGCGATTTGCGGGATGCCGTGGTGCGAGGAGAGCAGGGTCTCGAACATCTCGACGATTTGGGCGCCGGTGAGGGTCAGGGTGGCGACGTTGTTGTCGAAGGGCAGCACCTCGTAGAGCGCGCCGTAGGTCAGGGCGCCGACTTTGAGGTCGGCGCGCAGGCCACCGCTGTTGAGCATGGCGAAATCGGTGCCCGCCATTTGCAGCAGCGCCTCGCTGAGCGCGTTTCCGAGGAGGCTTTCGGCCCGGTATTGCCGCGTGAGGGGGCGCGCGATTTGGGCGTTCAGCGATTCGGCCTGCTTTTCGCCGACCTTTTGCACGTAGGGCATGAGCAGCACGTCGATGGCGCTGTCGGGGACGATGGTTTTGCCCTCGAAGGTGGCGGGCGCGATCGTCATGCCGGCCTGGAAGCGCTTGGCGTTGCAGTCGCCGGTCTCCTGAATGACCCGCTCGCAGATGGGGATGGAGGAGCGGATGCGGGTGGCCTCGGGGATGGGGCGGCGCGTTTCGGGATCGATGGAGAGCTCGATGAGGCCAAAGGCGTAGCCCTGGGCGCCGGACTGGACGACGGGCATGCCGTTGACGAAGTGGCCGACGCGCGCGTGCGTGTGGGCGCCGGTGACCGCGTCGAAGAGGCCGTGGGGCATGGCCTTCAGGGCGGCGATGAGGCCGCGGTCGGCGTCGCAGCTCGACAGATCGTTCGGGTTGGAGAGGTCGGCGCAGCTGTTGCCCTCGTGGAAGACGCCGACGACGAGATCGGCGCCCGCCTGGCGCAATTCGGCGACACCGGCCTGGGCGTCGGCGACCATGTCGGCGAAGCGGAAGGGGGCGACGTTGACCGGGTTGGTGACGTTGACCGTGTCGGGCGTGGAAATGCCGAGGAGGCCGATTTTGAGGCCGCTTCTCTCGACGATGGCGTAGCCGGTGGGGCTCAGGCCCGCGGGACGGTCGATGCCCTGACCGACGTAGAGGTTGTGGGCGATGAAGGGGAATTTGGCCGCGTCCGCTGCCGCGACGAGCGCGCCGATGGGGTCGTCGCCTGGCTGGGTGGCGGCGGCGCGTGGGCCGGCCGGGCCGTAGTCGAACTCGTGGTTGCCGATCGCCATGGCGTCGTAGCCGAGCAGGTTGAGCAGCGGGATCAGCGAGCGCCCCTCGAAGAGGTTGGAGAGCAGCGTGCCCTGGAACATGTCGCCGCCGTCGACGAGGACCACGCCGTCGGGCGTGCGCGCGCGCAGGATGTCGAGGTAGCCGGCGAAGTTGCTCAGACCACCGCTCGTCAGGGCGCGGCCGTCCGGCAGGGTGGCGCGGTGAGGTTCGGCCCAGCCGTGCAGATCGCTTGTGGCGACCACGTCGATGCGGATGGGCTGGAGCGCGGGCTTGTCGGAGACGGACTGCGTTTGCGCGCAGGCGGCGGCCATCACGGCGAGGGCGAGCGCGAGGGGGAGGAGGCGGGATCGTCTGGTCATGGGGACAACCTCATCAGGAGTTCAAAGTGGCGTCGGGCGGACGCGGGGACGGTTGGATGGCGGATGCACGGATGGTGGATGGCCGCGCGGCAGGCGTCGGCGCTCAGAGGACGCGGGAACGGGCGTCGGCCAGGGCGCGGTGGATTTCGTCGAGGGCGCGTTGCGACTCGATGAGGTCGGCGCGCTCGCGGGTGAGCTCTTCGACCTGACGCGCCAAATCGTCGCGTTCCTGCAGGGCGGCGCGCAGGGCTGTTTCGGTGCGTCGCTGCGCCTCCACCTGAAATTCCAGATCAGCGGCCAGGCGTTCCTCTTCGTTCAGAGTCTCGGCGAGCTCGGCCTCGCGGGCGGCGATCTTCGACTCCAGCTCGGCGTAGGCCTCCTTGAGCGACGCCAGATCGCCCTGGGCGCCGCGCAGCTCGACGAGCACGTCATTGCGCTCCGACTCCAGGCTGGTCAGCTCCATCCCCAGCTCTTCCAGAAGGCGCGAGCGGTCCTTGACCTCGTCGGCCATGCGGTTGGCCTCTTCGGTGCGGCTGCGCGCTTCCTCCGCGGCGCGCGTCAGCTCATGGCGCGTCTGCTCCAGGTCTTTGCTCAGCGCGGCATTGAGGACTTTGACCTCTTCGAGCTCGTGCCTCAGCGCGGCGATCAGCGAGAGCGCCGAAGTGCGGGCCTCGTTCGCGGTCTGGGGCGTTGGTTGCGAGACGGCCACCGGATTCGTCGCGGCCTTGATGCGCTCCTTGAGGCGGGCGCGGCGCGACTTGGCATCCTCGATGGCGTCGGCGGCGACAGAGGCGACTGGGGCGACAACGGGATCAGGAACGGCAGCCGGCGCGGGCACGGCGACTTCTTCGGCAGGCCGGGGCATGGCGACAGGCGCGCTCGTCTCGACGAGAGGTTCGGCGTTGGCTGGCAGGGACGGCTCAACAGCACGCTCAACGAGTTGCGCGGCGACGGGCTCGACGGCCACGGGAGGCAGGGTTTCGGCGGCGTGCGCCGACGCGGGGGCCACGTCTTTCACGGTGGGGAGCGGCGCCATCATCTCGTCGACAGAGGCGGGCGGAGAAGCGGGCCGGGAGGCGTCCAGAACAGCGGGGTCGACCTTTGTCGGCACGATCGTGTCGTGGGCCGAGGGGTCCACCACGGTCGCGGGCGCGGCGGCGACAGGCGCAGTCGGCGGGGCTGTCACTTCGGGCTCGGGCGTTGGCTCGGGCGGCGTTGGCAACGTCGGCGGCGTGGAGAGCAGGGTGCCCAGGCGGGTTTTGGGCCGGGCGTTGGAGACGTTGGCGCTGAAGGCTTTGCGCATGGCGATGTCCTTGTGGGGAAGCGTGGGGCGCGGCGTGGCGCGGGCAGACAAAAGCGGAAAAGCGCGCGCGGGGAGGCCCGAGGGGAGGGGGTTAGATGGAACTCGCCGCCGGGGCGTTGGCGATGCGGCCGAGCAGCTCGTCGATCAGCGCCTCCAAATCGAGCGCGCCCTTGGAATCCGGGGCGACGAGCGAGATCGGCATCCCCTCGCTGGAGGCCTGCGCGAACTGCGTGCTCTGCCGGACGATCGAGTGGCACAGGTAGTCGCTGTAGTGCTCCTGGAGCGCGGCCTGCGCCTCCTTGGCCAGCTTGAACGAGGCGTTGAAGCTGTTGATGACGATGAACACGCCGCCCAGCGAGAGCTGCAAGTCGGTCTGCAAATCCTGCAGCGTGTCGAAGAGCAGCTTCAGCCCGTGGAAGGAGAGGAAGTCGCCCAGGACCGGGATGACGAGGTCGTCGGTGGTCATCAGCGCGTTGAGGTTCAACAGGCCAAACGAGGGCGGCGCGTCGAGGATGATGAAGTCGTAGTCGGGCTCGACCGGCTTGAGCGCGTTGCGCATCCGGAACTCGCGGCCGGGCAGGGGCATCAGCGAGAGGTCGATGGCGCTCATGCCGAGGTTGGAGGGGATGAGGTCGAGGCCCGGGTAGCCGCTGGAGACGATGGCCTCGCGCACCGGGCGCTTCTGGATGAGCACGTCGCACAGCGTCAGCTCGAAGGCGTCGTCCTCCACGCCGAGGCACTTGGTGGCGTGGCCCTGGCTGTCGAGGTCGACGATCAGGACGCGGTAGCCGCGCTCGGCGAGGCGGAAGGCGTAGCTCGTCGAAAGCGTGGTCTTGCCGGTGCCGCCCTTGAAGTTGAGGAAGAGCTGTTTGCGCGCCTCTGCGCGGCGTGGCGTTTTGCCGAGGTTGTCGCGAAGGAGGCGCACATCTTCAGCCGGATAGCTCTCGTGCGGGGCGAGTTCGCTCAGCGCCTTGAGGTCGAGGTCGAGGATCTGGGCGGCGCGCTTGGGTGTGTAGATGACGGGGTTCATGGCGTTTGGTGGGCGTGGGTCAGGGGACGAAGTAGCGATCGCCGCGGCGCACGAGGCGTCCGCTGGTGGCCAGGGCCAGGGCCGTCTGATGGATGCGCTCTCGCGGCAGTCTGAGCGCTTCCGCCAGGTCGCGATCGCTTTGGCCTCGCAGCGCGCCATAGACGCGGCTGACGATGGCTTCGGCCAGTTCGTCCGACGGTTTGGGTGGATGTTCGGGCGAGTTGACGGGGGCCGCCGCGGCGGGCGGGGGCACGGGCGGTGTCGGACTCGCGTGAGAAGGGGAAATGTCGCGCGCTTTGACTGTCTCGACCGCGCGCAGCGTTCGGGAAATCGAGGCGAGCCGCCGCGCGATGGCGTCCTTGTTCGTCGCCGTCGTCAGCTGGGGCGCCTGTTGCGCGGAGAGCCGTCGGACCTCGCGCCGCCTGCGGGAGGGATCGAGATCGGCCACGGCATGGACATCCGCGCCGAGTCGCACCGAAAGCCCGCGCGCCGCCGCCCGACGGACGCCTTCATCGCGATCGTCGAGCGCCATCAACAGCGCCGTGGAGATCGCGCCGCTCGACAGCGTCGCGCCGAGCCCCAGGGCAGCCACGCGTCGCACCGAGGCGTCAGGATCGCGGATGGCCCGTTCCAAAATGTCGCGCTGGTCAGCGCCGCCCGAGGCCAGAACCACCGCCCGACGCCGGACAAGGGGCGCGTCGTCATCGAGCGCGCGCGACAGGCAGTCGTCGGCGCCAAGGCGAAAGGCTGCCTCCAGGGCGCACAGCCGGAGGTCGACGTTGGGCGAGGAGAGGTGCGCGGAAAGCAGCGGCAGCACCGAGATCGATCCAGCCTCGGCCACGGCCTCGATCAGGACCTTGCAGACCTCGGCGTCCTTCTCCGCGTGGAGGGCGGAGGCCAGGGCGGGCAGGGCCGCGCGCGGGTTCATCGACTTGAGGCGCTGGGCGGCGCGCAGGCGCGAGGTGGTGTCTGGCGCGGAGAGCTCCTTGAGCGAGAGGGCGAAGAGCGTCTCTTCGGGACGCGAGGGAAAGCTGGCGGCCTGGCGCAGTGTCTCGATGTCGCTCTCGCCAATGCCGATGCGCCCCTGGTCGGCCAATGCCTGGGCCAGATCGTCCGTCGAGCGAAACGCAGGGGCGAGATCGTTGAGCGCGGGCGGCGGACCGCCGATCGAATCACTGGCGCGCGCGGCGGCCGACGTGGGCAGGACCCGTTCCCGCGTCGACTCTCCGATGGCGGGCAGGGCGAGCTGGACCGGCGCTTCGGCAAGGGCGTTGGCCTGGGGCGCGTTCGTCGTGGCGGCACTCGTCGCGTCCGTGTCGCGTCCCCCCTCGGCGAATCCCCGGCGCAGGAGGCCGTTTTCGGCTGTCAGGCGCAGGACCTCGCCGCGCAGCTCGGCGATGAAGGCGGCGAGATCCACACCGTCCGCCTCGTCACCGGCCTGGCGGATTTGCTCGGACTCGATCAGGCGCCCCAAAAAGCGCTCGCGCTCAGCCAGAAAGAGCTCCGCCTTGCGCCGCGCCCCGTCCCGTTCGCGGGCCAGCATCGTCGACTTGGCCGCCTCGTCCGCCAGCTCCCGCTTGAGCGCCAGCTCCCGCTCGGACCCTCGCGCCAGATCGCCCTTGAGGCGCTCGATCTCGTCAGTGGCGCGCGAAAGCTCGGCTGTGAGCTGATCGATGCGGCATTCGAAAAAGACGATCTTTTCCAGCGCGCTCTTCAGAAGTGAATCGGGGCGATCCAACAGGCGACTCCACGCCAAGGCGCCTTTGCGGGGCAGGCCTTGAAAGACAAAAAACAGAGCCCGCCTTGGGAGAGGAGGCGGGCTCAAAAAGGCGGCGGAACATAGGGGGGTGTCCTGGGGAAGACAACGCGCTTTTTGGCCATGGCGGCCCCGCGCGCCAGGAGGCGGCGACGAGGGAATTGTCGCCCCCGCCAAATGTCCTCCGCGGTTGTCCCGCGCGATTTGGCGTCACTCTGTGGGGGCGCTGAGCGCGACCGGATCGCGGGGCGCCGCGTCGAATGCCCGGACTTGAAACACCCGTGAGACGCCCTCGAAGTCGCGCAATTCGCCGCCATCCATGGGTTGTCGCGTGCCCAGATAGCGGAGGCGATAACTGCCCGGCGGCGCGTCCTCGGGAATGCGCCATTCGAGCGT
Source organism: Myxococcaceae bacterium (assembly GCA_017500825.1). GTDB lineage: Bacteria > Myxococcota > Myxococcia > Myxococcales > UBA5297 > UBA1203. The sequence goes on along the minus strand of JAFVYB010000054.1, from coordinate 11,760 downwards.
CACCCGCGAGCAGCGAAAGCTCGGCGGGCAGAGTTGGCGCTGCCAAAAAACTTTGGTCTCGACATCGCTGTCGCGCGCCACGACCTCGAAGCGGCCATTCACCTCGCGCTCGACCGTCATGAATCCCCCATGGCGCGTCGGACGGTGGTTGAGGCTGGCGCCGACAAAGCTGGCCCGCGCCGTGTCGCCAGGTTGCAGCGACTGCGCCACGTCTTCGAGCACCTCGCCAAAGTCGCCAAAGAGCGGCGCTGCGTCGAAGTCATCGCTGTCGAGCACCACCTGGATTTCGCGCGACAGATCCGGCGGCGGCGTTCCCGCGTCGACCGACTCGCCCCGCGCCATGGCCTTGGCCAGAGCGACCGCAGTCTGCGTCACCGCGCCCAGCGCCCAGGGACCGAAGTGGTTGGAGGCGCCTTCGTAGTGCTGCAGCGCGTATTCCCCGCGCGTCGTCAGGTAGCTCGCGTAGCCATTGCTCGGGCCCAGGACGACGACCCGCCGCACGCCCGCCTGAGCCAGCGCGCCGTGAACCTCCCGCTCGATGACGCGCGCCGCCGCTGTCGTGATCTCAAATGGCGTGGCCACCAGGGCGATCCCGCCGACGCGCGCGATTTGGATGGGCACGATCGACGGCGAGAAGTGGATTTCGTCGCTGTTGCCCGCGCTGAGGACGACCGGTTTTTCGGCGTGGCAGGCGTCGCGGCACAAAAGCGCGCGCAGTGGTCCGGGGAGCGCGTCGCAGGTCTGTCCCTCGCGGCCAAAGCCCGGCCCATCCTCGGCGCCGGCGATCATCGAGAGCCCGTAGGCCGCCTTGCACGTCGTCCGCGACTCGCCGTCGGCAAATCGCGGCGCCACCGCGGCTGCGGACATGTCCAGCCAGACAAAGCGTGAATCCACGACGCCATCGAGGAACGCCGCCGCTTCGCCCGCCTGCGCGTGGAGCTCGATCGCCCTGTCGAGTTGCCGCTGCCCGCTGATCGCCGCGCTCTCGAAGTCGTCCGCGCTGCCGCCGTCCGTTCCGCCCAGAACATTGGGGCTCGCGTCGCCCGAGGCGGAGGGCGCGAAGGCCGCGACAAAGGCGGTGTTTTCAGTCGTGAGGCCGCTCTTGGCGCGCCCGCTCTCTTCGCGCGTGTTCCCCTCTTGAACGCTCGATCCGCGTTCGCCCAAGTCCCCTGCGCCCCTTGGCTGACCGTTCATCAGGCGTTCCCAACCGATGGCGGCAAAGCCCTTGTTGTCGGCGCTGATCAGCCGGTTGTCGTTGCCCATCGAGGTGGCGTGGACGCCGAAAAAATCGACGACGCCGATCGGGCCGCCGTCTGCCGCGTCGAAGCGCAAAAGCGCCATGCGCCGATCGAGATCGCCCCCGAAAACGCGCGCGAGGTCGTCCAGAAGCTCGCGTTCGTTGCCCGCCTGCGCCTCGGGGGAACGGTTGACGCTCGCGCCCCACAGCTCGCCCTCGGCAAAGCGGACGGTGCCCGGAGCGAGGCGCGCGTCGGCCCGCGCGATGGCCTCGACGACGCCGCTGACCACGACCTCGAACCCCACCGGATCGAATCCGAGGATGCTCAGATCGTAGGTCGCAAAGTGCGAGGTGCCGCCGGGCCCCGAGTGCGTGTGCGTGGCCATGAGCACCGTGTTTTTCTCCGAATAGCGATCGCCAAAACGCGCTTCGAGCCGCCGCAGCACCTCCTGGCGCACCGCCTCAAAGACAGCCAGCTGATCGGCGACGACGAGGGCCACGCGCTCACCGCTCTGAGGCGAGGCGATGACAAAGGCGCGCGCGTAGAGCCGCGTGTGCAGGCCGCCGGTGCGCTGACCCGGCATCGAGTAGCCCATCATGCCGACGCCAGAGGCGGGACCGGTGATGTCGGCCACACCTGCACCGATCTCGAACCGGGCGGCGCGGCTTTGCGCCACAGGTGGCGTGAGGGCGGACGCGACGGGCGTGGGCGTGGCAAACGCGCTGAAGCCCGGGGCGAGAAGCGCCGCGACCAGGGCGGCGACAAGCGCGATCGTGAAGGGGCGGGTGAGTTTCATCGCGGTCGAAAAACGGGGCGCGAAGGCGGGGAAATTCCCTCTTGAAGGGCCCGTGGAAATGGTCGAAGGGCGCGCGCCTTTTTCGGGCCTGAGGCGAATCGGCCGAGGCCCATTTTCCGCCTCCCCGCGAGGTTCCAAGGCTCTCCCCATGCTCGTGCTCGGCATCGAAACCTCCTGTGACGAGACCGCCGCCTCGGTCGTGCGCGACGGTCGTGTGGCGCTCTCGGATGTCGTCTCCTCGCAGATCGACATTCACCGGCGTTACGGCGGCGTCGTCCCCGAGCTGGCCTCGCGCAACCACGTGATGCAGGTGATGCCCGTCATCGAAGAAGCGCTCGCCGTCGCCGGCGTCACTCTGGACGACCTCGACGCCATCGCCGTGACGAGCGGCCCCGGCCTCATCGGCGCCCTCCTCGTCGGCGTGCAAACCGCCAAAGGCCTGTGCCTGGCCACGAACAAACCGCTCGTGGGCGTCAACCACCTCGAAGGCCATCTCCTCGCCATCCGCCTGCTCGAAGACGCGCCCGAACCGCCATTCCTCGGGCTCGTCGTCTCCGGCGGCCACACCTCGCTCTTCGACGTGCGCGCCTTTGGCGACTACCGACCGGTGGGTTCCACGCGCGACGACGCCGCGGGCGAGGCCTACGACAAGGTCGCCAAAATGCTGGGCCTGCCCTACCCGGGCGGACTGCCCATCGATCGGCTGGCCAAAGAGGGAAACCGCCGCGCCATCGCCTTTCCGCGCGCCCACATCCGCGGCGAGGGCGCCGAGTGCGATTTTTCGTTTTCCGGGCTCAAGACGGCGGTGCGCGCCTGGGTCGAAAAAAACGGCCGTCCCGAGGGAAGCGCGCTCAGCGATTTGTGCGCCTCGTTCCAGGAAGCCGTCGCCGATCCGCTCACCAAAAAAGCCATCCTCGCCGCCCAGCGCCTGGGGCACCGCCGCCTCGTCCTCGCCGGAGGAGTCGCCGCCAACAGCCGCCTGCGCGAACTGATGGCCGAGCGCGCCCGCAAGGCAGGCGTCGAGCTCTTTTTGCCGCCCATCCGCCTGTGCACCGACAACGGCGCCATGATCGCGGTCGCAGGAACGCACGCCTTCTGGCGCGGCGAGATCGCCGACCTCGACCTGTGCGCCACCCCCGGCTGGCAACTCGGGCACGCCCCTGAGCCGCGCCGCGTCAAGTCGCCATGAACAGCCCCGATCCCGCCGCCGAGAACACCGCGCCGCGCGACGCCTGCGCTTCGAACGACGCCTGCGCCCGACTTCAGGCCTTTGCCTTTCCGCCTCAGCTCCTCGCCATCCTGCGCACGCTCGGCGACGCCGGTTTCGAGGCCTACGTCGTCGGTGGCTCGGTCCGCGACATCCTCCTCGGACGCGCGCCTCAGGACTTCGACGTGGCCACCAGCGCCCGCGCCGAACAGGTGACGCGCCTCTTCCGCCGCGTGGTGCCGACCGGGCTCAAACACGGGACGGTCCTCGTCCTCAAAGGCGGCTTCAAGACCGAGGTGACGACGTTTCGCGGCGAAGGCGACTACCTCGACGGCAGACACCCCGAGTCAGTCGTCTTCCTCAACGAGGTTCAGGGCGATTTGGCGCGGCGCGACTTCACCATCAACGCCATGGCCTACGACCCGGTGCGGCGGCGCTTTGTCGATCCCTTTGGCGGCCAAGTGGACCTCGACAAACGCGTGGTGCGCTGCGTGGGCACGGCGCTCGAGCGATTTTCCGAGGATGGGCTCAGGCCACTGCGCGCTGTCCGATTCGCCACCGCGCTCGACTTCGACATCGACCCGGCGACCATGGCCGCCATCGCTCCCACCTTGTCCACCTTCGACAAGGTCTCGCTCGAACGGCAGCGCGACGAATTCGTCAAACTCCTCGCCTCCGCCCACCCGGCGCGTGGCCTCGAACTGCTCGATCAATCGCGGATTTTGCCGCGCCTGTTGCCCGCCTTGGCCGCGCTGGGAGAGGCCGCCCTTCGAGAAGCAATCGCGCGCCTTGACCGCCTCGTCGCCCACGCGCCCGACGCCGACCTCGCGCTGCGCCTCGCCGCGCTCCTGAGCGATCTCGCGCCCGACGACCTGATGGGACGCGTCGAGACGAAGAGCCCCGCCGCCCTGCTCCTGCGCCACCTGCGCCTGTCCAACGCCGAGATCGACGCCACCCTGCGCCTCATCGCCCGGCGCGGCTTTGCCCGCTCCACCTTGGAGACAGACGCCGATTTGCGTCGCGCCCTCTCCTGTGTCGGCCCAGACATCGCCCGGCCCCTGCTCTCGCTCGCCATCGCCCATGGAACGCCGATCGACGCCGCTCACGCGCTCGCCCGCCGCGTCGACGCCCTTCTCGCCACCCGACCGCCGCTTTCGACCGCCGACCTCGCCCTCGATGGCAACCGCGTCGGCGCCCTCCTCGGCCAGCCCAAAGGCCCCGCGATTGGCCGCGCCCTCAAGCTGCTGCTGGACGCAGTCCTGGAAGATCCCGCGCGCAACACGCCCGAGGCGCTCGCCGAGATTCTGCGCCGACATCGAGAGGACCTGTCGTGAGCCGCCCCCGCGTCCAGGCGCTTGCGCTTGTCGTCGCCTGCCTCGCAGCCCTGGCCCTGCCGCGACCTGTCCGCGCCGCCGAAGACCCGCTCGACGCGCTTTATGCCGTGAACGGCCTCGCCCTGCGCGCCGACGCCCGACTCTTCGCGCTCTACGCCGCTCTCAACGCCATGGGCTACGACGAGGCCCCTCTGACGCGCGCGCTGCCCTTTGCCGCGCGGCGATTTTCGCCCATCCGCCAGCGTGTCCGCGCCGCCTTCCGCCTCTCGCCAGAGCTCTCCCAGCGCCTTCTCGCGCTCTTCGAGGCGGCACCCCTTCCGCTGGACGCCTACGCCCGCTGCGCCCTCTCGCTCGACGCTGACCTCGCCGACACCAGCGACACGACCGCGGCCTGTGGCCCCGCGCTTGTCGAGCTGCCGTCAATCCTGCGCGCGCTCTGGCGTCACGGCGATTTGCCCGCGCTCTACGAAACAGCCGCCTGGCAATCACGCGCCGCGCTCCTGGCTCACCTGCCGCGCCTGGACACCGCGCTCGAACGACTCGACACCGCGCTCGACCACGCCCCGGCTGTCCCGCTCACCGCCGCCACCGTCCTCTTCAACGCCCTCGATGGCGAGCGCGCACATCGCCTCGACTCGACAGCGCCCGCCGCGCGTCACGCCTTCCTTATCGTCGGCGACTTTGGCGAAGCGCTTCCCTTTCACATCGCGCGCCTCTACGCGGCCCACGCCCTCTGCCAAATCCTGGCGAACGCAGCGGACATCGATCTCTGGAGCCAGGCCTTCGCGGCCCATGCCCTCGCCCTCGACAGCGACGAGCTCGCGCGAATCGACCCCAGCGGCCAAACCTTGGAGCGCGCCGCCGCCATCGATGCGCGCCAACGCCTTCCTCAAGAGCTGCGCCCGCCGATCGACGCCTTCCTTCGCCTCCCAAACGACCGCGCGCGGCGTTGACCATGCCCCCCCCCCGGCGGCCAATCAGGCGTTCCCACCGCGCCCACGCGCTCTCGGCTTAAGAGCCAGGACGACTCGCGCTCACATGCGCTCGACTTTGAGAGCCGGAACGACTCGCACCTACATGCGCTCGTCTATGGCCCGATTGCTCATCTCGTCGGCCTCCCGGTTGTATTCGCGCAGGACGTGGCGAATGGAGGCGCGATGGAAGCGGGCAATGAGCGCGCACGCCTCCTCATAAAGAGGCCGCAGCTGCTCGTTCTTGACCCGGTAGATCTTCTTGATCTGCTTCACCATGAGCTCGCTGTCGGCGACCATCTCGATCTCTGTGACGCCCAGCTCCAGCGCCGCGCGCAGCCCAATGATCAGCGCCATGTATTCGGCGTGATTGTTTGTCTGGCGGCCCAGGTATTTGCCGATGCGCGCCACAATCGTCCCGTCCGGCTTCATCAGCACGGCCCCGGCTCCGGCGGGCCCCGGATTCCCCCGTGAGGCGCCATCCGAATAGAGCAAGAGCTTGCGCGGCTGGATCGTTGTCGCGGTCTGGGCCCCCCGTTCATTCGCTCTCGGCGCTTTCGCCTCGGACGCGACTGCCTTGGACGCTGCGCTGACCGCTTTGGGCGTCGAGGCCGTTCTGGAAGCGCTCGTCGCCGAAGAGGCGTCCGCTGTCCTGGCGCTGGCCACCTGTCCGCCAAAGCCAAAACTCTCCTGACGCGATGCCCCGCTCAAAGCCGCCTTGACGGGTTTGGCCGCAGCGCTTCCACCGCCTCCCGCGGCCGCCTTCTCCGCAGCCTGTCCGTCCGGGTTCGGCAAGCCATCCAACGCGGCGGCGACATCACACAACAAACGCCGCAACACCGCTGGGTCCAGCGATTCGATCCGCGCACACAGCTCCGCCCCGGAGCGGCACTCGGCAGCCCATGCCCTGAGCAGGGCCGCCGAAGCGCGCGGTTCAGTCACCCGAGACTGACTCATCCCTCGGCGACCTTGGCAACCGCAGCCTTGGCCTTGCTCTTGGTCGTCTTGGCCTTCGCGGTCTTGGTCGGCGCCACCTCGGGCTCAGGCTCGGGTTTGGGCGGCGGCGCGATCAGCTCCTCGGCGTAAATCAGCCGATGGCATGAGGGGCACGACTCAATGGCCTCGGCGCGCAGGATGTTGTGCAGCTGCGGGCGGATTCTCATGTTGCAGCCCCGGCAGGTCCCCGCGCGGGCCACAGCGGCCAACCCCGTCCCTGTATGACGGCAGGCCGACTCGTAACGCGCGAGCAGCGCGGGCTCGATCGTCTGCGCCAGCTCGGCCCGCTTCTGAGCCATCGCCGCGAGCTCCTCCTCGTGCTTCTCAATCTGCTTTCGGATCTTGGTCTTCTCCGAAGAGATCTTGCGCGACTGACTGGACTGCGCGGTCTGGGCCTCGGCCAGCTGCTGACGCGCCCGCTCAAGCTCCTCCTTGGTCGCCGTGAAGAGCTCCTCCTGCGAGGCGATCGTCTTTTTGACGATGTCAATCTCGCGGGCCAGCGCCGTGTATTCACGCGTTGAGCGCTGTTCGACGAGCCGCGCCTCCCACTTCTTCACCTTGTCCTTCTCCATCGCGATGCTCGCTTCGAGACTGACATGCTTCGACTCAATCTCGTCGAGCCGCACGCGCTCCGCCTCGGTGCGTTGCTTGATGGCCTTGAGCGCCTCGTCGAGCTCTGCCAGCCGCGCCGGAAACACCTGGCCCGCCTTCTTGAGCACCAAAACATCGGCGTCCAATTGATTGAGTATTTGCAGCCCTTCCAACCTCTCTTTGATCGACACGAGACGACCTCCCAAAAGCATGACGCGATAACCCCCCGCCTGTGAAAAAAGCGCGCCTTCTACGCCCATTCAGCGAAGAGAAACAACCACCTAAAACACCCATCCGGGGCCCTAAAATCCGCCCGCCAAAAGCCCGCGTCCCACCCCCGTTTCCGTTCGAAAAAATGCTTGCCCCAGAGCTTGGCGCCATGCCAGAAGCCGCGCCCCGATCCTCGACGCCCCATTCAGGGATGTTCGATTCAGGGCAATGTCCCACGGGCCCTTAGCTCAGCGGTAGAGCTGGCGGCTCATAACCGCTTGGTCGCAGGTTCGATCCCTGCAGGGCCCAACAATGATTCCCCATTCGGATTGTTTCTCCGGATGGGGTTTTTATTTGCGTGTCAGCGCATGTTTTTGCTTCAACGCACGGCCATCCCAAAACGCGTTTTCTTAATGGTTTTTGGGATGTTTTTTGTTTGAGCGCGCGGCGTTTTAAGGCCACTTCAGTCCAGAGCGATTCTTTGATTCGAACGCTCACAAGCTCGATTTAATTTATTAAGGTTGTTTTGTTGGCGCTCCGCTTCCCGGGCGGTCGGTCAGAGTTTCGACAAAACATTTTCAATGGTTCGAACAGCGTTTCCCGGAAGATGTTTTAAAAACAGTTGTCTCTGTAAAAGCATAAATAATCCTTCCAATCTGATTTCTCGTAATTGTTATTGAGATATCAAATCATCCCATCATCCCAGGTGACCACTTTCGTCCCTCGTGGTGACAATTTTTGTCACTTTCTGGGTCGCCAGAGTCCCTTTCTCGTCCACGTTTCACTCTGAAAACGAGTTTGGCAAGGAAAATGCTAGGGGCCGCCCGCGTCGGTCGACATCGGGATCGACGTTCACCCCATCAACAGGAGTTTGAAATGAAAAAGTTTAGCAAGAAGGGCTTTACCCTTATCGAGCTCATGATCGTCGTGGCCATCATCGGCATCCTCGCCGCCATCGCCATCCCCAACTTCATGAAGTTCCAGGCCAAGTCCAAGCAGTCCGAGGCCAAGGGCAACCTCAAGGGCATCTTCACCGCCCAGCGTGCCTATTATCAGGAGAAACAGAAATATAACGCATCGGTCAAAGCCATTGGCTTCCAGCCCGAACGCGGCAACCGATATCTCTACGCTCTTGGCTCAGGTGAATTGGTGAAACGCGAATCGGCAACAGAGGAGGTCACCGCCACTCATCAAGGATTCCAAGCAGATGTTTTCAAATTTGAGAATGCTGCATTGACCAGCGTTGAAGAGAAAAGTTTTCCTAACTTGACGAAAAATACCGGTTCAGACATTGATAAACTGACTTCCGTTGGAGTCAGTGGTCCTGGAACCAGCGGTGGTTATGAGTTTGCTGCCATTGCGCAGGGAAATATTGATAATGACGAGGAGAAAGACACTTGGTATGTCGCTTCTCAGAGCGGTACCCTTGAGGATACCACTTGCTTAGCTGAGACAGCAGATGTAGTTGCTGGTGAGCCGGGCTTGGCCTGCGACGACGTCAACTATTAATGTTGGCGCGTAAGTAGACCTTACTTTGCATCAGACCCTCGCTCTCTTTATCGAGAGCGAGGGTTTTATTTTTTTTGGAGTAATCAAATGTGTATTGATAAGTTCAAAAGAGAAGTTGTTTTCTGGCTACTCCCATTCTGTCTGATGATTTTGTTTTTCTATGATTTTGTCCTGACGACAGATATTTTTGCAGACAGAGATGTATTAATGGTTTATATTCCCATGGCGAATTATTGGCGAGAGCGCCTTTTGGCAGGTAGCTTTCCCGACTGGTATCCCTATGACGGGCTGGGGCAGCCGTTTGTCGGTAATCTCTTTGGGCTTGCCTTTCATCCCCTTCAATGGCTCAGCCTTGCTCTTCCAGCGGCGACTGGCATCAAGTGGGGCATTCTCCTCTGTTTCCCTCTGTCATTTATGGGGTTCTATTTATTCATTCGCTTTTTTAAGATCTCGATGGCTGCTGCCGCCATGGGTGCGCTTGTCTATGCGTTCAATGGCTACAGCGTGTCGATGAGCAATAATTATCCCTACCTTCTCGCTTTGACTCAATTGCCTTGGGCCTATTGGCTGACGCTGCGTGCGCTGGACAAAACAACGCTCGCAAGAATTTTTTTGGCAGCCTTGGCCTTTGCGCTCATTCTTTTTGGCGGCGAGACGCAGACCTTTATCTTGGGATGCGCTACAGGCGTCTTTTCCATTTTTATTTTCAGAGACAGCTCAAAATGGCTTCGCGCTTTTGGCGGTTATGTTGTCATCATGCTCATGACAGCGCTCATTAGCGCGGTTCAGTGGGGGCCCTCCCTTCATTTGATGTCACAGGCCAGCCCAGGCGCGACTCATTCTATCGATAAGGCGCTTGTTTGGTCGCTTCATCCACTGCGGATGCTGGAATTTCTCTTCGGTGGTTTGACTGGAAACAGCAGCGATTCAGTCAGTTTATTTAGTCAAACAATTTATAATCATCATTTTTCTGGGTTTTGGGCGCGTTCAGTCTTGATCACAACTCCAGTCTTTGTATTTTGTCTTGTGGGCTTGTTTCAAAAGAAACGGTTTTCTGCTTTTCTCGGCCTTATGTTTGTTTTCTGTCTCTTGTTGGCACTTGGAAAGTATGTTGGACTTTATGAGTCCATGCGTGTCATTCCGCTGTTCCGCCCATTTCGCTATCCAGAAAAGTTGGTCTCGTTTTTGATGTTGATCGTTTCGATCTTGGCTGCGTTTGGCTATTCCAGACTGGAGAGGATGGACACATTCAGTAAGAGCAAGTGCGTTTTTTTGATGGTTGGCCTTTTGCTGTCAGCAGGATTTTTAATCTTCGAGAGTTTTGATGGCTGGTCGAAATTAATTTTAAATAAAATTACGAATCTGAAAAATCCTATCCCGGAAACCATTTCAGCCGAAATCCATGATCAGTCGATGCTCTTTCAAGCGATTTCGCTGGTTGGCATTGCGTTTATTTTTTATCTCATGAGGAAAAACAGAAATCTGGCAGCGGTGTGCAGCTTTGGCGTGATCACCTTGTTGTTGTGGATGGGGAGCCGCGGTATCTATTCTCCCGCTATTAAAGATATTTCCGAGCGCGCGGTTCCACCTGTGGATGTCATGCAGCAGTATTCAAGTTCCGAACCTCCCAGGTTTGCCACGATGTCTGTCAAATTAAATTCCAGTATTACGCGTGATCACCCTGAACTCACAGAAGAAATCCAGCGAATGGTTAATGTGTTTTTATTGGCTGGGCCTTATCCAAGTATCTTCCATTTAGAGCCGATGAGTTTTTATATGCCGGGTGCCTCGCGGCGTTATCGAACCATAATGGAAAAGACTTCTAGGAAACATGTGTTTGAAACATTGGGGCCAATGTATTCTGGAGAGTTTTTTACCATTTTTGGCGCGGATTATGCTGCTTTTGAGGGGACGACAGATCGTGTTCTCTATGAGCACCCATTTTTGGGCGCGTTGGTCGTTCGCAATGAAGGTGTCATGCCGCGCGCCTATTTATCCCAACCAATCTGTGTGACTTCAAAAGAGGCGTCGCTCGATATGGTTCTCAAGGGATCTTTTGATTATCACCGATATACAGTCGTCGAATGCCCGGATGAAAACTATTTGCCGCGCATGACGCCGGATGATGTGGCGTTGGGGGCGGTTGAGATTCTTTCGCGCGAGCCAGAGCATGTGGTGATTGAGGTGGAGGCTTTGCAAAACGCGCTGCTCGTGCTCACTGACGCGTATTATACGGGATGGACAGCGACAATAGATGGCGAGGCCGTCGATATTTTGCCCGCCAATCATGCGGTGCGCGGGGTTCCGGTGACTCCGGGAAAACATATCGTCGAGTTTAAATACAGGACCCCGGGGCTCATTCCGGCCGCCATTGTCAGCGTTGTGACATTGATTTTGGGAGTGATTTTGAGTGTTCTCTTCTGGCGCCGCGCGAGAAGAAATGCTGACGATTTATCCGTAAACAAAAATGTAACGGATAAAGAAGAGTCGATGCAAGCGGCGTAAGGTATAATGTGTTTTGTTTGTTGATTGCTTATGCTTTGAGATTTTTGAATGCTTTCCTTGGGTGAGATTGGAAGTATCAGGGGATTTCAGACGACATTACATTGTTTCGATTCAGAGAAAAGCGATTCATCATCCCGAATTGACATTGGCACGACATCGTCTTGAATCGACAACGATACGTCAAAAACGACGCGTCAAAGTCTTGAATTGACATTGGCGTGTCGGCGCCCGCTCTGCCCCGAACGAGCGAATTTAATTCGTCATTGTGCGAGAGTGAAAAACCCATGTTTTTTCCCTCTCGCGCTCTCCCTTTTCCTTTCCCGCCCCTCAGACGAGCGGCATTTGCTCAGTTTAATTTTTAGCGTTTGCGCGTTAGATCGGATTCGGGGCGGGACAAAAGGCC
>JAFVYB010000053.1 GCA_017500825.1 Myxococcaceae bacterium | reverse complement strand
GGGCAAATAAAACAGGCCATTGAGGCGCTTAGGGCGGGCTTTTGTCCGGCGGCCCGCAGCCGGCCCCACCAAAGGTGGGAGCGAGGACCGACGGTTTGCGTTAAGGAAAAAGGGGCGCCACGAGGGGGAAACAACCATTGGTTTTTCCCCCTCGTGCTTTCAGGGCAGAGGAGCGCGGCCGAATGCACTCACGATTCGCGCTTTCCGAGCAGTCGCGCGGAGCTCCAATGAAATGTTTTTAAACAACGAATAGCAACTCGGATTTCCAAGAAAACTCAATAAATTAAATCGAGCTTATGCGGTTCCAATTCAAAAAAACTGCCCGGCGCTGAAGCGTCTTTAAGCTGCCCAGCGCTGAAGCGGCCATTGAAATGCCGTGCGCTGAAGTACAAAAAATAATAAGGTGTGCGCTGAAGCGCAAAAGAAATAAAGGGACGCTGGAGCGCAAAGAATTTAGAAACACATGATTGAAAAGAATTGGAAAAGGTTCTAGAGGGCCGCGCGCCAGAGGCGCCTTTTGGGGCCTCTCGCGTTTTTTCTCTTGCTTGGGATGCTGCCGCCATGACCTCTGTTTCAGACCCGAAAATGCCCTCGTCTGCCACGGAAAACGCTCAGCGTGACTCCGAAAATACTTTGTCGCCCGCCGCCCCGGTGGCCGAATTTTTTGAGCGCTCGCCGGAAAACGTCGATTTGCCCTTGGCGGACAGTATGGCGTTGCCTCCTTTGAAAAATCTTTCCATGGAAAATTCATCTGACATGAATTCAGAAACAGTTCAGGCAATCGCCGGTATGCCGGAAAACGCCTATCGCGAGCTTGAGCCGGGGGAAACCTACGAGCCTATTGTTCCGACAGGTGCCTCAGTGCCGGAAGTCACGCGGCGCAGTGTTTTTTTTGGTCTGGCCAACGCGGTCTTTTGGTCAGCGGCGGTTTCGTATCTGACTCTGAAATTGGGGCAGGGGTTGGAAGCGGCTATTCCCATTGCTATTCTCGCCATTGGATTTTCGGCACTCTTTAAGCGCAAATCAACGCTGCTCGAAAACGTCAATATCCTGTCATTGGGCGCGACGAGCGGCATCATTGTCGGTGGAAGTCTTTTCGTGATGCCGGCAATTCATATTCTTGGCCTCGAAGGGCAATCGTCATTTTTTCAAATCTTTTTTGTGCCGCTTTTGGGCGCGGCGCTGGGAGTGCTCTTTCTCATTCCGCTGAGGCGTTATTTTGTGCGCGATATGCATGGCAAACTGCCATTTCCCGAAGGGACGGCCATTGCCGAGGTCCTTGTCGCCGGACAAAAGGGCGGAAATCAGGCAAAGGTATTGCTCAGGGCAATGGGCGTTGGATTTGGCTTTGACACGTTGGCCACGCTTTTTGCGGCCTGGCGCGAGAATTTCACCACTGCGGCCTTTGGCGCGCTTTCGACAATAACCGACAAATTCAAAGTCGTCTTTTCGCTCAATACGACGGCCGCGATTGCTGGACTGGGTTATCTCATTGGCCTGCGTTACGCCGCGTTCATCATGGCCGGTTCAATGCTATCATATTTCGTCATTGTTCCGCTTTTTGCGTTTATTGGTAGCCACGCGCCGGAGCTCAGCATTGGTGTCGGCGTCGCGCCGCTGAGCCAGATGAATCACGAGGCGCTTTTTGACGAATACGCGCGCTATATTGGTATCGGCGCTATTTTTATGGCAGGACTTTTGAGCGTGATCAAAATGTTGCCGGTGATGTGGCAGGCCATCGCGCAGGGCGTGAAGGGTTTGCGTCGGCGCGGTGGTCAATTGTCTGGAGAATTGCCGCGGACAGAACGCGACATATCGATGCCAGTGGTGCTTGGACTCATCGCGCTTTTGATTATCGCTATTTGGATTTATTTCCGATTTGCAGTGCTCTCAGATCAATCATCGCCAACGCTGGTGACGACATGCGCTGTATTGATCGCGGTTGGGGTTGCCTTGCTTTTTTCGGCGGTGAGTTCATGGGCAGTGGCCATGATTAGTGTCACGCCGATTTCCGGAATGACTTTGATGACGCTGATTGTCAGCGCTGTTTTGTTGCGCGGGTTGGGGCTGACTGGGCGCGAGGGTATGCTCGGCGTTTTGCTTATTGGCGGTGTGGTCTGCGCCTGTTTGTCGACGGCGGGCACACTCGTGACGGAATTTAAGGTTGGTTATTGGGTGGGGGCGACGCCAAAGAAAATTCAATGGAGTAATTTCGTCGGTATTATTATTTCATCGGTCGTGGTCACAGCGGTGATGTTGTTGTTGGCGCGCGTCTATGGGTTTACGCCTTCGCCGGAGCATCCAAATCCATTGCCCGCGCCGCAGGCCAATGCCATGGCCGCGATTCTCACCTTTATTATGGAGACGAGCGACGCCTCGAAATGGTTTCTCATCGCGCTCGGCGTGGTTCTCGCCGCCATTGTCGAGACGCTTGGCGTCAGTTCATTGGCGGTGGCGCTTGGTATGTATATTCCCATGGAATACAACTCACCGCTCCTTGTCGGCGCCCTGGTCGCGCATTTTTTGAAAAAAGGCGCCAAAACAAATGGTGTCAAAGACGAATTGCTCGCCAGCGCCCGCGCCAACAGGGGAGTGCTCGTCGCCAGTGGTCTGATCGCCGGCGGCGCCCTGGCCGGTGTTGTCTCCGCCATTGTCCAATTCATTGAAAAAGATATTGTCGGACAAACGCTTGTCCCGCGCATTGATTTTACCGAGGGCGGGTGGGCCAATGTGTTGGGCCTTGTGATGTTTCTGGGGATTTGCGCGTATATTTATTTCAGCGCCAAAAAGGCGCGGCGCGAGGACGCCGGACCAGATTTAGGGTGATATGGCGGTTTCTTTTGTCCAAATGATGGAATAAGACGAGGTGATAAAATGGCTTACGTCTGCGCGGCGGCGATTTTTCTCAGCGCCTTTTTATTGTTTCAGGTGCAACCGCTGATCGCCCGTCAGTTTTTGCCCTGGTTTGGCGGTTTGCCGTCGGTCTGGACGACGTGCATGCTCTTTTTTCAGTGTCTGCTTTTGGCGGGTTATGGCTATTCGCACTGGATGGCGCAGAAGGTCGCGGCCAAAAGACAGGTGCAGATTCATGGCGGCTTATTGATCGCGGTGAGCCTTTTATTGGGGGCGCAAACTATTATATGGGGAGCCCCATTACTCCCGGGCATGGATTGGGCGCCAAATGCCGAGGGGAGCCCATTGATTCAGCTCCTCAGTCTGCTCGCGCTTTCAACGGGGCTGCCCTATCTCCTTCTTTCGACGACCGGACCTTTGCTGCAATCGTGGTTCGCCCGCGCTTATCCGTCTCGATCCGTTTATCGTCTGTATGCGCTTTCCAATGCCGGATCGCTGCTGGCGCTTTTGTCTTATCCTATTTTTGTTGAACCTTTTTTTCGCCTTCGAACGCAGGGGGCGCTGTGGGGCGCGCTGTTTGTCCTCTTTGTCGCGCTTTGCCTTTTATTTGGACTTCGGACGCAGTGGTGTTTTCAAGAAAAGATTGTTTCAGACAAAGAAAAGGCGCCAGGCAAAAGCTCGGACACTAGAGAGTGTTTGGAAGCTCCTCATCTCCTGCAATGGCTGTCGTGGATTGTTCTCGCCATGATACCATCGGCGATGTTGCTCGCCGTCACCAATCATATTTCGCAGGAAGTCGCGCCGATTCCTTTTTTGTGGATTGTCCCGATGGTTATTTATCTCGGGAGCTTTATTCTCACCTTTGAGAGTGATTATTGGTATCGTCGACCTGTCTTTATCGCGCTCTTTTGCCTCAGCGCGTTGATCGCGGTGAACGCCTTATATTTGGGACATGTGATGCCGCTTGGCGTTCAGGTTGTGGCCTTTTTGGCGCTCCTGTTTGCCACCTGTATGATTTGCCATGGCGAAATGGCGCGTCGACGCCCGGCGGCGCGTTATTTGACGAGTTTTTATTTATCTTCGTCGATTGGTGGCGCTGTCGGTGGATTGTTTGTCGGCGTGGCGGCGCCAATGTTGTTTTTGGGTTACTGGGAACTCAATCTTTCGATCATAGCCGCCTGGATCGCTGTCTTGCTGACGCCCCCCCCCCGCAGGCGTGGCAAGTTGGTCAAAGGGCTCGGCGCCTGTTGGTTGGTGTTTTTGATGCTTGCCCTGGGCGCTGAGATGCTTCCTAAAGAGAATGATTTGGAACGGTTCAGGGATTTTTATGGAAAGTATTCGGTTGACAAGACTGTCGATAAGGAAAACCGCCTGTTTCACAGGCTCTTTCACGGTAAGACACTTCACGGCGTGCAGCGGGGCGAGCCCAGGGAGATGATTCCCCTGACATATTATTCCGAGCAATCGGGTGTTGGCCGGCTCTTCAGGGATTATCAAAAGTTTGTCGGCGACAAGTCGCTCAAAGTCGGCATCGTTGGTCTTGGCGTGGGCACGCTGGCGGCCTATGCGCGGGCAAAGGATGAATTTGTCTTTTATGAGCTCGTTCCCAATATGATTGAACTTGCGCGCGGCCGTGGCGGGTATTTTTCTTTTTTACAGGATGCGGCGGCGGCCATCGAAACGGTGCCTGGCGACGCGCGCATCGCTCTTGACCGAGAGCTCAGAGAAAAAGGCTCTCGGCAATACGATTTGTTGATCATCGACGCCTTTAGTTCAGATTCGATCCCGGCGCATCTTTTGACGCTGGAGGCGTTTGATCTGTATCTCAAACATTTGGCGCCCGAGGGCGTCATCGCTGTTCATATTTCCAATCGGTTTATTGATTTGAATCCGATTTTAAGAATGGCGGCGCATCAAAAAGATTCATATTATTCCATCGTGGCCTACGATATAGAGGGAAACTGGGTGACGCCGTCTCTTTATAGTTTTTTGACGCCGTCGTCGCGGGTGGCGCAGGCGCTGACGTTTGCGAAATTCCAGCCTGGAAGGTTGGCGGACGGTTCGCCTGAATTGGAAAAGATGGTTCTCTGGACCGATGATTACACGCCGCTTTTGCCGATGATTCAGTGGATGGAGTAAAATAATTAAACAGAGCGGTTTGGAGTCGTTTTTTTATTCTCGTTGGAGAAGAAAGGAAAGAGATGCATCCGAAATGGATTGATTGGTCGCAGAAATTGGCCGCAGAGGCGCAAAGTGGCCTCGCGTATACGCAAAATCCCTTTGATCGCGCGCATTACGAGGCGATCGCGCGCATTGCTTTTGAAATGCAGGCGGCGGCGATGACGCCGGACAGCGATATTGAGGCGATTTTGGAGCTTCATCGCGATGAGCGCGGGTATGCCACTCCCAAGGTCGATGTGCGCGGCGTGGTGTTTGACGAAGAGGGGCGGCTGCTCCTCGTGCGCGAACTCAAGGATGGCGGTTTCACGCTGCCGGGCGGCTGGGTCGATGTCGGCGACAGGCCGGGCGAGGCGGCCGAGCGCGAGATTCGCGAGGAGACTGGCTATCTCACGCGGGCCTCGAAACTGCTCGCGGTTTGGGATCGGCGGCTTCATGGGCATCCGCCAGAGGCGCGCTTTCACATCTATAAGATTTTTATCCGTTGCGACCTCGTCGGCGGCGAAGCGCGGGACAGCATCGAGACGGCGGACGCGCGTTTTTTTGCCGAGGACGACATCCCCAAGCTCACGCTGTCGCTGCCGCGCACCACGCCGAGCCAGATTTCGCGCCTCTTCGAACACTACCGAAATCCTGAGATGCCAGCTGATTTTGACTGAGTTTTTGTTCAGATTTTGGCGCGGTTTTTATGCGTTTGGTCGAGAACGGGAGCGCAGGCGGGAAATCTGGTGTTTTGTTCAGTGTTTTGGGCGATTTTAAGTAGGGCGTGGCTCGGCGGCTGTTCACTTTCAGAGAATGACGCCTGGTTCCCAAAATATCCCTGTCAGCTTCCTTGACTTCACTCCTGAACTCCTCCAGACACCCGCGCCGCAGTTTTGGGGTCTGGCGCGCGCGTGCATATGCAAGGCGGCATTCAGGCCTCGATGACCTCCCCCAACCCCCCCCCACTCTCAAAGAGAGGTTCACATGAAGAAGATTAGTTTGATGTTGGCTGCCGGCGTGCTCTGCCTGAGCGGTTCGGCTTTTGCTGGTGAGAAGGTTGAAAGCACGACGCCATGCTGCAGGGCAGACGATGCAGACTGCACGGACGTCTATCAGGCCAGGTGCGAGGGTAGCGTCGGCTATTTCTGCAGCAGCACTTCTGCTGAAGGCGATGGAACGGCCAAAGTCGAATGGACGATTAATTGCACCGAGAGTGAAACCTGCACGAATACGGGGGGACGCATTGAGTGTGTGGCGGAAGGGCAGTGCTCGTCGGCGGATAACTTCTGCTACACAGACGGTCGCAATGGCGGTCAGCGTTGCAAGGACGGCGAAATGGTCGAGTGGACCTGTGACGCGGGTGAAACCTGCTCGATGGACGAGGGTGGTTGGCTGAGCTGCGTTCTCGATCTCAGCGACGACGAGATTCCGACCGGCGCCTGCTCGGCTGATGCTGCGGACGCGGCGGGCTGTAACACCGAAAAGACCATTGGCTGGTATTGCAATAATGATGGCGAATACCAGGCTAAGTCCTGCGCGAATTGCACCGTGAATCCTGATCGCGCGAACAGCGTCTCGTGCGATGAAGGTGGCGAGTCTGGCGATGGCTGCACCTCGGCGGACAACTTCTGCTACACGGACGGTCGCAATGGCGGTCAGCGCTGCAAGAACGGCGAAATGGTCGAGTGGACCTGTGACGCGGGTGAAACCTGCTCGGTGGACGCAGAAGGCTGGATGTCCTGCAATGGTGGTAGTTCCTCGGGCGATGGCTGCACCTCGGCGGACAACCACTGCTACACGGACGGCCGCAATGGCGGTCAGCGCTGCAAGAATGGCGAAATGGTCGAGTGGACCTGCGATGAAGGACAAACCTGCTCGATCGACGATACGGGCTGGCTGAGCTGCGTTGATGGCGCTCCCTCCACCGGCGGCGACTCTGGCAGCACCACCTGCACCGAGAGCTGCTCCAGCGAGGGCTCGATCGCCTACAACTGCGTCGATGGCCAGAAGGTTCAGGAACTCTGCTCGCCCGGCACCTGTCAGATGAACGGCACGGACGCGGTCTGCGTGGCTGGCGCGGGCTCTTCTGGCTCGAAAGATGACAAGGAAGATGACTCGGGCTGCTCGGCCACGGGCGCTGGCTTCCTCCTCGGCTGGATGGGCCTGGCGATCCTGCCCGCCCTGCGCCGCCGTCAGAAGTAATTCGGCAGCGTTGAGCTGAATAAAAAGCCCTGGCCTCTCGCGTGGAGGTCGGGGCTTTTTTTGTGCCCGTTGTTTGGTCGGAAAATCAAACCGGTCAATTTGGGGATTGAATTGCCGGTTGAGTGCGTCAAAGGCTCGTTTTGGGAAATTATTTGATAAATTGAACAAATTAAACAGAGCTTATATATGGATGGAGGAGTTATTTGATAAATAAAGTGGCCGCCCGAATTGAAATCAGGCGGCTTTTTTTAATAACATTCAGGAAATGGGAATGTCCGAGACGGAATTCAGGCCAGAGGCGAGTAATTCGTCGGTAATGGCGTAGTTCTTCATGTCGCCCGACAGGTAGGATTTGTAGGCCGACATGTCGAAATAACCGCAGCCGCTCAGCGAAAAGAGGATGACCTTTTCTTCGCCTGTCTGAGCGCAGCGCTTGGCCTCGTTAATGGCGCCGAGGATGGCGTGGGCTGATTCTGGAGCGGGCAGGATGACTTCGTTTTGGGCGAAGAGCACGGCCGCGTCGAACACGTCGCGCTGGAAGACCGCCTCGCACTCGACAATCCCCTCGTGGAAGAGGTGCGCCAGGATGGGGGCGACGCCGTGGTAGCGCAGGCCGCCCGCGTGGATGCCCGGCGGCTCGAACATGTGGCCGAGCGTATACATCGGCATCAGTGGCGTGAAATGGCTGAGGTCGCCGAAGTCGTAGGCGTATTTGCCGCGCGTCAGCGAAGGGCAGGCCATGGGCTCGATGGTGACGGCGCGCACCTGGCGGCCCTCGCGCAGGCGGTCCATGAGGAAGGGGTGGGCCAGGCCGGAGAAGTTGGAGCCGCCGCCGCAGCAGCCGATGACGACGTCGGGATACTCGTCGATCTTCTCCATCTGCTTTTTGGCTTCGAGGCCGATGATCGTCTGGTGCAGGAGCACGTGGTTGAGCACGCTGCCCAGAGCGTAGCGCGTCGTCTCGGGGTGGGTCAGCGCGTCCTCGACCGCCTCACTGATGGCGCCACCCAGGCTGCCGAGCGAATCGGGATGCGCGGCGAGCATTTTGCGTCCTGCCTCGGTGGTGTTGCTGGGGCTGGCCACGACCTGTCCGCCGTAGGTCTCCATGAGAATGCGGCGATAGGGCTTCTGCTCGTAGCTGACCTTGACCATGTAGACGGTGCAGTCGAGCCCGGCCATTTTGCTGGCGATGGCGAGAGCCGACCCCCACTGTCCGCCGCCTGTTTCGGTGGTGATGCGCCTGACCCCGGCCGCCTTGTTGAAGTGGACCTGCGCCACGGCCGAGTTGAGCTTGTGGCTGCCCGAGGGGTTGTTGCTCTCGAACTTGTAATAGATGCGCGCTGGCGTCCCGATGGCCTTTTCCAGGTTGTAGGCGCGGTGCAGCGGCGAGGGGCGGAAGGTCTTGTAGAGGGCGCGCACTTCGTCGGGAATCTCGATGAAGCGTTCCTTTGTCAGCTCCTGCTCGGCGATGGGGCGCGCGAAGATGCCGCACAGGTCGTCGACGGTGACCGGCGCGTGCGTCGTCGGGTGGAGGAAGGGGGGCATCGGCGTCGGCAGGTCGGCCTGGATGTTATACCAGTCGCGCGGCAGCTCGGATTCGTCGAGGTAGGTGCGGTGCGGGACGCTCTTCTTGAGCTTGGTGGGCATGGCTTGGGCTCCTGCGCCGAACCGCGTGGAGCGGGACGGGCGTTCAGCTAGGGAAATGTCGGAAAAGGTCGAAAAAGGGGGGCTATCGCGTCGGGCTCATGCGGCAGGCGCGCGCGAGGAGGCCCCTGAGAGCGTTGGCTCGGCGCGGCGGAAAAACAGAGGCTGGCGCGCGACAAGGCCAAGGCGTGTTCGACGGACAGGGCAACGCCGGGCAAGGAATGAGTCGAGGGCGTCGACGCGGGCGCGGACCAACGGGCGACAAAGACAGCTGGTTCGACGGCCTGACGAGAGACACGGGGCCGGATCCGGGAGGGCTCAAATCTGCGACGCGGCGACACGCCAAAGCCAGCTCCGCGCGCTCCTCTTGCTGGAGTTCACGGCGGCTCGCTGGGCGACATGGGCGGTCAGATGAGCGTTCACGGCAGGGGTCCTCATTGCCTGATGGGCGGAAAGTGCGGCGCGTTATGGCGGCGAAGTCGGCGATGTCAAGCGCGAAATCGGCATTGTCCGGAGGTGTCAAAACAATTCGATTCACCGCCAGGTTGGATTGGTTCTCGATAAGCGCGATTTTATTTTTATGAATGGAAACGGTTGGTTTTAGGGGCCAAACGGCCCGCCGAATTAAAAAAAGAGCCAGGGAATGTTTGCTTTTGGGAATGGGCGGCTGTTTTGTTTGAGTTTTTGTTTAATGATTCAGAAGATTTATCTGGACGCGATTTGAGTGGACTGGATGGGGATGGTTTAAACGTGTTTTTGAGAATGAATTCGAGGGGCGCGTGAAAGGTAAAAGATAAAAGGTAAAAGAAAAGGCCCTGTCGCGTGGGCAGGACCTTTTGTTTGGGGATGTCAGAAATAACGATCGATGGTCAGGGCGAAGTGCCGACGACATAGCCGCGCGTTTCGAGGCAGGCGCGCAAAGAATCATTGTAACGGGTGATTTGGCTGTCGCTGCCGCTCGCGTTTTGCACGCTCGGGTCAAAGTCGCTCTCGGAGACGGCCCAGGCGTGGCATTCGTATCGATCGCGCGCTTCTTGTGAGGCGGTGGCGCTGTCCTCTGCGGATTGGGTTTCGGCGGGCGTGGCCTCGGCGGCGGCCTGGTCGGCTTCGGCCTGGAGTTTGATTTCTTCGGGCGGTTCGACGACCTGATAGGCGCTCGCCGTCTCATTCCAGAGATAATAGGTGCCCATGTAATAATAATACGGGATGTTGTTGTAATAATACGTCAAAAAGCCAATGGGCAGCGCGGCCAGAAGAAAGCCAATTGGCGCGGCGATGATGGAATACCCAAAGGGCGACGGCTCATAATAAATTCCATTGTAATAATGATAAATATGTCCGTGGAAATGATGGCGGCTGTGGCCGTGGGGCAGGGCGTGGACGTGGTGTCCATAAGGAGGCGGGCGGTGCGCGCGTGGCGGTCGCGGCGGCGGGGGACGGGGACGCGACGGCGAGGAAACGGCGGGGCCGTGGCCTGGGGCATTGAACGGCGGGCGCGGCGTGGTCGGCTGAGGTCGGGGCGTGGGCCGCGGTGGCGTGGGGCGTGGCGCGACTTGTGGTCTGACGACTTGCGGGCGCTGCGGCGCGGTTTGAGGTCGCTGCGGGCGGCTCGGCTGGGTGACGACTGGTCTTTGAGCAGGCCTCTGGGCTGGGCGCGGCTGAACAGCGACTGGACGGCGTTGGGCGGGACGCGATGGCGCTGGGCGCGTGGCGGGACGAGAGGGTGCGGGCCGTGCGGCGGGACGAGAGGGCGCGGAACGGGACGGCGCTGGACGAGAAGCGCTGGACGGCGAATGACCACCGCGGGAATGCGCTCTTGGCGCGGGCGCGGCGTGGCTCTCGGGGATGGCGATGAGGGCGCAGAGGGCGGCGATCGTCAGGCCGAGTCGAAAATGCGGGCGCGTGCGGCGGTTCATGTCGTTCTCCTTCAGTAGGGCGCGAGGTCTTCCCGTTGCCCGGAGGCGTTGGGGAGGCGCATGCGCGGGGGGTCCGTTGGAAGAAGAGCCCTGAGATCAATGCCCCAGGGCTCTCGTTGTCAGAACTGCTTTTGATCAGCGCCGTTTGGGCGGCGGCGCGGCACGTCTCG
>JAFVYB010000052.1 GCA_017500825.1 Myxococcaceae bacterium | reverse complement strand
TCCTGGGGCCGACTGGCGTGGGCAAGACCGAGCTCTCCAAGGCGTTGGCAGAGGTGCTCTTCGGAGCCAGGGACGCCCTGATCCGTCTCGACATGAGCGAGTGCGTCGAACAGACGGGCGTGGCGCGATTGATTGGCGCGGCGCCTGGCTACGTCGGCTTTGGCGAAGGCGCGTTGCTCACCGACGCGGTCCGTCGCCGTCCATCTTCGGTGGTCCTCTTCGATGAGATCGAAAAGGCGCACCGCGATGTCCTGATGCTGCTCCTGCAGGTTCTCGAAGAGGGGGAGCTGACCGATGGCCGCGGACGGCGCGTCAACTTCTCAAACAGCGTGATCATCCTCACGTCGAATCTCGGCGCGGAGCACTTTGGCAAAACGCGCGCGGCGGTCGGCTTTGGCGCCTCTCACAGCGCCCAAAACGCGCGTGACGGGCAGGCGGAGCGGGCCAAGGCCGCGGCTCGTGATGCTCTGGCGCCTGAACTCTGGAATCGCCTCGACGAGCGGCTCTGCTTTTTGCCCCTCAGCCGAGAAGAGGTTGCGCGCATCGCCCTCCTCATCCTCGCCGATTCGTCCGATCGGCTCAGCGCCGACAAAGGCATCGCCTTCAGCGCCTCACGCGAGGTGGTCTCCCATCTGCTCGACGCGGGCGGGTTTGACCCCATGATGGGCGCGCGCCCCATGCGGCAGACAGTGCAGCGGCTGATCGAGGCGCCGATCGCCGAGGCCATCCTCGATGGCGTTTTCCAGCGCGGCGACCGAATCGCGCTTGAGATGGACGCGGGTGAGATCGCGCTCCGCAGGGTCTGACCAGAGAATTTGGCGGAAGCAGGGCGGTCGGGTCCGAGGCTGGCGCTGGCAGCGAGTGACGCTTGGAGAAGGGGCGTCAGCTGTTGCCGCACTTGCGTCTGAGACGCGTCAGGAGCTTGGCGAGGTCTTTATCGCCGGGGAAGAGCTGGAGCGCCGCATCACACGCCCAAAGCGCCTCCTGGTAGCGCCCGGCGCGTTCGAGCATCTGGGCGAAGAGGTGGCGGGGAGCCGGATCGGACGGGGCGAGATGGATGGCCTCGGCGATGTGCGCCTCAGCTTTATCGAGCGCGCCGCCGATGCGCAGAGTCAGGCGCGCGGCTTCACAGTGGTAGGTCGCGCGTGAGCTGTCGAGGCGGATGGCGTCGTCGATCAGCTTGAGCGCTTCGGCCGGATCGCTTTGTTCCTCGGCACGTCGAAAGAGCACTGCCGCCTTGTGCATCCCTGCGTGCGCCTCTGCTCGCTGGCAGGTGGCGCGAAACAGCGCGTTGTCCGGTTCGAGCTCCAGGGCATGGCGCAGGTCGATCAAAGCGCTGTCGTATTTGCCGGTCTCCAGCTTGTCGAAGCCGCGGCGAAAGTAGTCGTCTCCGGCAGAGGTATCGGCGGCAGGGCGCGGAACAGCGCTGATGGGCTCGGGCGTTGCGTTTGACAGGGCGCGAAGCCTCTCCTGATCCACGGCACCGAGATCGTCGAGGCGCACACCGAGTCCATACCTGCCGGGGAAGCGAACTGTCGAATCGCTCGCGCCGGTGAGCGTCAGCCGTCCCATGGGCGTCTCCAGGGCGATTTCAAGCGGCGTGTCGCTCTGAAGGATGGGCGCGTTTTCCAAAAAGAGCGTTCCCCGCGCCAATGCCTGGGCGGCGATTGGGAGGAACGATGGCCTGTCGAGCGGCAGATGGAGGTGAACGCATTCGGCGTTCGAACGGCGGGAGAGCAGGCGCAGGGCAAGGTCGAAGTCGACGGGCTTGGGCAACGCCGCGAGCGCCTGTCCTTTGGCCACGCTCTGCTCGATGCGCGGGTCTGTGGCGCAGGTCATCAGGAGGACAGCTGGCGCGCTGGGCAGGCGGGTGAGCTCGGCGAGCACTGAAAACCCGTCGGTGTTGGGCATGTCGAGGTCGAGGAGAACCGCGTCGATGCCGCCGGCGCGGGCGCGGGCGAGGCAATCAAAACCTGAAAAGGCTGCCTCTGTAGAGCAGTCGCGTCGCAGGAGCGCGGCGCGGGCCAGGGAGAAGACAGCGGGATCGTGGTCGGCGATGAGCAGATTCAGGTGCATGGATGGATGTCTGTGTGTCGGTGCGGCTGGGCGGCGCAAAACAGACAGAGGGGCAAATGCTTCCTCTCAATCGGCGCGCGGCCCCTCGTCAAAGGCGTGCCCTCTCAAGAGCGCGGGGCAGGTCGGCCGGGGAGAGGACCTCGCCTGCCTTCAGTCAGACGATTGTCCTGAGGCAGCTGTCTGGCCATCGCCGCGTTCGCCGGTCTCGTTTTCGCCCCAAAGCATCGCGGCAACGGGGGGCTGACAGCGCGGAACCACTCGAATGGCTTCGCCTTGTGGATACAGGGGCGTTCGCGCGCCGCCGGGCGCATGTGCCGGAACTCTGGGAGGGGAAGACGCGCGGAGGCATGGGCCGCCAAAACAAGAAACGCGCCGGAAACGGCTCTCGGCGCGCGAAAAAAAGTGCGGTTCGGAGTGGTCCATAAGCCGAGTTCTGTTCCCCCCGAGCTCCTCGCGAACCTCAGGGGCGGTAAACATTCCTCTAGGGTCCAGATTGCTCTGCACCTCAAGCGAGCCAACCCGGAGGCGTTCGGCGGGCCACCGAATGGACGCCGTCTGCTGCGCGCCCGTGCCTCCCTATTTGCTCTTGCTCCAGATGGGGTTTGCCGTGCCGGCGACATCGCTGCCGCCGCGGTGCGCTCTTACCGCACCTTTTCACCCTTGCCTGGCCTCCCCCAAGGTTGGCCGTGGGCGGTTTGTTTTCTGTGGCACTTTCCGTCGGGTCGCCCCGCCTGGCCGTTAGCCAGCATCATGCCCTGTGGAGCTCGGACTTTCCTCTCGCGTCCGAAGGACGCCAGCGTCTACCTGGCCCACTCCGAACCGCGCGCGGAACCTAGTCACCGCCCCCCGCGATGGGAAGCGGGAACAGCATCCGCTCCACGCAAAAATCGCGCTCGTTCCAAACGCCTCCAAAGCGCCTCGCGGGCCAGAGGGACCCTGATTCTGCCCGATGGTTCAGAAGCGAAAGCCGGCACTGGCGCTCAGGCCGTCGCGGGTCGGCGCGACAGAGAACTGGAGACTGTCGAGCGCTGCGGCGTCTTCGGTCGAAGCCTGATGCGGTGTGATGCGCTGACTGACCCGAGGTTTGCCCTTGGCGATGAGAATGATGCCGCTGGTGAGGAGCGCGCCTGTGATCACCGAGGAGACGCCCGCGGCCAGTGCCCAGCGTCCGTATTTCTCCCGTTTGGTCCCCTCGAAATCCGAGAAGACGATCGGCGAGCCCAAAAGGAAGCCGAGATCGACGGCGATCGCCGCGCTGAGCAAAATCGCGCCGCCGGCGACCATGCCGCGATTGCCCGCGCTCTCCAGGCGCAGCGTCCGCTCCGGGCCCGCGAGATTGAACTTGTGCGCGAAGGTCTGCTCGCTGGTGCGGAAGATGAAGCTGTTGCGCGTCGCGGGGACACTGAGCGCGCAGGGCGCCAGGCAGCTCTCATGGGTTCGCCTGGACTGGACCGAGTAGGGCGTCTTGTCCTCTGCTTCGGCGAAATGGACCGTGGTCAGGGGGTGTCGCGCCAGACGGCGCATGCGGCGCGGCGGCGCCCAATACCTCTCTTCGTGAAGGCCTGGATGCCCCCAGCGCTCTGCCGGATAGGGATCGGGCGGAACAGGCGAGGCTGGGTAGAGGGGATAGAGCGGCACGTCCCTGTAGGAGAGCGGGCGGGGCGATGCGGGGGCGGAAACCTCCGGTGTGATCGCTTCCGGCGTGGACGCCTCGTCAGGCGCGTCGACCATGCCCCCGGTCGCTGTCTCGGCAGAGGCGACAGACGCCGCGGCGCTTTTAATGGTCTCATCCGCGGGCACGGGCGATTCTTCTCTGGCCTCTTCCCGCGCGCCTGATGTGTCGCTGGCGTCATCGGCCGCGTTTTTCACCAGCTGGGGCTGCATCCCTGCCGACGCGGCGACCTCCTGGGGCGGCGCGACCTGATCTCGGGACGCGGCATGGTCAAGGACTGGTGTCTGGCTCAGGGCGATACCCAGGGCGAGGTGAGTCAGCAGCATGGTGGGTCCCTTCTCTGAACTTTGGCCGTTTGGCGTCCCGTGTCCGAGCGCGGGGCGGGGGAGTGGCGCGCCTGTGGCGACTTGTAAAGGACTAAAGGGCCCTGTCGACACAGCGGCGAACGGCGTTTCGACAGGGCTGCGGCGGCTTAAACGCGCGTCCGGCAGGCGAGGGGAGCGGCGACAAAAAAAGGGCGGACCCGACAGCGCGAGGTCCACCCTTTGAATCATCTCGTCGTTTGAACGCCTTGGTTGACGCCCTGGTTCGTTGATGCCTGGGCCCGATCAGGCTGCGCTCGACTCTGGCGAGGCCTTGTCCGCCTCAGGGATCATCGCGTCCGGCCCGCGGAAGAACTTGTCGGGATCGTCGAGCCGGAGCGCCTCGATCAGGACTTCGTCCATGTGTTCGACCGGGACGATGCGCAGCGCCTCGCGCACCCGCTTGGGGATCTCGCGGATGTCCTTTTTGTTCTCCTTGGGGATGAGCACCGTCTTGATGCCGCCGCGATGGGCCGCCATGACCTTTTCCTTGAGTCCGCCAATCGGAAGCACGCGCCCGCGCAGCGTGATTTCGCCTGTCATCGCCACGTCCTTGAGCACGGGCACGCGGGTGTAGGCGGAGATCATCGTGGTGGCCATGGTGATGCCTGCCGAGGGACCGTCTTTGGGAATCGCGCCCTCTGGCACGTGGATGTGCAGGTCGAGGTTTTCGAAGGCCTTGCTGTCGATGCCAAAGCGATCGGCGCGAGAGCGGACGTAGCTCATCGCCGCCTGAGCCGACTCCTGCATCACTTCGCCCAGCTTGCCGGTGATGATCAGCTTGCCCTTGCCAGGCATCAGCGTGGCCTCTGTGACGAGGAGCTCGCCGCCCATTTCGGTCCAGGCCAGGCCGGTGACGAGGCCGATCTGATCCTCCTTCTCGATCTGCCCGTGCTTGAAGCGGCGCACGCCCAGGTATTTCGACAGCCCCTTCCTGCCGACGACATAGCGCTTGTCCTTGCCCTCCTTGAGGACAGTGCGGGCGACCTTGCGGCAGATCTTGGAGATCTCGCGCTCCAGCGAACGAACGCCGGACTCGCGCGTGTAGTTGCCGATGATGCTCGTCAGCGCGCCTTGCGTGAGCGTGAAGTCCACGTCGGTCAGGCCGTTCTCTTCGAGCTTCTTGGGGATGAGGTAGCGGCGGGCGATCGAGCGCTTTTCGGGCTCGGTGTAGCCAGCCAGGCGGATGATTTCGAGGCGGTCCTGCAGCGGCCCGGGGATGCCGTGGAGCGTGTTGGCCGTGCAGATGAACATGGCCTTGGACAGGTCGTAATCGAGGTCGAGGTAGTGGTCGCAGAAGGTGTTGTTCTGCTCCGGATCGAGCACTTCGAGCAGCGCCGCGGCCGGATCCCCGCGGAAGTCGGTCGACATCTTGTCCACCTCATCGAGGAGGAAGACTGGGTTGGCCGTGCCCGCCTTCTTGAACGCCTGGATGACCTTGCCAGGCATGGCGCCGATGTAGGTGCGCCGATGACCACGGATTTCCGCCTCGTCGCGCACGCCGCCCAAAGACAGCCGAACGAACCGACGACCCGTGGCGCGGGCGATGGAACGGCCAAGCGAGGTCTTGCCCACGCCGGGAGGGCCGACAAAGCAGAGGATCGGTCCCTTGACGCGTTCGACGAGCGACTGAACGGCCAGATATTCGAGGATGCGCTCCTTCACCTTGCGCAACCCGTAATGGTCCTCATCGAGGATCTTCTCGGCCTCGACGATGTCGAGCTTGTCCTGCGTCGTCTCGTCCCAGGGCAGCGAGAGAATCCAGTCGATGTAGTTGCGGACGACGGTGGCCTCGGCGCTCATCGGGCTCATCATTTTGAGCTTTTTGAGCTCCTTCTTGACCTTGGCCTGCGCCTCCTTGGGCAGGGGCTTGTTCTTGATCTGCTCTTCGAGCTCCTGAATCTCGCTCTTGAACTCGTCGCGCTCGCCCAGCTCCTTCTGGATCGCCTGCATCTGCTCGTTGAGGTAGTATTCCTTCTGCGTCTTCTCCATCTGCTTCTTGACGCGGGTGCGGATCTTCTTCTCGACCTGAAGAATCTCGATCTCGCCCTGCATCAGCTCGTAGAGGCGCTCCAGCCGCCAAGTGGCGTTCGTCAGCTCCAGGAGCGACTGCCGGTCGTTGAGCTTGAGCGTGAGATGGGCGGCGATGGTGTCGGCCAGGCGCGATGGGTCCTCAATCGACGCCACCGAGGTCAGGATCTCGGGCGGGATGCGCTTGTTGAGCTTGACGTAGCTCTCGAAGACGGCCTGCACCGAGCGCACGAGCGCCTCCAGCTCGACCGACGATCCCGCCTCCTCCTCCAGAAGATCGCAGCGGACCTGGAAAAAGCGGTCGTTGGGCAAAAACTCACCGATCCTGGCGCGCCGCTTGCCTTCAACGAGCACTTTGACCGTGTCGTCGGGGAGCTTGAGCAGCTGGATGACGCTGCTGACCGTCCCGACTTCAAAGAGGTCATCGGGCACCGGGTCGTTGGTCTTGGCGCGCTTCTGGGCCACGAGAAAGAGCTCGCGGCCATTCTCCATCGCTTCCTGCAGGGCGGCGATCGACTTGCTGCGGCCGACAAAGAGCGGGACGACCATGTTGGGGAACACGATGATGTCCCTCAGCGGGAGCAGCGGGAGGACCTTTTTGGTGTCCGTCGCCTTCTTCTTGTCGTCTTTGCGAAGGGCCATGTGCGTTTGTTCCTTTTCCTTGTGCGCCCAGACTTGGGCATCTGTCCAAAGCGATGAGGAGAGCCAAGGCTCGCCGCCTCTGGGAAGAAGCGCCTCGCCCGCGCGGCCATCGCCCGGTTTCTGTTCAACGATCCGACGGTGTCTCTGAAGGAAAGGCGGCAGGCGGGCGCCTGAACGGCTGGCGTCCCCATTTTCCTCACCAAAAGCGCCGCCCCTATACACATCCTCCCTGGATTTTCGACAGATGCGTTCAGCGAGGGGAGGAGAGGCGACGGCGGGGAGCGCCAGAAGCGGGTCTGTTGCCCGCGGCAGAGACTTCAACACTGGATGGGGGGATGTTTCATTCCGAAGGCGTCGGTGCGCCATCTTGCGTCCGTCTGTTTGCTTGAATGAATTGTTGATTCATTGTCTTGGCGCTTTGGCGCGCGGAAGCTTGGACGCGCATGGGCTCGATTTAATTTATTGAGATTTTTATTTGTCCCCGTTTTTCAGGGAGCGTCTTTAAACGGATGGGTTCAAGGAGATGAAAGAGTTTTGTCGTTGAGGTGATATTTTTCGGGGTGATAAAATTTAATAAATTAAACCGAGAGTATTCGAGGAAGCACGCGAATTGGGTGCGGGTTACGCAAAGTGGTTTTATTGTTTTATTGGGTTCTCTCTGCGCGTTGGCGCGTCCGAAAGGAAGGATTCATTAAATTATTTGAGGGGAGGGGATGCCGATCCCCAAAAACGTGTCGCGCAAAGGCCTGTCGCGCGTTTCTGGCGCGTTTTTTGCTGTGTGTTTTTTATGGTGTGTTCAGGTGGACGCGTGCTGTTGTTTCGATTTTAAATAAAAAATAAATACATAAAATGAAACGCATATAAAAAACGGCGCCTCCAGAAAGGGAAGCGCCGCTTTTGACTGTTTTGGCGCGTCACAGACGCGATGGCGTTGACAGGTTATTCGGCCTTTTTGTCATCGCTTTTTTCAGCCGCGGCCTCGGTGACGATGGCGACAGAGGCGCTGGCGCCAATGCGGCTGGCACCGGCGGCGATCATCTTTTTGGCGTCGGCCAAGGTGCGCACACCGCCCGAAGCCTTGACGCCCATCTCGGGACCGACGACCTGGCGCATCAGCGCGATGTCCTCTGCCGTGGCGCCACCGCCGGTGAATCCGGTCGAGGTCTTGACAAAGGCAGCGCCGGCCGCCTTCGAGAGCGCGCAGGCGATGATCTTCTGCGTCTCGTCGAGCTGGCTCGTCTCGATGATCACCTTGACCGGGACAGGCGCGACCGCGTCGACGACCTCCTGAATGTCGTCGAGGACCAGCTGGTAATTGCGGTCCTTGAGCGCGCCGATGTTGATGACCGTGTCGATTTCGCGCGCGCCGTTGCGGATGGCCTGGCGGGCCTCGTAGGCCTTGACCTCGGGGAGGCTGGCACCGAGCGGGAAGCCGACGACGGCGATGGGCACGGTGTTCGACCCCTGGAGCAGGGCCGCGGCCTCTTCGACGTTGGCCGAATTCACGCAGACGGTGGCGAAGCCATACTGGCGCGCCTCGTCGCAGAGCTTGAGCAGCTCGTCCTGGGTCGCCGTCGGCTTGAGCAGCGTGTGGTCGATATAGGTCGCCAGATTGTCGGGATCGGGCGGCGGCACCGGATGCGAGAGGTTCTGGAACTCCTCGGCGTCCATCTCGTCGAAGAGGTCGTCCATCTCGTCATCGTCGTCACAGTCGCAGCCGCAGTCGCACGACTCGTGGCACTCGCAGTCGCACTCGTCATCCGGATCGTCACAGCAGTCGCAGGCGCAATCGCAGGCCTCGTCGTCATCGTCCTCTTCGGCGGCCTCGGCGCATCTCTCGTAGAGGCGCTCGGCGACTTGGTCGGTCAGCAGCTCGATCAGCTCTTCCATTTCATGTTTGTCAGCCACGGTTCACCCATTCGGTTTGAGTTGATTGAAAGCGCGACAAAGCCTCCCAAGGAGGTCTCAGGGAGG
Organism: Myxococcaceae bacterium; assembly: GCA_017500825.1. Taxonomy (GTDB): domain Bacteria; phylum Myxococcota; class Myxococcia; order Myxococcales; family UBA5297; genus UBA1203. The sequence goes on along the minus strand of JAFVYB010000052.1, from coordinate 43,292 downwards.
CCCTGAAGCGGCGGGGGTTATTAGGGATCGGACACTGGATTTCAAGGCGGGCGGCCAGGCGTTCACCAGGGCGTTGGGCGCCAGGATTTCCCTCGGGCGCGGGGCGTTTGGGCCGGCGCACCAAAGGGCGTCCGCTCAGGCGCGCGGCGGGGCCAATTCCCAGAAGTCGGCGCGGTCGAAAATACCCTGGTCGAGCGTCCAAATCGTGAAGCGCTTGCCATTCAGGGCGCGGGGGGCGCGCGGCTTGCCGTCGGCGTCAAAGAGCGCGGGAACGCGGCGCGGTTCCAGGCCCATGCGCTGGCGCCAGCTCGACGGAAGCACCTGCCACGAGAGTCGCAGGGGGTTGTGACTCGTGGGCACCCATTCGACTTCGGCCTTCAATCCCTGCGCGCGGATGGCATCCTCGGCCGCCTGACAGACGGCGCGCGCGTAGGGCGATTCGGCGCGCGTGAGCAACAATTCGCCGTCGCCAAACCCCCAGCGGTTGGTCAGATCGCCGAGCGGCAATTCGCGCTGAACAGCCAGTTCGATCATGTCGCCGCTGTCGAGCCGGGCGATGAAGCTCCGCCCCGTGGCGAGCAGCCCCTTGAGGAGATCGGTGAAGGCGCCGCGCTGCCCTGCCGGGTCGGGCGCGATGAAGTGATCCCAGACGAGGTAGCCCATCACCTGGCCGACAAAGGGACAGGGACTCTGCCAGTCGAGGAAACGCTTGCCCGGGAAGCGCTCGCGCGCGGCGGCCTTGGAGAGCAGGCTGGCGCGGCCGATGGTCAAATCGCCATGGACGAGGAGGCTCTCGGTGCCGCTTGTCTGTTCGAAGCGGATGCCGTTCGTCCCCAGCTCGGCGACGAGGTGGGCGTCAAAGGGGACAGAGGGCGACAAAAATCCCTCGCAAACCGCCATCGCGAAGCGCGGCGCGAAGGTGATGGCCTCCAGGGAGAGCGGCGTGGCGATGGCCGAGGCTGTGGTCATGGGGGCGAGGGCCTCTTGGGTGATCAAGGGTTACCTGGACGCGGAAGGGCGCTGTCGATGGCCGCGAGGATGTCCGCGTGGATCTCGTCGCGCGTGAGCTCCCGTCGGCCCCTGGTCGTGGCGATGCGGCGCCAGTCCGGGGCGAGCGACTGGTGGCGGTATTCGGCGAGCGCGCCTCTGAGGTGGCGCAGGTCCGCTTCGTTCGCGTCGAGTCGCTTCTTTGTGTATTGCCGCGCGGCCTTGGTGAGCACGCGCCGCTGGGCCAGACCGACGGGCATGTCGAGATAAAGCGTCAGATCGGCGCGGGGCAGGCCGAGAACGGTGAACTCAAGCGCCTCGATAAAGGACCGGACCGCTTCCCGCTGCCCAGGTCGAGCGCGCGCCACCTGATGCGCCAGGTTGGACCCGACGTAGCGATCGCAGACGACCGTTTGTCCGGCCATCAACGCCCGCCTGAGTTCGTCGCGCAGCTCAAACCGGTCGAGCGCGTAGATCGTCGCGGTCAGACGGCTGTCGATGCCTTTGGGGTCGCCGAGTCTGCCGTCGAGAAAGTCGCCGATGAGCGCGCCGGCGAATGTCTGGCGATAGGCTGGGAACGAGAAGAAGGCCACGCTTTGGCCGCGCCGTTCGAGCGCCTCCACCAAAAGCCGCGCCTGCGTCCCCTTGCCCGTTCCGTCGATGCCCTCCAGGGCGATGAGCTGTCCCGTTTTCAAAGCGGCGCGCAGTTAGGGGCAAAGCGACTGTAAATCAAGGAACTGGCGCCCCCTGCCGCGAAAGAGATCTGCGCCCCTGCTGAGGGCCGAGTTTCTGCCGTGGCGCTGTCATCCCCTTGGCGTAAAAGGCGCGCCCCTTTGCGCTGGCCCCATCTGGGCCGAGCCGACCTTCAGGAGATCCTGTCATGAGCCGTTGTTCCCGCCGCGCGCTCCTTTTGTTCGCCCTTGCCCCGCTTGTCCTGGCCGCCTGCCTGCCGCCTGCCGCCGACCAAAGCGCCAACGCCGCCCTGCCGCGCCCCATCATCAACGGCACGTCCTCCAGCGACGCCGCCCACGAGGCCATCCTGGAGATGTTCTACGAGGGCATCGGCGCCTGCACCGCCACGCTCATCACCGACACCGTGGTCCTGACCGCCGCCCACTGCGTCTACGTCAAGGACTGCGAGTTCAACTGGGAGACAGGGCAGACGGAAAACTGCCAGCTGGAGACCGATCCTGCACGCTTCGACTTCAGGACCGGCACCTCGGCCCGCGACGGCACGCGCCAGACGCGCCGCGCCTCGGCCATCCACGCCCACGACGCCTACGACGGCACCTACCTCTTCAACGACATCGCCCTGCTCGTCCTCGAATCGCCCTTCGACGGCGTTGCGCCCATCCCGGCGCTGCCCGACCGCGCGCCTTTGGCCTGGAGCGCGGCCGACGTGGGCCAGCCCATCACCTATGTCGGCTTTGGCCTGACCGAACACGGCACCTCCGGCGAGCGCCTCCAGGTCGACGGCACCGCCGACTTCATCTGCCCCGGTCCCAACTACTGCCTCTACGAAGACGACACCCTCTACGCCCCACCGCGCGCGGTCTGTGGCCGGATGAGCGAGGGCGGCACCTGCAACGGCGACAGCGGCGGCCCCATGCTCCTCGTCCGCGAGGGCGTCACCTATGTCGCTGGCGTCACTTCGTTCGGCGACGGCGACTGCGCCACCTTTGGCTGCAGCACCAGCGTCTCGTCCTTTGCCGACTGGATCGCCGCGCGCACCGGTCAGGCTCTCGGCGACGGCGAGGGCTGCGTCGACGACGCTCAGTGCGTCTCAGGCTTCTGCGCCCAGGGCGTCTGCTGCGATCAGCGCTGCGACAAGACGCTGTGCGAGGCCTGCCGCGCTTCTCTGGGGGCCCCTGCCGACGGCGCCTGCGCGCCCATCGTGACCTGTCCGGGAGAAAGCGACTGTGCGCTTCAGGGCGTCTGCGATCCGGCCAGCGGTGAATGCCGCCACGAAGCCAAACCCGCCGACACGATCTGCGACGACGGCAACGCCTGTACGCTCGACGACCACTGCCTCTTTGGCGCGTGCGTGGGCGCGGGTTCTGTCTACTGCCCGCCACCCAACGAGTGTCAGACGCCCACCACTGAGGACGCCTGCCAGCCCGAAAACGGCCGCTGCGCCTACGACAACCTCCCCGACGGCACCCCCTGTGGCGAGGACCAAAAGAGCGCCTGCCAGAAGGGCGTGTGCGTCTCCCCCAAATCCGAGGGCTCGGGCTGCGCCGCGACTGATTCCGCGCCCAACGCCTCTGCGCTGGCGATTGTCTTCCTTGTCACCGCGCGACTTTTGAACGCGCCACAAAGGCGAAAGGCCTGGCGCCGACACGAGCCATGACCGCGCCGCGCGCCGGATTTTCGCGCCACAGACAAGACAACGCCCGCGCCATCCCCAGGCGACCTTCCGCGGACGACAAGTCGATCCGCCAACGACGCGTCCCCGCCCGGCACACATGAGACGACACTCAAACGACGCGCCATCCCCAGGCCTCGCTCAACGCCTCGCCAGGGGCTTTTCCCGGCCATTTTTTCACTTGCCATCCAGAGGGCGCTTCCCTAGAGAGCGCGCCCCGCTCGCCCAGAGCGATTGGCCCCGTAGCTCAGTAGGATAGAGCGGCGGTTTCCTAAACCGTAGGCCGCAGGTTCGAATCCTGCCGGGGTCAATGATTGTTTTTTAATTTTATTTAATTTTTTTTGTTTTGATTTCTTGTTTTTCAGGCTTTTAAGTTTCTTTTTTGGTGTTTGAGCGCCAGGCAATTCAAAGCCGCTTCAGCGTGTTTCTTTGTTTTTGTGCTTCAGCGGACGGCATTCTGTCCTATGTCGCGCGCTTTTGTTTTGATTTCGACTCAAATTCGCTCGATTTAATTTATTAAAAATGCGCTTTTCCCAAAAAACGGGCGTTTTGAGTAAATTAAATTGAGCTAATTCAGGTTCAAATCAAAATCAAATTTCCCCGCGCTGAAGCGGTTTAAGGTTTGCCGCGCGCTCAAGCGCCGAAAACAAAAAGGCGCACAGCATCAAATAAACCGCCGTGCGCCAAAGCACAAAAAACAAAGGAATGCGCTTCAAGCGCAAACCAGATGAAAGATCATGGCAAATGAATTTTTCCGCCCATGCCGCCGGGGACAATCAGGCTGGAGGCCTGTTCGCGGCGGATGGCCTCCAATTCACTGACCATTTCCTCAAAAGCCTTTTGCGCGGCTTCGGGGAATTTGGCCGCCATCTCGTCGAGTGTCGCCGCGTCGACGCGGAAGTCGAGCGGCACTGGGCCCGCCGCTGTCATCAGGTGGGTCTGGACGAGAAAGAACGTGGCGCGCGAGGGGTCGGGCGAGCCGTCGGCGTGGACAGGCGACAGGCGACGAAACGAGCCGACCTTGAGGTCGGTGAATGTGGTCTCCTGGTAGAGGTTGTGCGTGTCGATGCGGATTTGGCCGAGCTTGTCGCTGAGCGCGTCGTTCATGGCGGGGGTCCTTTCGTGCGTGAGGGGTCAAGGCCGGATTGGCCGAAAAAAGGCCGCGCTACCTAGTCCGGGCCTGGCCTTGCGGGAATTTTCCGGCGCTCAGGCCTTCACGACGCGGTCGCCGCCGCCGAGGCCATGCGTCGCGTTGCGCGTGTCGATGACGAGTCTGGCCTGGCGCACCACCCGCGCGTAGTCGACGTCGGAGTGATCGGTGAGGATCATGACCGCGTCGGCGGAGGACAGCGCGTCGTCGTCGAGCGGTACAGAGGCCATGTCCAGCTGGTGACGCCGCAGGGCGCCGATTTGGGGGACCAAAGGGTCGTGGTAGCGCACCCGCGCGCCCGCTTCGGTGAGGAGCTCGATGACTTTGAGCGCCGGCGATTCGCGCAGATCGTCGACATCGCGTTTGTAGGCCACGCCGAGCACCAGAATCTGGGCGCCCTTGAGCGATTGCGAGCGGGCGTTGAGCGCGTCCTGGGTGCGCTGGACGACGTAGCGCGGCATCTGGGCGTTGATCTCGCCGGCCAGCTCGATGAAGCGCGTCTGCATCTCGAACTCGCGCGCCTTCCACGTCAGATAGAAGGGGTCGATGGGGATGCAGTGACCGCCGAGGCCCGGGCCTGGCTCGAACGGCATGAAGCCAAATCCCTTGGTCGCCGCCGCCGCGACGATTTCCCACACGTCGATCGACATGCGCTCGCAGAGCATCTTCAGCTCGTTGACGAGGGCGATGTTGACGGCGCGGAAGATGTTTTCGAGGAGCTTGGTCATCTCGGCCGCCCGCGTGGAGCTCACCGGGACAACGCGCGGCACCACCGAGGCGTAGAGGGCGCAGGCGATCTCCAGACAGTCGGGCGACAGACCGCCCACCACCTTGGGGACAGCGGTCGAGGCGTGGCTGCCCGGGTCTTCGCGCTCGGGCGAAAAGGCGAGGTGAAAGTCGACGCCAGCCCTGAGGCCGCCTGATTCGAGGATGGGCTTGACGACTTCTTCGGTCGTCCCGGGCCAGGTCGTCGATTCGAGAACGAAGAGCTGATCTCTTCGCACGTGCGGCGCGAGCGCCTGGGCTGTCTCGACGATGAAGCGCATGTCCGGCTCGCGCTGGCGTGTCAGCGGGGTGGGCACGCAGATGACGACGCAGTCGAGCTGGGCGGCGCGCGAAAAATCGAGCGAGGCCTCCAGGCGTCCTGATTCGACGAGGCGCGAGAGCGGCGCGCCGTCGAGGTGGCGGAAGTAGCACTCGCCGCGGCCAATCGACTCGACCTTGCGCGCGTCGATGTCGAGGCCGAGCACGCTGAAGCCCGCCTCGCCAAACGCCATCGAGAGGGGCAGGCCCACATAGCCGAGCCCGACCACGCCGACTTTGGCCCGCCGCGCGGCGACCTTGTCGATGAGTTCCCGTTTTTCCTGCCGCATTGCCGCACCCCCTCCTGGCCCACGTCCTGAAACCGCTGTGGCGCTTTGCTTTCGGGAGTGTGCGCGCGCGCCGCGTCGTTGGCCGCCCTCCAAACAGAGGGTCTGGCAGGAAGCGCGCCCCCCGAAAAATCCCGATAGGCGATGTCCCTTGACCGCCGCGAATGAGCGCGCCGAGCCGCAGCCGCCTTCAAAAGAGAAAAACCGTCCACAGCTCGCAGGGCAGCGTTCGCTCAAAGGCGCACTCGATCATCGTTCCCGTCAGGCGCTCGCCGTAACCCTCGGCAATGGCAAAGGGGCTTGTTGTCACCTCACCGCCGCGCGGCAGCACGAGCACGGCCACGGCGTTTGTCGGTTCGTCTGGCAGGCCAAATTCAAAGGCGCTGTCCGCGAAGCGTTCCAGGTCCAGGCCGCCACGCACAAGGCGTTCGCGCGTCTCTTTCGACAGCGCCAGGACCTCTCGCACGGGCGCCGACGAGGGAAAGCGCAGGATGAGCCTGTGTCTGCCGCTTCCCAGGACGCGGTCGGCGATGGCGAGCGTGTGGCGCTGCCGGTCAAGGACGATCTGGCGGCGGTGGATGGGCGCGCCTGCGAGCCGCCGGTAGCCGACGTGCACTGCTTCGACGACATCGCGGATGGGCCCCAGATCGACGCGCGTGAGGCGGGCGCGCGAGATGTCGGGCAGGGCAAAGGGCCGGTGCGTCGGGATGGGATTTTGTTCCTCGCCGTCAATCTCAAGCGTGGCGTGGGCCGCGGTCGATCGATAGCGCGTCCGCTCGTCTGGATCGGCGGTGTAGCCAGGGCTGCCCGGGTCAGCGACGAGACGCGCGCCATGACAGCGAAGCTCGATCGCCAGCTTGTCGTTGTGGCCATGTCCGCCGATGCCGTTTTGACCGTTGGATCCAGCGCTCAGAGCGCAGGTCACTGGTCCCGCGCGCAGAATGGCGATGCCCGCCTGTGGCAGCACCGCGCTGGGGTGCGTCATGGTCTCCGCCAAAGCCTCAAAACGCCTGAGCCCGGCCGGCCCCATGAGGAAGAGCACCTCGTCCAGATCGTCAAACCCCGTCCGCCTGAGCGTCGCGTCGCCAAAAAGCGCCGCGCCGAGCGGCAACAGGTAGCCGTGATCGAGCGAATGACGACTGGTCAGTGGCAGAGCGCGCCCAGAGTCGTTGTCGCCGATCTGCGGCACGTGGCCCGAGGCGTCGACGAGACTCGCCGTGGCCCAAAACCGCGCGCGCAACCGTTCCTGAAACGCCCGTCCCAAATCGACGCCTCCAGCGTCAGCGGCAAAGAGCGCCAGCGTGAAGAGCTCGGTGCTCAGGCGGTGGTAGCCAGTCGATCCCTCGAAGCCAAAACCGTCGCCGAGCGTCTGCGCCTCGATTTCGCGACAGAGCCCAGAGGCCGCCCGCGCCCGCCAGCGCGCCGCGTCGGGCAGTTCGGCAAAGAGCACGCCGAGGTGAAAGAGCCCTGTGAGACAGGCCACCAGATGGTTGTTGGGAACAGCCGTGTCGCTCTCCAGATTGGCCTCGACAAAGCGCCCGCCCGCCCACAGCGCCGCCACGAGCGAGAGGCAGGCCGACGGCGCGCGCTGCCATTCAGGACGGTGACGCGTCATCAAAAACGCCAGCGCCAGATTCATCGATCTGAGCGCGACCTCCATGGGCGAAAGCCACTGCACCCCCTGTCCCGGCGGATTTTCGCGCGTGAAATCGATCACCTGCGCCACGAGCGCCTCGCACAGACGGTCCCGCACCTCGTCGAGCGGCGAGAGCCACACCCCCTGCGCCAGCGCCACGAGATGATCGAGCCGCCCCAGCGCCCAGGCGCCCTTGGGGTCAAACCCCGCGCTGTCAGCGTCCGCCCTCAGCCCACTCAACGGGTCGAGCGCCCAGTCGACGCCTCCCGCACGCGCGTCAAACGCCACCTTCCGGCCAAAAACGTCGAACTCAAGCCGCGCTGCCCTGGCCGCCCGCCGCATCGCCCGCTCCTGAACGCCCGCGACTTGAAGCGCCGCCAAGGCCACCGACTCCCGCCGCGAAGCATCCGCCCACAGCCGCGTGGCCCGCGAAGCGCACAGCTTGAGCGCGAAATCCGCCGCGTCATCAGCGCAAAAGGCAGCCAGCATCTCCCCGCGCGTGGGCAAAAGAGGCGCCGCCAGAGGCCGAACAGCCGTTCGAATCAGGCGCGTGGCCACGACACAGCCAAGCCGCGACCTCGGAACGCGCCGCAAAAGCCCCCCGAGATACGCGATCTCCTCCCTCGGTCGATCCATCCGCGCCCCCCCCCCCGCTTCGTCTAAAGGCCACGCTTCTGTGTTCATATCGAGCAGGAACGCTTTCGCTTTTGACGACGCGCGACAACGCCACCGCTCGCGACGCCAAAATAAGGCGCTCGAAGCGCGCGGCAATTCAAAGGCCGCTTCAGCACGGGGTAATTTGATTTTATTTTGATATTAACGTGGACCTGAATTGGCTCGATTTAATTTGTTGAATTATTTGATCAGCCATCAACGCTTAAAGCTCCCCAAATGGGCGCCCCCGGAAGATTGGCTGATTTTTATATTAAAATCGTCTATTTTAACGGGGCGGGAGGAGTTGGCGGGGAGGCAGTGGGTACCCGCAATTTTCGTGCCAAATCATGTTTGTATAATTAAAGACATGATTTCAAGACACTGCACGATCCGCGCGTTCCGAACATTTTTGGGGGAATGAGCATTTTTAAAGATTATTAAAAGAATTTGCCGACACAATTCCTGGGTGGCGAAGTGGAACTCCACTAAAACGTTTTTTAAATAACGATCGGCGGCTTGAGGTTTCAAGAAAACTCAATAAATTCAATCGAGCCAATGTGAGTCTAAATCGACATGAAAATAAAATCAAATTGCTCAGCACTGAAGCGGATTTGAATTGCCGCGTGCTGAAATGCCAAGGCGATTAAGGTAGCGCTGAAGCGCAGAAAATAAAAAAGCGCACAGCAGGAAACAAACTGCCGTGCGCTTCAAGAACAAAAAATAAATGTGTGCGCCGGGGCGCAGCCGTCAATCAATCACCTTCGAGGTAGGTGTAACCGTTGAGGCCTTCGTCGTAGGCGCGCAGGAGGTGGCGGGATTCTTCGAGGGTCATTTGTCCGGCGCGCAGGGCGATTTCGGTGGAGCGGCGCATGCGGTCGAGGAGGCTTTCGCGCGTATACATGACCGAGCGCAGCACTTCGTCGACGGTGTTGCCGGGCACGACGTGGTCGAGGAGGTAGCCGTTTTCGGTGATGGTGACCTGGACGGCGTGGGTGTCGCCGAAGAGGTTGTGCATGTCGCCGAGGACTTCCTGGTAAGCGCCGACGAGGAAGAGGCCGATGAAATAGGGCTCGCCGTCGGCCACCGGGTGCAGCTCCAGCACGTCTTTGACATCGCGCTTGTCGATGAAGTGCTCGATCTTGCCGTCGGAGTCGCAGGTGATGTCGCAGAGCACGCCCCGGCGCGTCGGCCGCTCGTCGAGGCGGTGGATCGGCATGATCGGGATGAGCATGTCGAGCGTCCAGGAGTCGGGCACGGACTGAAAAACGGAGAAGTTGCAGAAGTAGGTGTCCGAGAGGGTCTTCTCCAGCGGCTGGATTTCCTCGGGCATCTCGTCGAGCTCGTGGGCGATGCGCAGGATCTTCTGGACGAGGGCCCAGTAGACGTTTTCGCAGTTGACGCGCTCCTTGAGCGAGAGGTGGCCGAGGGAGAAGAGGGTCAGGCACTCGTCTTTGTATTGCAGGGCGTCGTGGTAGCTCTCGATGACGTTTTTGCGCGACACGTCCTTGAAGGTGGAGACGAGGTTTTTGAGGACCTGGGGGGCTTCTTCGGGAACGCTGTCGGGGATGGCCTTGGCGCTGAATTTGGAGACGCCGAGCACATTGACGACGAGCACCGCGTGATGGGCGACGACGGCGCGGCCAGACTCGCTGACGATGGTCGGGTGGGGCACGCCCTCGGCCTCGCACTGCTGGTAGACGGCGTAGACCACGTCGTTGGCGTATTCCTGCATCGAGTAGTTGACCGACGAGTGGAAGTTGGTCTGCGAGCCGTCGTAGTCGACGCCCAGACCGCCGCCGACATCGAAGTATTTGAGTGGCGCGCCGGCCTTGCACAGCTCGACGAAAAAGCGGCTGGCCTCGCGCAGGCTGTTCTTGATGTTGCGGATGTTCGAGATCTGGCTGCCGACGTGGAAGTGCATCAGCTCGAAGCAGTCGAGCAGATCGTTTTCGCGCAGGAAGGTGAGCGCCTCCATCAGCGCGCCGGCGAAGAGGCCGAATTTGGAGCGGTCGCCGCCAGAGGCTTCCCAGCGGCCCGCGCCCTTGCTGGCGAGTTTGATGCGCATGCCGATGCGGGGGCGAATGCCCAGGCGCTTGGAGACGCTGGCGATCAGTTTCAGCTCGCTGAACTTCTCGACGACGATGATGACGTTGCGGCCGAGCTTGTTGGCGAGCAGCGCGGTCTCGATGAACTCCTCGTCTTTGTAGCCGTTGCAGACGATGAGGGCGGCGTCGTCGTCGAGCATGGCCATGACGGCGAGGAGCTCAGGCTTGCTGCCCGCCTCCAGGCCATAGTGATACTGGCGCCCGGTGTTGACGATCTCCTCGATGACCCAGCGCTGCTGGTTGACCTTGATGGGGAAGACGCCGCGGTAGTCGCCGCGATAGCCGCACTCCTGAATCGCCCGGTAGAAGGCCTCGTGCAGCGACTTGATGCGCTCCTTGAGGATGCCGGTGAAGCGCACGAGGAGGGGCAGATCGATGCCGCGCTGGCGCACCTCGTCCACGAGTTCCTTGAGGTCGGCCGACGGTCCTTCGGGGCCCTGCGGGTGGACGATCACGTGCCCCTTGTCGTTGATGCCGAAATAGCCGGCGCTCCAGTTGGGGACGCCATAGTTCTCCAGCGCGTCGGCGACGCTCCATGCGCGATCCTGGGTCATGTCTCTTATGTCTCCCTGAAGGTCGAAGGGCGGGCGGCTTCATCGCTGCCCCGGGCGAAAAGAGGCGCGCGTCTATACGGGGCAAGGTTGGATTTCAAACATTTGGGCGGGCGTTCGGAGATGGCGCCTAACCTGTTGAAATCATTGATGTTTTTGGTTTTTAGGGCGGCTTTGGCCGAGGCTTTGGCAAGGCGAAGGACAGCTCTTGGACTTGGGGGATGAAGCGAGGCATGGAGCGCGTTTTTGGCCCGCCGCCGCAGTGTCTGGCGCCTCGTGCGCATGGGCGCGATGGCCGGCGCGCGAAGGCTCCTTGGCCACCCCACCTCACGCAGGAGAGGACCACTCATGACCAGCACCCCCCGCCCCTCGGCCCGCTACATCGTCGGCATCGACCTTGGCACCACGAACATCGCGCTCTCTTATGTGGACCTCATGGGCGAAGGCGATTTGGCGCTCGCGGTCCGGGATTTGCCCATCACTCAGCTCGTGGCGCCGGGCGAGGTCGGCGACAGGCCGCTTCTGCCATCCAACCTGTATCTGCCGACGGAAGGCGAAAAGGGCGCGGGCCTGTTGCGACTGCCTTGGGGGGAGGAGGCGCACGTCGTCGGTGCGCTGGCCGTTCTTCGCGGCGCCCAGGTGCCCTCGCGGCTCATCTCGTCGGCCAAAAGCTGGCTGTGCCATGGCGGCGTGGATCGGACCGCTGCCATTCTGCCGTGGGGGGCAGAGTCGTCGGTCGAGCGCCTGTCGCCGGTCGATGTCTCCGCGCGTTATCTCTGCCATCTCGCCGCGGTCTGGGGCCGCGCCTTTCCCGATGCGCCGCTCGCCGAGCAGGAGATCGTTCTCACCGTGCCCGCGTCGTTCGACGAAGTGGCGCGTGAGTTGACGGTGGCCGCGGCGCGCGCGGCAGGGCTCGATCGCCTGACGCTGATCGAGGAGCCGCAGGCGGCTTTTTATGACTGGACGCGTCGCCATCGCGGGCGATTGGACAGGGCGCTGGGCGACAACCGCCTGGTTCTCGTCGTGGACGTGGGCGGCGGCACCACCGATCTGACGCTGATCAGCGCCGAAAGCGGCGAGACAGGGCCCAGACTCAGGCGCGTCTCGGTCGGGCGGCATCTCTTGCTCGGCGGCGACAACATGGACGCGACGATCGCGCGGCACATCGAGGCACGGCTCGGCAAAAGGCTCGACGCCACGCGCTGGTCAGCGCTCGTTCACAGCTGCAAGGCGGCCAAAGAGGCGCTGCTTTCGCCGACAGGTCCGGACGAGGCGGTGGTGAGCGTCCTCGAACGCGGCAGCCGTCTCATTGGCGCCTCGCAGAGCGTCGCACTGCGTCGACACGAGCTCGTCGATCTTTTGCGAGAGGGGTTTTTCCCAAGGGTCAGCCGTCAGGAGAGGCCCCGGCGCGATCGGCGCGTCGGCTTGCAGGAGGTGTCGCTGCCCTACGAGGTCGACCCGGCCATCACGCGCCATGTCGCGGCTTTTTTGTCAGACCACGCCGAAGAGGTGACGCCCGGCTCGGATTTCGCCATGCCCGACGCGGTGTTGCTCAACGGCGGCGTGTTTGCCTCGCCCGATCTCGGCGAACGGCTCGTCGAGGTGATCGACGCCTGGGGCGGCCAGGACAGGACGCGGCGGCTCAACCTCCTGTCAAACGACGCTTTGGACCTCGCTGTCTCGCGCGGCGCGGTCTGCTTTGGTCTGGTGCGTCGCGGCATTGGCCTGCGCATCGGCGGCGGCAGCGCCCGCGCCTACTTCATCGGCCTGTCCAAAAGCGGCGCCTCAGGTGAAACCGGCGAACAGGGCGCGCGCGGCATTTGCCTCGTCCCGCGTCATCTCGAAGAGGGGAGCGAGGTGTGTCTGCCGCAGCGCTTTGAGCTCTTGCTCGATCGACCGGCTCGCTTTTCGCTCTTTGCCAGCACCCTGGCGCTCTCGGCGCGCCCGGGCGACATCGTTTCCATGGAGGGCGATGACTTCACTGCGCTCTCGCCCATCGAGACAGTGCTGCGCTCGGACAAGGCGCCCGCGAAGAAAGCCCAGGCGACCCAGGAAATGCGCGTGCCGGTGCGGCTGAAGGCGGCGCTGACCGAGATCGGCACGTTGGAATTGTGGTGCGAGGCCTGTGATGGCGACGCGCGCTGGAAACTGGAGTTCAGCCTGCGCGGTGAGACTGGCGGCCCCAAGGAGAGTCTGCCGAGCGCGGTCGCGCCCATGCCGCGCCACTTCGACAAGGCCCGCGAGCGCGTCGAGATCATCTACGGCAAGAAGCCGGCGCCGGTGGACAAGCGCGATGTGAAAGGCCTGACGCGCGAACTCGAAAAGCTGCTCGGCCCCAAGGCGGGCTGGACCACGCCGGTCATCCGCGAGCTGTGGGGCGCGCTCTACGCGGGCATGGGCAAGCGGCGTCGCAGCGCTGATCACGAACGGCTGTGGTGCGCGCTCGTCGGTTTCTGCCTGCGTCCCGGATTTGGCGCGCCGCTCGATTCCTGGCGCGCGGCCGAGACCTTCCGCGTTTTTGAACAAGGACTGCAATTCCAGAAAGAGGCGCACAACTGGGAGGCCTGGTGGGTGATGTGGCGACGCGTCAGTGGCGGGCTCGACGCGCAGGCGCAAAAGGCCATTTTGGAGGCCGTGCTCCCGGCTATCCGTCCGGAGCGCGCCTCGGGCAAAGCGGGCAAACCCAAGGCTGCCCGCGCCGAGGGCGTCGTCGAGATGATCCGCCTGGCCGCCAGCCTGGAGCGCGTCGAGGTGAGCCAAAAGATCCAGCTTGGCGAGGCCATTTTCGATCGCATCGCCGACGAGGGCGCCTTGCCTCACCTCTTGTGGTCCCTGGGCCGTATCGGCGCCCGCGTGCCCTTTCACGGCAGCGCGCACACCTGTGTCGACGCGCCGGTGGCGTCCCAGTGGGTTTCCCGGCTCATGGCGCTCAAGGGCGCCAAACCTCAGGATCTCGCCTTTGCCGTGGCGCAAATCGCGCGCGTCAGCGGCGATCGCGGGCGCGATCTCGACGAGGAGACTCGGCTTGAGACAGCTCAATTCCTCGATCGACTGGGCGCGGCCGCGGGCATGGCGCAATCCGTGCGCGAATTCATGGCGCTGACTGGGCAGGACGAAGAGCGGCGCTTTGGCGAAAGCCTGCCTGCGGGCCTGACGCTTGTTGAATCGCCTCAGACGCCATCGGCCATGCGCCGTGAATCAATGACGCCGGGAGCGGGGAATTGATTGGTTTGTCAAACGAGGCGAGACAAATTGAATCGAGGCGACTGAATGGCCTTTGCCTGGCTTGAATCCATTCGACTGGGTTGTTGATGAATGGCGGATTTTGCGCGCGTTTAAATGATTTGGCATCGTCTGGACAAATCGCGTTCGGATAATTGAAAACAAGCAAAGCAAAACGCGTTCACACAACCGAGCCGCCGGAAACAAGCAGGGCGAAATGCATTAAAAACCCCGCCGCGATGATGAATCGGGGCGGGGGATTGGGGTGGGGGCGGGGGATGGGACGTGTTCAGTGTTTTTTTGGGGTGTTCTGAACGGCGTCGGCGCTTTTGAGGAAGCGGTAGAAATCGGTGTCAGTGCCGATGAAGAGCGAGGTCGAGCTGTCGATGGCGCGCGGGTAGACCTCCAGGGTTTGCATCAGCTCGTAGAATTCGGGGCTGCGGCCGTAGGCGTCGGCGTAAATCTGAGTGGCCTCTGCCTCGCCTTTGCCGCGCACTTCCTGGGCGCGACGATAGGCCTCGGAGCGGATTTGTTTGAGTTCGCGTTCTTTTTGGCCGCGGATTTCGGCGGATTTGCCAAAGCCCTCGGAGCGGGTCCTTTCGGCGATGCGGTTGCGCTCGGAGATCATGCGTTCGAAGACTTTGACTTGGACTTCGTTGACGTAATTGATGCGCTGAATGCGCACGTCGACGAGCTCGATGCCGAATTTGTGGACTGTTTTTTGGGCGGCCTCGAGGATTTGGGCGGTTAATTTTTCGCGACCGATTTGAATGTCTTCGATTTCTTCTCGACCCTCGGCGCTCTCCTGATATTCTTCGTCTTCAAAGGCGCGGTTGGTGGCGCGCACCGCCTCGATGAGGTTGTAGCGGGCGATAACATTGCGTGTTTCGCCGTCGATAATATCATTGAGGCGGGATTGGGCCGTGCGTTCGTCGCGCATGCTTTGGAAAAAGAGCAATGGATCGGAAATGCGCCAACGGCCGAAGGTGTCGACCCAGATGTATTTTTTGTCTTTGGTCGGGATTTGATTTGGATCGCCGTTCCATTCGAGCCAGCGCTTGTCGAAGCGATTGACGCGGTCGGCGATGGGCAATTTGAATTTGAGCCCGGGCGTTGTGATGGGGGCACCGACGGGTTCGCCAAAGCGGGTGACGATGACCTGTTCGGTTTCGTCGACGGTGTAGAGGAAACCGCTGGCGATGAAGCCTAGGGCGCATAGGGCGAGGACGAGGCGGAAGAGGATGTTCATCGGTCACCTCCCGTGGCGACGGCGGCGCGCTGGGGGGCGCTGATCCGCTCTTTGTCGAGTTGGACGATGGGGGTCATGCCCTTGGAGTTTTCGTCGACGACGACTTTGCTGCCGGCGCGCGGGAGAACTTTGGACATTGTTTCCAGATACATGCGTTTACGCGTGATGGCCGGCGCCTTTTCGTAGGCCTCGTAAACGGCGATGAATCGCTCGGCGTCGCCCTTGGCGTTGTTGACGCGTTCGATAGCAAAGCCCTCAGCGGCGCGAACCAATTGTTCGGCCTCGCCGCGGGCGCGCGGAATTTCTTTATTCATTTCGGCCTGAGCCTCATTGATCAGGCGTTCTTTTTCCTGAATGGCCTGATTGACCTCGTTGAACGAGGGTTTGACCGGGTCGGGCGGATTCACGTCCTGAAGGACGAGTTGCTGAATATCGACACCGCAGTCGTATTTGTCGGCCAGTTCCTGCAATTGTTGTTTGGCCTGATCGGCGACTTTTTGTCGGCCTGTGGTGAGCACCTCGTTGACAGAATGATCGCCGACGATGAGCCGCATCGAGGTTTCGGAAAGGACGCGCAGCGTGTCGTCGACATTGCGCACTTTGAACAAATACAAATACGGATCTTTGATTTTGTATTGAACAATCCATTCGACGACGGCGACGTTGAGATCGCCGGTGAGCATCAATGATTCGCGCGTGAGCGCCGCGCTGTTGGGCGCATAGGAGGCGCGCGCGCCCTGGCTCTCGGTCCGGAATCCGAATTCCATCTTCATCTGGCGCTGGACCGGGACTTTGGTGACCTGCTCGATAAAGGGAATGCGAAAGTGCGGGCCTGGATCAGTGGTCTCGATGTATTGGCCGAGTCTTTGAATGACGCCGACCTGATCTGGCTCGACCTGATAATACGACTCGAAGGCGAGAAATCCGATGGCGGCCAAAAGGAGTATCTTGCCGACGGGGCCATTGGCCTTTTTTCCCTTGGATTTCATTTGGTTGAGGATTTTGACGGGATCGGGCGCGTCAAAATCGGGTGATTTAGAGTTTTCCAAACGTTTCCTCCCTGAATTTCGCGAAAATTCGCGGTGAATTGAATGGGGTTGGTTTCTTACGGGGGCGCGCCTTCTACGGAGAAAGAAACGAGGGCGCAAGGCTTGAGGTGTCATACGTCAAAACAAAAGTTTTCCTGTCTGTCACAGCTACGAAGGTGGCGAATGGCGGCTTGGGCGCGCCTGATAAAACGCGGCGGCGGGGCGGCAATTGTTTGTTTTATTGATCGAATTGTTTCGATTTTATTTGGTGGGAATTGAATAAAAGCGAACGCGCAGCAGGGGAACCGACGCCATGGCACAGCGCGCGGCCAGAGACGCCCAAAAGCGACGCCGAGGGACTCACAGCAGATCGCGTGCCTTTCGGGTGACGGCCTCTGCCTTGCGGCGCATCTCGTCGGCTTTTTCTTCGAGGTAGCGCTGATGCGCGCGCAGCGCTGAGATCGAGTTGCTCTCGCTCCAGTCGCCCTGGAAGGGCTGGGCCCGGCCCTCGGAGGAGAGGATTTCGAGGTTGCTGCGTCCGGCGGGCGCGATGGTTTCTGTTTTGTCCGGGGATGTGCCCGCGCCTGTGTCTGACACTTGGCCGCTCGACATGGCGCTGTCGCCGGGGTTGCTCTCGACAGGGGCGCCCGCGGCCGAGGTGCCGCCGCTGCCCAAAAGGGGATCGCTGGCGCTCGACGAGGCTGTCGCGCCCTCGGGATAGAGATGGGCATTTCGCGTCAGGGAGATGCGGCGTTCGCTCTCGTCAAAGAGGGCGTCCTCCTCCATCAGCGACGCCAGGCGGCGTTCGAGTTCCTGTTCGTTTTCCAGCTGTTCGATGTGGCGGGCGATCGCCTGCAGTTCGCGGCGCAGCTTGTCCTCGCTGTCGAGGAAGGCGTCGGCCATTTCCAGGAGCAGGGCGGGATCGTCGGCGTTCTGGGCGCTGAGGCGGGGCAGCGACTTTGGGGCGGCGGAGGGTTGCGCTGGCGGCAGCAGAGAGCGGCGCTCGGCGTGAAGCGCGCGCAGCCTGGGGACGATGAGCTCGCGCAAAGTGGCGGGATCGGCCTTGTCCCAGTCGGCGTGGAGGCGGCCGATCTCGCGGTCCAGGGCAGAGGCCAGCCGTTCGCGGCATTGGGTGACGAGCGCGGTCAGCTGGCGTTCCTCTTCGACCTTTTGGGTCAGGATGGCGGCCAGTTCCTGCGAGTCGCGCAGCAGGGCGTCGAGGGTGGAGGACGACCAGAGGGGATCGCGCGCGGCGTGTTCCGCCTTGAGCGCCTCGATGCGCCGATTCATCGCGTGGTGTCGCGTTTCGAGGGACTGGCGCTCTGTGACGAGGGCGTGGCGACGCGCCTTGGCTGCGTTGAGAGCGTCGCGCCTGTTCTCAATCGTCTGATCCGCGTGGGAGAAGGCCTCGGTGCCGGGAGCTGTGGCCACCTGTGGGGAAGGCTGGGCCTGCGCACCGCCGGCGGCAGCGAGGACGAACGCGTTCAACGCGAGGATGAGGGGGAGGCGGGACATGTCGCGAGGTTGGGAGCAAACGCCGGGCCGAAAATGCAGGGCAGGGCGGTTATTCGGCGCAATGGCGTTGGGGGCGCGGCTGGTTACACGGCAAATTCAAAAAAGAGAGGCGGGTTTTAGCTGGCCTGTTTGGGCGCGGCATGGGGGCGCGGATCCGGGCAATTGGGATCCCAGCCGCCGGCGATGTGTGGGCCATGGGGGCGCGAGAGGTTGCCGCTGGGGGCAAAGGCGTTGACGATGTCGCCCATTTTGGCGTCCGAATAGATTTCCGGGCATTCGCGCGCGGCGCCGCTGACGGCGACAAATTCGTGGTGAAGCGTTTGTGTCGGATAGGCGAAGCGAATGTTGAGCGCCTTGGCCAATCGAATGATTTCTAAATAGATATTATGCCGCTCGCGCAATTCGATGTTCCAGTTGGGGCATTCGAGAAAGAAATAAAGCATGATTTCGAGCGAATAGGCACCAAAGCCGGAAAAATGGATTTCGTAATAATCCTTTCTCGAGAATTGATTGGCGCGGAGGATGGCGCGAATGCCCTCGACAAAGGCCTGCACCTGTTCGGGCGTCGAGTCGTAGCTGATGCCCAGCGTGGCGGTAATGCGGCGGTAGCGGCGGGCGCCGTAGTTGTCGACCTTGGCGTCGGCCACCTTGGAGTTGGGCACCGTGATCAGCGAGTCGTAGAAGGTCCGCACCTGCGTCGAGCGAAAGCCAACGGCCTCGACCACGCCCTCGGCGCCGTCGATCACCACCCAGTCGCCCACCTGGAAGGGCTTGTCGGCGAAGATGACGACGCTGCCGAAGAAGTTGGAGATGGTGTCCTTGGCGGCCATGGCGACCGCGATGCCGCCGATGCCGAGGCCAGCGAGCAGCGAGCCGATGTCGACGTTGAGGTTCTGCAGGATGAAGAGGACGCCAATGATGACGACGGCGACTTTGAGGATGCGCCGCACGAGGGGGACGAGCTGGTCGTCGAGCTTGGAGTCGGTCTGTTTGGCGCGCAGGGCCAACAGGTCGCAGAAGACATCGGCCAGCCGGTAGAACGCCCAGACGCACGAGAAGACGATGATCGCGTGAAGGGCGAAGTCGAGCAGGGCATCGACGCGGGCGGGCAGGCGCAACTGGGGGTAGGCCAGGGCGATCAGGGCGGCCATGAAGAGGGTGGCCACGGGCGCGGCGATGGCGTCGAGGAAGCGCTTGACCCATTCCTTGCCAAAGCGAAGGGCGAGGCGCTCCAGGCGGTTGTTGAGCAGCAGGAAGAGGATCTTGCGCAGGAGCAGGCCGAGGAGCGCGATGAGGGCCAGCGCGATGTATTGCCAGAGCGCGACGCCAAAGGCGGTGCGATGGAGGAAGCTCGGCAGCATCTCCATCTGCTCGGGCGTCAGGAAGCTGAGGGTGTTTTGGTAGAGGACCTCGACCTGCTTGAGGGAGCGGGAGGGGAGGCGCCAGGCGCCGTCGCTCGTCCGCCTGAGGAAGACGGCGGGCAATTCCTCGCTCAGCTCGACGCGCGCGCGCCCTTCGACATCCACGTAGTCCTCCCGGTCGGGCAGTGACTCGAAGTCGATGGTGACGCGCTTGGCCTCCACGAGAGCCTTGAGTTGTGAGGCGATGTGCGACAGCTCGGCCTGGCTTTTTTTCTCGCTGTCCTCGCCGACGACAAAGCAGTGCGCGGCCTTGAGTGGGTCGTGGTGGCGCGGCGAGAGCCAGCCAAAGGTGGTCTCGGCCGCCAGGCGCGGGGTCGAACAGTCGAGCGGCGGCGTCTGTGTGTCGCGCGCTTGGGGCTGTGACGTGGCTTTGTCAGCGGCGCTCTTGGGGGAAACGGGCACGCCCATCATCGCGCCCAGGGCCGCGCTTGCCGGGTCGATGGCCTGTCGCCTGGGCGCGGGCGCTTGGGATTTGTCCTGGGCAGCGTCTCGAACGGCCATGGCGCCACTCTCGGGCGCGGGGGAAGCGCTCGTCGACGCGTCGGAGGCGCTGGCGGCGAACAAAAGCGCGAACAGGGCGAAGGCAGAGAGGGACACGGCGAAAAACCTCGGCGTTCAGGAGGGTGGATGTGGCGCGTGGGGCTAAGAGGGGACGGCCTGGAAAAGCGCGCGGGCGTTCAGGTCCGATTGCCGGGCCCAATGGTCGATCGCTTCGCCGCGCAAAAGGGCGAGCGCCTCGACAACGCGGAAGAGGTCGCCTGGCTCCAAGCGACTGAGCGGCGCTGGCGGCGTTTCTGGGTGGTTGGCGGGCGCGGATGGCGCTGGATGGATGCGCGGTCCGTCTGGGGCGTCGGTTTCGACGAGGATGCGATCGCCCGGCAGCCCGCGCGCGAGCGTTCGGCGCTTATGGGAGGGCAGTGTCAGGGCGCCGCCGAACGAGAAAAAGAGGTCGCGTTTGAGGAAGGCGCGCGCCTGTTCGAGGCTGCCGCTGAAGGCGTGGAGAAGGCCCCAGGCATGGGGGATGGCGGCGATGAGATCGAGGAGGGCGTCGTGGGCGCGCACGCAGTGCAGGACGATGGGCAGGCGGCAGTGCGCGGCGATGGCGATTTGCGCGGCGACAAATGTGCGCTGGCGCCGGAGGGGGACACGGTCCGCGATTCGAGCGTCGAGGCCGCATTCGCCGAGGGCGTGGAGATGGTGGCGGTGACTGGCGACGAGTTGTTCGAGGCGGTCGAGGTGGGCCTGATCGTCGCGTTCGTCCAAGTCGACAAGCGCGATCGGATGGATGCCGACGCCGATGAACACCCCTGGGCGGCCGGCCAAATCGAGCGTTCGCTGCCAGTCGTCCGGTCCCACGGAACAGACGCAAAAAGCGTCGACACCCGCGCGAAGCGATCGCTCGAAGACCGCCGCGCGATCAGCGTCGAACGCGGGCAGTTGCAGATGGCAGTGGGCGTCGAACACGGCGTCGCGCCTCCCAAAATCGCCGGGGTCCTGCCGCCGGAACGCCTTCAGCGCCTCAAGACGCGCTTCAGCCGCCGCCCTTCACAAAGGCGAGGAAGCCCGTGGTCATGGCCGGCAGGTAGGTCGTGAGCAGGACGCCGACTGCCATGATGACGAGGAAGGGGAAGGCCACCTTGTAGAGGCGCGTCAGCGGCTCGCCGAAACGCGTCGAGGAGAGCAGGAGGTTGAGCCCCACGGGAGGGAAGAGGAAGCCCAGCTCCAGGTTGGCGAGAAAGACGATGCCGAGGTGGATGGGGTCGATGCCGTAGGCGCCGGCCATGGGCACGAGGAGCGGCGCGAGGATGGCGATGGCCGAATAGATTTCGAGCACGCTGCCGAGGACGAGCAGCACGCCGTTGAGCGCCAGGAGGAAGAGCCAGGGGGAGTGGATGTGCGCCTGCGTCCATTCGAGCGCGAGGGCCGGGATTTCAGCGTCGACGAGGTAGCTCGTCAGCCCCATGGCCACGCCGAGCAGGATGATGATGGCGCCCACGAGCACACCGGCGCGGGCGAGCGTCTCGGGCAGGTCGTCTCGCCAGTGGAGATCGCGGAAGACGACGCACTCGGCGACGATGGCGGCGAGGAGGGCGATGGCGGCCGCTTCGACGAGCGTGGCGAAGCCGGTGAAGATGGCGGCGAGCACCACAAAGGGGATGAAGAGCTCCCACTTCGCTTCCCAAAGCGCGGCGAAGGCCTCGCGCAGGCTGAAGGGCTGGCGCGGCGCCCGGCAGTGAATGCCCATGCCCATGCCGACGGCGGCGACCAGGACGACGAGGAGCAGCCCGGGGAAAAGGCCGGCGATGAAGAGGTCTTCCATGCCGACGCCCGCCACCACCGAATAGAGGATGACCGGCAGGCTGGGCGGGAAGAGCAGGCCGAGCGAGCCCGCGCTGGTCACCAGGCCGAGGCTCATGCCCTTGGGATAGTTTTCCTTGACGAGCATCGGCAGCACGAGACCGCCGAGGGCGAGAATGGTCACGCCGGAGCCGCCGGTGAAGGTCGTAAACCCCGCGAGAACCGTGACGACCATCAGGGCGAGGCCGCCGGGCGCCCAGCCGATCAGGGCTTTGGCCACGCGCAACAGCCGTTTGGAGGCGCCGCCTTCGGCCAGGATGTAGCCAGCCGCCGTGAGGATGGGGATGGCGGGCAGCGCGGCGTTTTGCACGAGGCGGTAAGTCTCGCTCGGAACCGAGGCGATGGGCGTGCTCTCGCCAAAGAAGAGCAACATGGCCAGGCCCGACATGGCGACGAAGAGCGGCGCGCCGACGAGGACGCCGATGAGGATGAGGATCGCGCCGGGCAGCACAAAGCGGTAGCCGTTGGCCTCAAGCCATCCGAGCACGGCAAACTCGCGCGTGTCGGGCGAGAGCAGGGGGAGGTCGACAATGGCGTCGGCGTGCAGCTGGAGCAGGCAGAGCGCGAGCGCCAGAGTCAGGGCGATGGCGGCAGGCAGGCGCTCCAGCCATTTGGACGAGCTCTTCCAGGCAAAGCGCGCGGCCATGGCGAAGAGGGCCACCGGCATGATCGCCTCGCTCCACCATTCGGGAATGCCACCGGGCAAAAGGCGCGCGTCCGGTTCGTGGTGCACCATCACCAGAGAGGCGTAGCCCATCAGCGCGCAGGTGACCGTCGAGAGCAGGCCGACATAGATGTCCGCGACCTTTTTGACCGGGCCGTGGAGAAACTCGCCGATGGCCAGCGCCAGGTGGCGTTTTTGGCCGGTGGCGAGCAGCGCGCCGAGAAAGCCAATCCAGAGCGTGAGATGGCGCGTGTAGGTCAGCGCGCCGGGGATGCCCTCGGCCAGGACAAGGCGGCTGATGGCTTCGGCTGTGGGCAGGATTCCCATGGCCAAAAGCACCAGGCCGACCGCGTGTTTTTCGATAGCGGCGAGCGCGCGGCCAAACAGCGTTTGCGGACCCTGGGCGCCGTCCACCTGCCCCACCGCGGCGCCATCAGAGGCAGCAGCTTCACGCGCCCCATCGCTTTCGGGCGCTTCGAGCGAGGTCACTGTCTCCGAAGGCGCCATTCCCGACGATGGCAGCGCCTCCGGGACAGACTCGGTCGCCGTGGCCGAAAACCCGTTGGACAGTTCAGAGGCGGCCTCGCCTGAGAGGGGCGCCGAACGCGTCGCGCTGGCGGCAAAGCCGAGGCTAATCGTCGATGCGGGCGTCTCCGCCATGGGAGCGCCAGGTCCCTCGCCCGCAGTGCTCGCCCGCGAAGGCGTGTTTTCCGGGCGCTCGACCGCTGAGGAGGGGCTGTCCACCTGTGATTGTGTCTCGTTGGCTTCAGTGCTCATGGGGAGAGTTCATGTCCCGGGGCTGGGGCCTCTTGGGCGGTTTGTCACTTGGCGGTGGCGTCGGCCTTGGCGGGCACCGGGGCAGCGCCCGTCTCGGTCGCCGTCGGCGTGGCGGTGGGGGACGGGGCGGCAGGCGCGTCGTTCAGAGTGCCGGCGGCCTTCCTGGCGCGGAACTCGTCGCGCAGCGCCTTGACCTCGTCGAACGCCTCAACGGTGCAGACACCGCCGCGCACAACGGGCCAGGTTTTCTCCGCGTAATCGGTGATGAGCTTGCGTCCGGCCGCGTCGAAATCGACGACGTTGAGCCCGGCTTTCTTCATCTGCGCCAGGGCGTCGTTCTGCATCCGCATCGCCTCGTCATTGACCTTGCGGCCATACTTGCGGGCGATCTCCATCAGCTTGGGGCGGATGTCGGCGGGGATCTTCTCCCACGTCTCTTTTTTGATGATGGTGGCGCCGGGCAGATGTCCCCAGGGCACGTTGACCATGTAGTTGGCAGTCTCATTCCAGCGGGCCATGTAGGTCATGACCGGTGAGTTGGTGACACCGTCGATCATGCCGGTCTTGAGCGAGGGCAAAATGTCCGTCGAGCTGAGCACGACCGGCGTGAAGCCCGCCGCCTTCCAGCCTTCGAGCGAGGCCGGATCGCCGTCATAGGCGAACACCTTGAGCCCCTTCACGTCCTCGGGTTTTGCGATGGGCTTCTTCGAGAAGAGGAAGACCCAACCGGTATCGCCCCACATCAGCGGGATGAATCCCTTGGCCTCCAGGAGCTTGTCCCACTTCGGAATCATGCGCTCGAAGACGTAATCCCACTCGTCGGCGTCGATGATCAGGCCCGGCGTGGCGATGGCCTGCGGCGAGGTCTCGATGTCGTGAATGCCGATGACCGTGAGCGCGGCCGCCTGCAGCTTGCCGATGCGCAGCTGCCGCACCACGTCGCCTTCGTTGCCCGCCTGACCGCCGGGGAAGATGACGAGGCGGACCTTGCCACCCGAGGCCTGTTTCCACTCTTCGCCCATCTGTTTGAGCAGTTCATGCCAGGTCGATCCGGCGGGGACCATGCTGGCGAGCTTGATCCGGATGACAGGCTGAGCCGCGGCCGAGCCGGGCGAGAGGTTCACGAGCGCCATCGCGCACAGCGCGAGGCAGAACGAAAAAATCGTGTTTCGACGCATGGGTCATTCCTCCACAAAGAGATCCACAGCGCGATCCTTGAGCCACTGGGCGCGCTGCTGGGCGATGATGTTGACGAGGCGGTATTCGGGCGCCGAGTCGACGTCGAAGGCGAGAACCTGGTCGATCAGGCGGTCGAAGGTGGCGCGGTCCTGCTGCGAGATGGCGATTGATTCGGCCCAGGTGACATGGGGGCCGAGCTTCTTGTTGTCGGTGAGCGTGATCACGCGCTCGTAGTGCTCCCTGGCTTTGGCCACCGAACCGCCGAGGAACTCGCCGCGCGACTCGAAGTTGATGAAGAACTCGTGCAGCGTCCCGCGCTCCCAGTCGGGATCGAGGCTGAAGGCGTGGCGCATCATGGCCTCGACCTTGTCGAGTTCGCCAAGCATCGCCAGGTCATCCATCGAGAGCGTGATGAGCAACGCCCACGGGCCTGCCGCCCAATAGAGAAAGGGGACGGCGTCCTCGTCGTCGAGCTCCTCAAAGGCGCTGGCCGGATTGGCGTCGAGCTTCTGGCGGAACTCCTCGTCGTAGGCGGCCTCGATGGCGCGCAGCCCATAGTCGCGGGCGCGGCGAAAGAGTTTTTTTGCGCGGCTGAGCTCGCGGCGCGCGCGGGCAGGGTCCTCGTCCTCGGCGAACTGCGCGCTCTGCTGAACAAACGCGTAGGCGTATTGAGTGAACCCCGAGGCAGCGGCGAGCAGTATGTCTTCGTCTTCGGGGGAGGCGGCGATCATGGCCTCCATCGCCTTGAGGCCGAAGGGAATGGCCTCGCGGACGAGTTCGGGATCGTCCTCCTGGGAGAAGAGGTTGCCGTCGCCGTTCAGGGAGCCGCCGATGAGGCTGACGGCGATCTGCGAGCAGGCCAGGTGCGGGACTGCCAGCGCGGCGATCAACGCGAAGAGGATGAGGGGACGGTACGTGTTGGGCGTCGTGTGCATTGAGCGGTCTCAAAGGCCTCTCGTTCAGGGGCGGCGAGAGGTCGCGGCAGGGGAGTCGGAAAGTGTCTGCCTCAGGGGGACGGCCATATTTGGCGCCTGGCGATGGCCTAAAACGAACGAACGCGCCGCAGAGCCGCGAATGGGCGAGGCCATCTCAAGTCGGCTGTCGGCGCGCGTCGTGTGAAGCGATCTGACGAAAAACTCCTGATTCGAACGATTCCGGCCCCAAAAAAAGGCCGCGCACCCTAGGCGCGGGGATGCGGAGCGTCAACGCGAAACGCGGGCGGCAGGGGAGGGGAAATGTCACCGCGGGTCACTTGCGTTCGCGTCCATGGCAGGCCGCTGGCGCGTGGAACGCGGCGGAAATGGCGGGCGGAAAGCGCGGCGTCGTCAAAATGTTTCGGTCCCAATAAATCGGGCTAAAAGGCCCGCCCCTTGCCGCGAGAGCCAAAGGACCCATGGATTCCAAGACGACACGAGACAGCCAGCAGGAGCGAATCCTGGAGTTCGAGCTCATCGACCTGCGCAAATACGCCGCCATCCTGCTCAAGCGAAAATGGTTCATCCTGCTCTTTGCCGCCCTGGTGGTGGTGCTCGCCATGGTCTGGACCATGGGACAGGAGCGCGTCTACTCGGCCACCTGCGCCATCGTCATCGAGACGCAGGCGCCGCAGGTGTTGGGCGAAATCCGCGAGGCGGTGAGCGTCGGCTCGGGCGGCTATTGGTATAACCGCGAGTATTACGAGACGCAGTATCGCATCATCCGCAGCCGCGAGATCGCAGAGCGCGTCGTCGAGCGGCTGGCCTCAGTGGCGACATGGGCTTTCTCGGCATCGACCGCCTGCCCGAGCCCGAACGCGAAAAAGCGCTCTCACGCGCCGACGCGGCTTCCCTGCTCTTGCGCAATCTCTTTGTCGACCCCGTGCGCGACTCCATGGTCGTCCACCTGCGCGTCGAGGATCGCGATCCCGGTCGGGCCAGCCTCATCGCCAACACGGTGGCCGAGGTCTACATGCAGGCCAACGTCGAACGCCGCATCGAGGGCTCGCGCGACGCCGCTGACTGGCTCGACGACCAGCGCCTCAACCTCAAGAGCAGGCTCGAAAAGAGCGAGGTCGCCCTCTACGACTTCAAGAAGGCCAACGACCTCGTCTACACCTCGCTCGAAGACAAGCAGACGATGACGACGCAGAAGTTCGCGACGATCAACGACTCGCTGACCCGGGCCCGCCTCAAGCGCGCCGAGCTGACCGCCAAGGTCCGCGACATCGAGGAGGCCCAGGCTTCGGGGGACTTCGACCGGCTGCTCGCTCTCGACGATGTGGCGAGAAGCGCCTTCATCATCGATCTCAAGAAGCAATACATGGCGAGCCTCGACGAGAAGGTCGACCTCTCCGAGCGCTATGGCGACGAACACCCGCGGATGAAAGTCGCCGTCGAGAAGCTCAAGAACGCCCACTCGACGCTGAAGCGGGAAGTCGAGATCCTCGTCTCTGTGCGCCTGTCCGAATACCGCCAGCTTCTGGAGACCGAGCGCGCCCTGGCCGCCATGCTCGCCTCGGTCAAGCAGGAGGCGTTCGAGAACAGCAAGAAGGAGCTCGAATACAAGCGCCTGGCCCGCGAGGAGGCCAACGACCGCCAGCTCTTCGATCTCGTGCTCAAGCGCTCGACCGAGCTCGACCTCTCCAGCCTGCTCAAGACGAACAACATCCGCGTTCTGGAGAAGGCCACCGCGCCCTCGGGTCCGGTTCGTCCGCGCCCCCTGACCAACCTCGTCATCGCCCTGGCGATCGGCCTTCTGGCGGGCATGGGCATCGCGCTTTTGCTCGACGTGCTCGACCAGAGCGTCCGCGGCCCGGGCGAACTGGCGGCACTGGGACTCGACTGTCTGGGCGTGATGTCGCGCATCCCCGTCGGCAAGGGCCCCAAGCGCGATCGCTATGTCGCCGACGCGCCGAGGAGCGTCCTTTCCGAGCAGCTGCGCACCATCCGCACCAACATGCTCTTCATGCGCCCCGACAACCCGCCGCGCCGCATCGTCATCACCAGCACCTTCCCGCAGGAGGGCAAGACGACGACGCTGATCAACCTCGGCATCACCCTGGCGCAGGCTGGCGGTCGCGTCCTCCTCGTCGACAGCGACATGCGCCGCCCCCGGCTGCACCAGAGCTTTGGCATCGACAACGCGGTGGGCCTCTCATCGCTCATCGTCGGCGACAGCGATCCCGATCAGGCGATCCAGAAGACCGACGTCGACAACCTCTTCGTTCTTCCCTGCGGCCCCATCCCCCCCAATCCGGCCGAACTCCTCCACACGCGGCGCTTTCAGGAGCTGATCGCCACCCTGGGCGAGCGCTTCGACCGCGTTCTTTTCGACTCGCCACCCGCCGGCGTGGTCACCGACGCCATCATCCTCTCGAACGAGCTCGACGGGACGATCTTCGTCGTCAAGGCCCACAAGACCGAGCGCGGGGCCATCGAGCGCACTGTCCACGCCCTGAGCGAAGCCGGCGCCAAGATGATCGGCGCCATCCTCAACAGCCTCTCGACCGGCAGGGAGCGGGGTTACGGCGGTGGCTATTACGGCGGCCGCTACTACCAATACGGCAGTTATGGCTTGTCCTCCGACGAGCGCGCGCAGGCCGAAAAGACCGTCGCGGACGCCAGGAAGGACACATCCTCCGTCGGGAAGAAGAACGGACAGGACGCCAAGAACGCCTGATGGCGCCGCCGCTTCCTCCCTCAGGCCTCTGACGCCTCACGCCGCGGCTGGCCCCCGTGCCGCGCGGCCCCTCTGGAGAAACACGCATGTTCGCCAACAAGACGCTGCTCATCGTCGGCGGCACTGGCTCCTTTGGCACCGCGGTCCTCGACCGCTTTCTTGCGACCGACATCGCCGAAATCCGCGTCTTTTCCCGCGACGAGAAGAAGCAGGACGAGCAGCGCCACAAATACCGCAGCGCCAAGGTCAAGTATTACCTCGGCGATGTGCGCGAGCTGTCGAGCGTCAAAAACGCGATGCGCGGGGTCGACTACGTGTTCCAGGCCGCGGCCCTCAAGCAGGTGCCCAGCTGCGAGTTCTTCCCCCTGGAGGCGGTCAAGACCAACATCCTCGGCACCGACAACGTCCTGACGGCGTGCATCGAGGAAGGCGTGCGCAAGGTCATCTGCCTGTCGACCGACAAGGCAGCCTACCCGATCAACGCCATGGGCATGTCCAAGGCCCTGATGGAGAAGGTCTTCGTCGCCAAGTCGCGCGCCGTCGATCCGGCGCGCACGCTCATCTGCGGGACGCGCTACGGCAATGTCCTGTGCTCGCGCGGCAGCGTCGTCCCCCTGTTCATCGATCAAATCGAGCGCGGGGTGCCGCTGACCGTCACCGACCCGACCATGACGCGCTTCATCATGAGCCTCACCGAGGCGGTCGAGCTCGTCCTCTTCGCCTTTGAGCGCGCCGAGGCGGGCGACATCCTCATCCAGAAGGCCCCGGCCTGCACGATCGGCGACTTGGCGCGGGCCACCCAGGCGCTGTTCGGCATCTCGGGCGACCTCAACGTCATCGGCATTCGCCATGGCGAGAAAATGTATGAAACCCTGCTCACCCGTGAGGAAAGCGCCCACGCGCACGACCTCGGCCGCTTCTTCCGCATCCCGGCCGACAATCGCGACCTCAACTACGACAAGTATGTGAGCGCGGGCTCCCGCGAACCCTCGCGCTGCGACGAGTTCAATTCGCAAAACGCGCGTCGGCTCGGCGTGGAGGAGGTCAAGGACATTCTCCTGCGCCAGCCCTACGTCCAGGAGGCGCTCAGGCGATTCGAGGCGCGGCGATGAACATCCTCGTCACCGGCGCGGCCGGCTTCATCGGCCTCAACCTCGTCCACACCCTGCGCGCGATCCGTCCCGACGCCACGATCCACGCCTTTGACCGCGACAGCGACCCCGCCGACCTCGATCGCTACGCCCAGGCGTGCGACTTCGCCTTTCACCTCGCCGGCGTGAACCGCCCCCAGGACCCGGCCGACTTCATGGCGGGCAACCGCGACCTGACGCGCGCGCTCGTCGACGCCCTCGAACGCCATCGCAACCCGTCGCCGCTCGTCCTCAGCTCCTCCATCCAGGCCGCGCTCGACAACCCCTACGGCCTGAGCAAGCGCGCCGCCGAAGAGCTCGTCTTTGAACACGCCCGCCGCACCGGCGCCCCCGCCTTCGTCTATCGGCTGCCCAACGCCTTCGGCAAAGGCTCACGCCCCGACTACAACAGCGTCATCGCCACCTTTTGCCACCGCGCCGCCCATGGCCTTCCCCTCGACGTGCGCGAGCCCAATCGGCTCATGACGCTCGCCTACATCGACGACATTCTCGACGAGTTCGTGCGCGCCCTCGACGGCCATCCCACGCGCGACGGCGACTTCTGCCGCGTCCCACTCACGCATCAGGCCCCGCTCGGCGACATCGCCCGCCGCGTCGAACAGCTGGCGCGAACGCGACGCGCGCTTTTGGCCCCCGACCTGTCCGATCCTCTGACGCGCAAGCTCTACGCGACCTTCCTCAGTCACCTCCCGCCGGACGATTGGCGCACGCCGCTGGAGATGAAGACGGACGAACGCGGCTCTTTCACCGAGTTTTTGCGCCTCGGCGGCCAGGGCCAGGTCTCGGTCAATGTCGCGCGCCCCGGCGTCACCAAAGGCCGCCACTGGCACCACACCAAGAGCGAAAAATTCCTCGTGGTCAGCGGCCAGGGCCTCATCCGCCTGCGGCGGCTGGACAGTTCGGAAATCATCTCGTTCGAGGTCAGCGGCGACAGACTCACGGTCATCGACATCCCGGTGGGCCACGCGCACGAGATCACCAATGTGGGGCAAGACGACCTCGTCACCCTCATGTGGGCGAGCGAACCATTTGACCCCACGCGCCCCGACACTTTTTTTGAGCCAGTCGGAGAGTCCTGACGAAAAATCGCCGCGCGACACGGCCTGGGCAGGGTGGGGGAGAGCCATGGGACGTTTTGTTGAATTGGGGAATGCGCGCGGGCGTCTTTGTTCGGGGATTTGTTGGCGAATTTGAGCTGCGTCCATTTCAATCAAAGCGAACTCAACCAAAACAAACCAATATATCCACCAAACAATTCAATCTCGCGGTTTCAATTCGTTCTCAAAACAAACCCACCAGGCCATGAGCGCCGCCGCGCGCGTTTTTATCCGACGCGTTCGCCGCGCCGAAAATCCTCAACGCCTCTGTCAGCCGACAAGGATTGAAAGAAACAACTCGGCCACCGCCCCTCTCAGGCGCTTCGCTCCTGGGCCTTCCGCCGCGTCCATCGCGCCACCTTTGCCAGTCCCCCGTTGGGCTTGCCCGCGCGCGCCATCGTCAACACCTTTGTGAATCGAAGTCGCAAGGAACGACGAGGAGGGTCGGATGGAACTCAAACATTTCATGGAGACCTACGGCGCTTACCGGGCGCTCAAGCACCTGAATAAAATGCACCCGATGGGCATGATGCGCGGCTGCGCCTGTCACCAAATGCGCCGTCGCCACCGCGTGATGGCCGCTACCACGGGCCTGGGCTCATTCGCCCTTGGCATGACCGTCGGATGTCTGCTCGGCGTCCTTTTCGCCCCCATGCGCGGCGAGGAAACGCGCCACGAGCTCAAACAAAACGGCGTGCGCGGCACGGTCGACAAGGTGAAGTCAAAGATCGAGGACAAACTCGAAGACAAATTCGAAAAGGCGCCCTGCTAAAGGCGCCTGCGCCTCATTCGACATTGTCCATTTGCTCGATTTAATTATTTATCCGCCGATCCCGTCCGGGGTCGGCGGTTTTTATTCGAGAGAATGGAGGTCGTATGGCCGGTATTTGAGGATTTCCCGTTTGTTGAAGATCGAGATGTAGGGATAATTCAGGCGCGTTGTTCCTGGATAATATCTTCCCTGCACAATATATGATCCGATGTTTTTCCAGGTCATGACAAAGCTCAGGATGCAGACAATCGCGACAAAGACGTGCCGAATGCGGATTTGTCTGTCCACAATGGCTGGCAAGAGAAGGATCTCGACCGCTTTGAAGACGATGCAAAAGCGGGAAGAGAGCATGGCGTTTGATGAAAAGATCATAAATGTGATGAATCCAAAGAGATAAATTTTAAACAATAACGACTGCGCGGCGTTCAAATCGTCCCGCTCGCTTTGGGCGGCGAAGATAAAAACGACAAGGAAACAGGTTATCACCCGTTCGAGAAAGGCGAGCGCGTAAACTTCTGTCGATTCAAAATCGCGCTCAAGCGCCAAAAAATCCGACAATTGATTGGCCAGGGTGACGCCAAAAGGGAAAATTTGATTCATGACGCCAATAACGAGGGCGAACAGAGAGATCCACAAAAGGTGTCTGACCTTGAAGAGGTCAATCAGTACGAGCGGAATCAGGGCGAGCGCGACGGTGTGAAACAGCGACAGGATAAGGCAGGCGAGGACGTAGAAAAGGCG
Source organism: Myxococcaceae bacterium (assembly GCA_017500825.1). Classification (GTDB taxonomy): domain Bacteria; phylum Myxococcota; class Myxococcia; order Myxococcales; family UBA5297; genus UBA1203. The sequence goes on along the minus strand of JAFVYB010000052.1, from coordinate 11,643 downwards.
CTGTTTTTTTTCGAGGAGGGGCATCAGCCACGCGAGAAACACGGCGATGACGATGCCCTGCCGCAGGCCCGAGGCGTAATAGGTCAAATAAATTGTCGGATAGAGCAAAAAAAGCGAGAATGTCCGGTGCGGACTGTATCTGACGATGGCCTTATGGGTCAAAAGACATAAAAACAAAGAAAGAAAAAAAATAAAAGTCTGAAACGAGACGCCATGATCCCTCAAAAAGATGGTCAGCGTTCGATAGCCCCATTCGCCGTGGGCGGGAAACCTGTAGAGATATTGATAGTTTGGATAATCCGTCCCCTGTCCAAAGCGGAGGCAGAGCATGGCCGTCATCAGCGCGAAGGACAAATAGTAGAGCGATTTCCATTGCCGCTGCGAGGCGTAGCACAAAAAAAACGACAACAGCAGAATGACAAATAAAAGCCAATACATGTTTTGTGAGTTCCCCCTCCGGCAATCGATCTGTCGAACGCGGCTCAGGCCACAGTTTTGATTGCGCCAAGGCGCTGGAGGCATTTTTCCATAAATGGCGCGGAAAATCCGAATTGTATTTTTGTCGAGATTCTCTTGAGAAACGCCGCCAACGCCGCCGTTACAGCGAAAACAATTAGTGGCGCGACGCTGTGATAGACAGCGCTCGCCCCTGTCAGCGTCGCCATTTGTTTGAGGATGGCGTTCACCATTGGATGGAGAATATAAATATATAAAGCGAGATTTTGGCCGATTTTTTGAAACACCGTGTTTTGTCCTGCATTTGCGTTTTTGGCCGCCAGGCAAAAGAGCGCGCCAGCCAGGGGGAGAGCGAAAAGATAGAACTCCGCGTGATGCTTGGCGCGTTCCATGGAGGACAACCAGGCGCCTTCGAGGATGAGTCCGACGCCGGAGAGGCAAATCGCCGCGATCAGGTGGCTTGTTTTGAGTTTTTGTTCAAAGAACGCCGCGTGCCGACGAAAAAACGCTCCCAGACAAAAACAGGGAATCCCCAAAAACAAAAAATTGCGCGTCAAAAGGGATGAGAAGTCTCGCTCAAAAAAGAATGGCGCGTAGGCGTCGAGAGCGAGGTTTCCCAAAAAGAGAATGGGCGCCAGAATAAAAAGGTGTTTGTCATACCCGCGTCGCGCAAGCAGCGCGAATAACGCGATAGCGTAGAGGACCGCGCCGAGATACCAGAGGTGATAGCCAAAAGGTGATTCGTTGAGGATGAGAAACTCAAAGGCCCGTTCGAGAGAGAGGAGATGAAGTATGTGTTCGAAAGCGCCATCGCCTCTCAATTCGGCAAAAAGAAGCATCCAGGGAATATATAATACATTGGCTTCAACGGTAATCGCCAGAAGGCGCGCGAGTTGTCGCGCCTGTCGTTCCGAATCATTCCAGACAAAATAATACCCTGAAATCATCAAAAAGATCGGAACGGCGCATCTGGTGATGGGCAAAAAACAGGCGCCAACCGTTCCTGGCCATGGCGCGTGAATACAGATGACGAGAAAGGCTGCCAAGCATTTGAGGAGATCAAAGGCGGCCCGTCGATCCGTTAACGCGTGGTTGGCTGAATTCATCGACAAAGCGGTCTCGGGTTTATTTGCGAGAGACATGCCCGCTCATCATGGCGCGTCATGCGGCGTGGCGGCATTGGGAATTGCGGAAGGAGAGGGGAGCAAAAAACAAAAAAACGGGACGTGAACCCATGTCACGTCCCGTCTTGATGAATTGGTTTGCCGCCCAATCAGCGGTTCTTCTTCAACAGATCGCCGAGTTTGGCGCGCGAGCCGTCGCCCGACTGGCGGCGGAGGTATTCGCGGTAATCATCCTCGCCGTCGCGGGAGAGCGCCTTGACCGAGAGGGCGACCTTGCGGTCGGTGGTGTTGATATCGATGATCTTGACCTCGATCTCGTCACCCTCCTTGACCACTTCGCGCGGGTTGTCGACGCGCTCCTCGCGCAGCTCGGAGACATGGACGAGGCCCTCGATACCCTGCTCGATTTCGACGAAGGCGCCGAAGTCGGTGACCTTGGTGACCTTGCCGGGAACCTTGCTGCCGACGGGCATACGCTCGGCGAGCGTGTCCCACGGATCCTGGAGCAGTTGCTTGATGCCGAGGCTGAAACGCTCGTTCTCGACATCGATATTGAGGACCACTGCCTCGACCTCGTCGCCCTTCTTGAAGATCTCGCCGGGGTGTTTGACGTGCTTGGTCCAGCTGATGTCGCTGACGTGGACCAGACCGTCGATGCCGTCCTCGACGCCGACGAAGATACCGAAGTCGGTGACGTTCTTAATCTGACCCTTGATGACAGAGCCGATGGGATACTTGTCCTCGAGCAGCGTCCAGGGGTTCGGCGCGATCTGCTTCATGCCGAGGGCGATGCGCTTGGCCTTGGGATCGATGTCGAGCACCACGGCTTCGACCTCGTCACCGATGTTGAGCATCTTCGAGGGATGCTTGACGCGCTTGGTCCAGCTCATCTCGCTGACGTGGATGAGGCCCTCGACGCCCGGCTCGATCTCGATGAAGGCGCCGTAGTCGATGACCGAGACGACCTTGCCCTTCACGCGCGTGCCGACCGGATACTTCTCGTCGGCGCGATGCCACGGATCCTCCTGGATCTGCTTGAGACCCAAGCTGACGCGCTCGGACTCGGGGTCGAATTTGAGAACCGCGACGCGCACCTCGTCGCCGACGTTGAAGACCTCGCTCGGATGACGGACGTGGCCCCAGCTCATGTCGGTGATGTGCAACAGGCCGTCGATGCCGCCCAGGTCGATGAAGGCGCCGTAGTCGGTGAGGTTCTTGACCACGCCCATGAGGACAGCGCCCTCTTTGAGGCGGGTAAGCGTCTCGCGCTTGAACTCCTCGCGCTGCTTTTCGAGCAGGACGCGGCGGCTGAGCACGATGTTGCCGCGCTTCTTGTTGAACTTGATGACTTTGAACTCGAACTCTTTGCCAATGTATTGATCGAGGTTGCGCACCGGGCGGATGTCCACCTGGCTGCCGGGCAGGAAGGCCTTGACGCCGATGTCCACCGAGAGGCCGCCCTTGACGCGACCGATGATGGTGCCCTTGACGATTTCGTCGCGCTCGCAGGCCGAGCTGATCTCGTCCCAGATGCGCATCTTGTCGGCCTTCTCCTTCGAGAGGACGACCATGCCCTTGTCGTCTTCGCGGGACTCAAGGAGGACGTCGACCTTGTCGCCCACCTTGATGTTCATCTCGCCGCGGGCATTGGTGAATTCCGAGATCGGGACCTGGCCCTCGGACTTGTAGCCAACGTCGATGATCGCGAAATCCTTGGTGAGCTGAATGACCGTCCCTTTGACGATCTCCCCCTCTTGAACGACGCCGACCGTGCCCTGTGTCTGGAGCGACTGCTCAAACATCGCGGCAAAGTCCTCAGCCTGTTCTCCCTGCATCTCTTTGTTGTCGACATTCTCCATGAACAAAAACCTTCCGGATTGCGGCCTTCAAAACCGCTGTGTGCCCCCTCGAATCATCTCGCGCCGACACGGGGAGTAATGACGGCGCGCACCCACTGGACCCTCCAGGGGCGCCCAAAAAAAGGCGGCGGAACCTAGGGCCGGCCATTTGGGCTGTCAAGCGTGGCCGACGAAATCTGTGACGCTCTAAAAAACTCAATGTTTTCAATAGGTTGCGAGATTTTATGGGCAATTAAGCGCCGCTGGAGCGCATTGGGGAGGCGGGGCGTTCACGCGCGTTGTCGTGGCGTTGAGTGTGGGATGGCTGGCGCCTGTCTTCCAACGCACCTGTTCGGCGCGGCGACGACAGCGGGACGACGACAAGGCCGCTGACTCAGAGGTCGCCGTCGCGAAAGGCGATCCAGCGGGCCAGCACGCTGTAGAGGTCGACCGCTTTGAGGCCGGCGCTGTGAAAGCGGTGCAGGGCGCTGGGACAGGCCGTGACGATGCCCTGAGACTTGCCGTCCAAAAGGCTTCTTTGCAGCGCGACGAGGTCCGCGGCGATGTCGGGATGCGACCAGGAGATGAGTCCGCCACCGCCGGAACACGCGCTTGTCTCGGGCGTGGAATCGCGAAAGTCGCCGACGGCGGCGCGCAGGAGGCGTCTTGGGGCATCGCGGCAGTCGAGCTCGCACCTGAGCTTGCAGGCCTCGTGATAGGTGAGGCGCAGTGAAAGCGGCGCGCGACCAAAGGCGTGATCCAGGCGGTCTTCGAGGAGTTTGAGGATGAAGACCGGGCGCGCTCTGAGTTCGACGCCGACCTTTCGATAGAGGCGCGTGAAGGCCACCATGCAGCCGGGATCGCCGACGACGAATTCGCTCAGGTGATCGACGCGTCGGGCAAAGGCTCTGGCGTGCTCGGTGAACTCGCTCACAAGGCCTGCGGCAAAGAGCGGATAGCCACAGCAGGAGGCGCTCATCTCGGTCAGAGTCAGGCGCAGGTTGAAGCCGGCCGCCGCGTCGATCGCGCCGCGCACAAAGTCCTGTTCGCGCGCCAGGGCAGTGCATCCGGGGAAGTAGACGCGTCCCTCGCCGTCGTCGCTGAGCGCCCGTGACAGGACTGAGAGATCGGCGCCAAAGGGGTTGCCTGTCTGGGCCATGCGCGTTCGCAGCCGCTCGACACCGCTCGGCGATTCGCCCTCTTCCGCGCAGACAGCGCGCGCGCGGCGCAACAGTTCGGGGACATCGACGCGGCTGGGGCAGACCTCGGCGCAGCGACCGCAGCCGGTGCAGGCAAAAAGAACGCGGGCGGCGCTCTCGTCGAGGCGTCTGTGGCCGACGACGATCTCCTGAAGCAGGGCGATTTTGGCGCCCGGGGAGAGCGCGCTGTTGCCGGTGGCGTCGAGAACAGGACAGGACGCGGCGCAGTAGCCGGGACACAGGGCGCACAGCGCGAGATCGCGCCGTTTGTCTAAAAAAGCGTCGTTCATGATGGCGTGCTCGTGTGGGCGGCGCGGGCTGACGGCTCAGGCCACCTCGTCCCTGGCTGAGAGATCGCGACCGATTTCGACTTCGGCCGGTCCGACGATGACCACCGAACGGGCGCTGATGCGGTGAATGGCCAGCGCGGGCTCATGGCTCAGCAGAGAGGGCAGACTCGACAGCGGCACCTCAAACTCGCGCGCCACGTCGAACTGGCTGACCTCGCCCATGGCGCGCACCTGACCGTGATTTTTGAGAATGGCGCGCAGACAGTCGCGGTCGCGCTCCTTGCGGAACGGCTGCGAGGCCAGGTGGAGGCGCACCCAGATTCGCCCGTCGCTCTTCTGACGCACCGCGCCCTCGGTGAAGAAAAGGCCGCAGGCGAGCGCCTCGCGCAAAAGCCGGGGCAGGTCGTCCGCGCTGTCGAGAATGAGGTGAAAGCGCTCTTCGGCCTCGGGCATGGGCAGTCCAGACAGGCGCGCCTCGACGATGGAACCAAACCTTCCCGCGCCGCCGACGATCATCGGTTCGAGTCTGGGCCCCGCGCGCATACCGCTCAGACGGCTCTCCAAAATGCCGCCCCCGCGCAGGATGGCCGTGAAAGAGAGGACCGCAGATTCGAGCTCGCCGCGAGCGCCCGCGCGCATGGCTTCCCATCGCCCTTCGATCCATTCGCCCACACTCACGTCGCGCGACAGGGGCGTCAGACCACCCAGGGTAAATCCCGCGCGCCTGAGCGTCGCCTCCACCTCGTCCACCTTGACCGCCGCGCCGACGCGCACGCTGCCGTCCAGCGGGCTTGGCTCTGCGATGCGGTTGAAGCCGTCGAGCACCAGTCGGAGCGCGTAACCCTGTCGCGCCGCCCGTTCCTCCATCGACTGGACAACGGCCAGTGAACGCGCCGCCTCGTGAGCGTTTGTCGGGACGAGCTCAAGGGTGTCTCCCCGCAGGCGGACGTTGACGCCCGCGCCTTTGCGCACTTGCCGAACCAGGGCCCAGGATTCGCTGCCGCGTTCGAGGGCGTCTTCGGGCCGCGCGCCCATGCGCCGGAAGATCCGCCCGGCCACATCGCTCAGCCGCTCCAGCGCGGGCCGGTTTGCCGCCGCCTCATCCGTCAAAACCGCCTGTTCTCCGCCATCGCCCGCCGCCGCGATGTTGTCGCCACCCGTGGCCTCGGAGGCGCCTTCCGCGCCGTCGAAGTTCTCTTCGCGATCCGCGCCTCGGTTCGCCGCCGCTTCCAGCCCAAGGCTGCCGGGACACAGGCGACAGTCGGGGTCAAAAGACGCCTTGACGTGCCTGAGCAGATGGAAGCCGCTGCCAAGTTCGGCGCGAAAGGCCGCCAGCCGATCCAGTCCCACAGCGCCATGATGTCCAAAGACAGCGCCCTCGGCGCGGCAAATGCCCAACGCCTGGTTGAGCAGCGCGGCGCGACGCGACTCGGTGGCCTCTGGCGAGGGCTCTGGCGGCGCGATCAGGGTGAAGTTCAGGCAAGCCCCCTCGGGACGCGGCTGTGAGAGGCGGACGACGACAAGCGCCTGCGGCGAAAGCGCGCGCTTCATCTTGCGGCAGAGGCGTCCGGCCAGGCTCCAGTCGGCGGCCACGTCAAAGTCGAGTGAGAGCGCGCCAAAGGAGGCCAGCCGCGCGTAAAGCGAGCGCTCCGAAACCCGGTTGTCGAACCAGTGGCGCGCGTGTTCCCAGCCCAGGTCGCGTCCCGACAGCCCACGCAGAAGGCGCGACGCCTGTTCCACCTGCAGCGCGACGAGCGACGCCTCGGCCTCGAAGACGAGCACGAGACGGGACTGTCGCAGCGCCCGGGCGGCCAGGTTCATCACCCGCGCCGCTCCCTGAAGTCGCCCGGCGATCATCTCGTTCACCGCGTCGCGCGCCCGCCCCTCGATGTGCCCCTGCAGCGAACTTTTGACGCGGGGCGTCGCGTCCAGGAGGGCATGCGTGAGAAACGCGCTTGAGAGCGGGTCGCACAGCCGGGCCATGGCTGGCCTCAGACCAGAGCGCAGAAGCGCGCGCAGAGCGTCGATGCCGTGTTCCAGACCGTTGAAGGCAAAGGAGGCGAAGCGGCGCTGCAGTCCTCGCGGTGGCAGGCGCAGGCGGGCCGAGCAGATGACGCCCAGCGCTCCCTCTGATCCGACCAAAAGGGCAGCCGACTCCTCGCGCCGCATCGGATCGAGATCCAGCTGACGAACGCGCCCCAGGCCGTCGACCAGGGTGAGACCGAGCAGCCGCTCCTCGATGCGCCCCTCTGTCGCCGAGGCCTCCCCGGAAGCGCGCGACGCAATCCAGCCGCCAATGGTGGCGTGGGAGATCGAGGCCGGGATGTGCCCCGGCGTGAGTCCGCGCCTGGCCAGTGTCGCCGACAGCCGCGCGCCATTCACGCCAGCCTCGCAGACGACCTCCAGCGACTCGGCGTCAATCTCCAGGACGCGGTTCATGCGCTTGAGATCGAGGCACAGCCCGCCGCGCTCGAAATGCGCCGCCCCAAACTGATTGGTCAGCCCGCCGACTGGAACGACGCCTAGGCCCATCTCCGCCGCCTGGCGAATCAACGCCTGCGTCTCGGCGAGATCCTGTGGCCAGGCGACGATCTCGGGCAGGGCAGGGGAGACACCCGCCAGAAAACCAAGGCGCGACCGATCCGAGGCATCCCGGGCGTAGCGCGCGCGCACCACCTCGTCGACCGAGACACGCCCCTTCACGAGCGGCGCAAAGGCCTGCCACAACGCCCGCGCGCGGGCAGAGACCCCTGCGGGCAGAGAGGGCGACAAATCCGCGTCTGAGTTCAAACCAATCATCGTCAGGAGGGTCGCCAGAGAGAGGGGGTCAGCCCAAAAAAGGCGCGGAATCTAGTCGCGGCCCGACCTCCGTCAATTCTCCCATCCATGGCGCCTTCCACCGCGTTTTTCAGTTTGCCGTCACCTGTCACAGCGGTCCTTGTTCAGGTGTCGCGCTTTTGCCGTCGCCCCGCGTCTCACCATTCGTCTCGACAGCTCGACGCAATGCAATGCGTCTCGATAGCTCGGCGCCATGCATTAAAAGCGCCGCCCCTGCCGCACGCTTTTTGGAGTCCCGATGAAGAAGGAAGTCCTCATTCCGCTCATGGCCGCGCTTCTGGCCGCCAAATTCGCCATCGATCACGTGGGCGACGTCGACCTGTTCTGGCACCTCAGGCTTGGTCTCGACCTGCTGACGAGCGGCGCGTTTGCCGAAAAACCGCCCTACACCTGGACCTTTGACGCGCCCTGGCCCGCCTTTGACTGGCTCTCGCAACTCGTGATGGGCGGCGCCTTCAAAATCGGCGGCTACCTCGGTCTGGCCCTGGGTAAAGCCTTTCTCGCCATCGCCATCGCGCTCTGCCTCTACCGAGCCGCCCTCCTTCGCGCGAACGGCAACGCCCGCGCCGCTGGCCTCGCCCTTTTCCTGACGATCTTTTTGCTCGCCGCCAACTTCTCCTCGCGCCCGCTCTTTCTCGCCCACTGTCTGCTGGCGCTGGAGATCCTCATTCTCGAAGAGGCCCGTTCCGGCCGCCGTTGGCCCCTCGCGCTCCTGCCGCCGATGTTCGTCCTCTGGGGCAACCTCCACGGCAGCTGGCCTTTTGGACTGGGCCCCATCGCCGTCTTCACCGCCGAGTGCCTGGCGCCGCTGCGGTTCAAGTTCTGGCGCCCCATCGCCCTCGACGCGCTCACCCCGACAGGCAGCGACGCGGGGCAGGACAAGCCACCGGGCGACCTCATCGAACGCGCGCGCCGCTGGGTGGTGTCGCGCGCCTTTGTCCCTGCCAACCCCCTCCTCGCGCTTTCAGGGGCGCTCGCCTTTGTCGGCTGCCTTCTGGCGCAGCTGTGCACGCCTGACCCCGCGCGCTTCATCGCCCGTCCCTTTCAGTGGATTGGCCAGAACACCGAGGTCTGGATGACCGAATGGGCCGCGGTTCCCGCTGATCACCCCGCCTTCTGGCTCCTCTGGCTCGCCTTTGGCCTCATCGCGCTCGCGCTCATCCGTGGCCGCCGCCCGCGCTCGCTCATCGAGGTGATTTTCGTGGCGCTCACCTTTGCCATGGCCCTGGCCAAATTCCGCCTCATCACCTGCTTCGCCATTCCCGCGCTGCCGCTTCTGGCAGGCCTCTTGTCCGAACGCGTCTCGCCCGAGGGCTTCCAAAATCGCCGCGCCAACGCCGCGCTCGCCTGTGTCAGCGCCCTCCTCCTCGGCGGCGTCTCGTGTCTCAACCTCGCGCGGGCGGACGAGCTGGCCGAAGGCGTTGTCCCCAGGTCCGCCGTCGACGCGCTGGAACAGAGCGGACGGTCGCAAGAGCGCGGTTTCAACTACTTCGACTGGGGCGGCTACCTCGTGCTGCGCCAGATCCCGACCTTTGTCGACGGACGGCTCGAACCCTTCGAGGCAAACGGCACGCTCGGCGACTACATGCGCGTCGAACACGAGGCCGACATCGCCTGGCTCGAAAATCGCGGCGTCACCTGGATTCTCACCCGCGCCGATTTGCCCCTGGCCCAGGCGCTTTTAAGACGCGACGGCTGGTCGCTCGCGCACAAGTCGCAGGACGAGAGCGGCGCCGAACTCTGGCTCAGAGAGGTCTCTTCCCGATGAGCGCCGAACAAACGCCGTCCCGCAGAGGCAAAGTCCGCCAGAGCCAAAGCTGCCTCGACCGCGCGCTCAAAATTCTCTCGCTGCGCGATCACGCGAAGGCCGAACTCAGGCGCAAGCTCGTCACAGCGGGCCACAACGCGGGCGAAATCGACGCGGCCATCGAGCGCCTTTCCTCGCTGGGCTACCTCGACGACGCGCGCTTCGCCTCGCAGCGCGCCAAATCGCTCGACAGGGCGGGCAAGCTCGGTCGACGGGCCATCGCCAACCGTCTGCGCCAGGCAGGTCTTGGCGACGACCTCGTGCGGCGCGCCATGGCAGAGCTGGACGCTGCCCATGACGACCAAAACACCAGAGGCGACCTCGACAAGGCCCGCGCGCTCCTCGAACGGCGCTTCGCCTCGCTCCCCAAAGACAGCGACGCCAAAACGCGCGCCCGCGCGGCCCGGTTCCTCGCCTCACGCGGCTTTTCGAGCGAGGTCATCGGCCGCCTCATCCGCTTCGACTCCCGCGACTGAACGAACGCGCGGCGTCACCCGACACGAAGGAGAACCACAGCGATGGGCCTGTTTTCAGATCTCAGCGAATGGATGGACCGCATCACCCGGGAAGCCTCTCGTGGCCTCGACAAGACGGGCTTTTTAAACGCCTGCCAGAAAGCCTTTCCCCAGGGCGAACTCGGCACATTCGCGCTGGATCACGAGCGCCAGTGCGCGTGCTTCCGTGGCAGCGTCGGCAAGTTCACCTTCACCGCCTACCAGATGGCCATGGCCTCCGATGAGCTCTACGCCCTGCCTTCGGAAAACATCCAAACCGCCCTGGCCATCGAGTTCCCCCAAGTCGAGTCGCTCGCCTTCACCATCCACAAGGACGACGACAGCGACAGCGAAGACGATGTGGCCGAGGTCCACTCCCCGCTCTTCCAGACGCTGCGCCGTCTCAAGGCCAGACTTCCCTGCGACGACCTCAAGGCCCTGATGCACGACAAGGCCGTCCTCACCGCCATCCACCGCCTTTTGTCGCGCCGCCGCGGCGAAATCGTCTGCGAACCCGACCGCTTCTGGGTCATCGTCGAGGAGGAGATTCACGGCGTTCAGGAGACCGCGCGCTTTATCGCCAGCGCCCTGCGCGTTTTTCAGGGTTTTGCCCGCCCGGCCAACCTCGCCACCCCTGCCTGGCGCTCGCCGCGCTACGGCCACGACTGGTGGCAGCCGCTCGATTTGCCGCCCGACGATTTGCCGCCCCCCGAGGACGCGCAGAGCGAACGCGTCGCCGACTTTCTGCGCACGCTCTACCCCCTGCCCGAACACGAAAGAGCGGCGGCCCAAAGCCAGTCACCAAAGATCGACCCCAAAAAATTCGTCCTTTGCTCGGCCTGTCTCGGCGAACTCGACGTGACGCTCGTCAACTGCCCTTCCTGCGGGGCAGGGCACCACTGGGCCTGCGCCTCTGGCCGCTGCGGCGAATGCGGCGCGGACATGAATCGTTCACCAGAACCGCCGCCCATCCCCGACATGGAAGACGACGCGATGACAGGCGCCGCCGCGATTGAATTAAAATCAGACAACGGCGCGACGAGAATGCTGCCCGGTAAGACAAGTTGAATGGATTTTAATTCATAAATGACGTTTTCATTGTCCCGAATTGACCTTGGCAGGGCATTGTCTTGATCGACAACGACACGCAAAGTCTTGAATTGACATGGGCGTGTCGGCGCCCGCTCTGCCCCGTTCGAGCGACTTTAATTCGTCAATTGTGCGAGCGGGAAAAACCCATGTTTTTTCCCTCTCGCGCTCTCCCTTTTCCTTAACGCAACCGTCGGTCCTCGCTCCCACCTAAAGGTGGGGCCGGCTGCGGGCCGACGGACAAATGCCCGCCCTAAGCGCCTCAATGGCCTGTTTTATTTGCCCGGGTTTATTTGGAGCTGCTCGATGGGCCAGATTCGGCGCTTGGGCGGACGAAAAACACAATAAAAACGCATATTCCATCAAACACGCGGATTTAATTTATTATTGTTCCGTCGCCCATGCACCGAATTTGACCTAACGTAAAGTCGATTAAAATAAAACGATGCAATCACCGGTCATCTGAGGTGCTTAGGGCGACGGCGGCCTTTTGTCCCGCCCCGAATCC